>JAVBMP010000029.1:0-4700 GCA_031552315.1 Desulfovibrionaceae bacterium | reverse complement strand
CGCTCCAGCAACATATAGCGGCTGTCCGCGTCCGGCCTTTCCGCGCCCAGGCGCAGGGTGCTGATAATTGTTTTGCCAAGCACGGCGCGGCCGGGCACAGGTTCCGCCCCCAGGCCCGCGTCCCTTTCACGGGTGCGTATGCCCCAATAACTGTGCAGCATGACGGCCTGCCCTTCATATTCACCCAAATATATGCCTATGTGGCCGGGGAAGCCCAGCAGGCTGAGGAATGGGGTAGCCTGTTCGCGCAGCCGCCTTTCCTTTTCAGCCCCGCTTAGCCCTTCAAGCTTTACCGGCCCGCCAACAGCCGCCTGGTAACGGGAATTGCGCGGCAGCAAAATGCCTATGCTGAACAGGATGTCGCGGGTCAGGGCGGAACAGTCACGCGCCGCATAGGCCCCGCCCCAACCGTATGGCTGACCCATAAGCGCCTTGCCCAGGGCAGCCACATTGCGCGGCGTGGGCCGCAGGGGCCAGGCTTGCGCCGCGCCGGGCGGCAAAACGGCGGCCCTGGCCAGGGCCTTGCCCGTTGGCCCACGCACTGGAACCAGCACGCGGCCAGGGCCGCTTTTATCCACGGGCAACAACATCCCCAGCTGCCCGTAAATGGTCTGTTCCGGGCCGGTCAACGGCCGCAGGGGGACCCTGTCTTGCGTCAGCACCACAAAAGGGCCGCTCTGCCAGCGCTTCATAAAGGCTTCATCCACTTCCGCCGCGTCTTCAAAAGGCAGCCAGCCATGCAGGCCGGGGGCTTCCACCAACAGCCAGTTGCGGTCTTGGGAACGGTGAATGATGCGCAACGGCGTGCCCGGGTAAATGGCCGACACATTGTACATGTCAAAGGGGAAGCCTTCCCCGGCATCCGCCGGGTTCAAAAAAAACGGCGTGTCTGCCGGCATCATGCGCAGCATGGAATTGCGCAGGGCAATGGCGGGCAGACCTTGGCCCGGGCTATTTTTGAAGGCTTCCACCGCGCAATTTTCCACCAGCGCGGCCCAGCGGTTTTCATCATAGGGGCGCAGATTTTCCATGTAGCCTTTGGCCGGGTTCATACCCTTGATGGCCCAGAACAGGTCGTCCACTCTTTCCGGCGCAAGCTTGCCAAGGTTTCTGGCCTGCCAGGGCGCGAAACAGGCGCGGCGCGTTTTTTCCAGCTCTGCCTGCCAGGCTTCCGGCTTCAGCAAAAAGCGCTCTTGTTCCGCCGGGTTCGCGGGGAGCCAGGCTTCCGGGTTTTGCGGAAGCACGCCCAAATCCGCGCCAATGGCGGAATCCGGGCTGCCAAAGCTGGTGGCGGGTGTTCCGCCCGGGCCATTCCAGCTGGCGGAACAGCCGCCAAGGGCCAAAAGCGGCAGAACAAGGCACGCAAGCAAGCCCGCCGGAACAGGCCGGAACCGGGCTGCCTTGCCCGCCGGAAGGGGCAACAGGGGACGCATAAGTTGATGCATAAAAGGACTCATAACGGGGATCACAGGGGAATCCCGATTGTCTTTTCCACAAACTCTATGGCCCGCAATTCAGACCAGTAAGCTTCCGGCAAGCTTGCGGGTTGGCAATAGCGTTTAAGCGGGTGCCCGTCTTGCCCGTTGGCTTGCCAGGCAAACCCGGTATGCCCGCCGTAGCGCGGCGTTTCAAGGTACAGGAAGCGGCTTTGCCGGGCTATTTCCTTGGGGAAGCATTCCGGGGTAAGGAAGGGGTCATTCAGGGCGTTGACCAGCAGAACGGGCACTTTTATGCGGGGCAAAAAAGGCAGGGAAGACGCCCTTTCCCAATAATCTTCCGCAGAGGTGAAGCCGTAGATGCTGGACGTGAAGCGGTCATCAAAGGCCTTGAAGTCCTTCATCTTGTCCAGCCCTTCAATATCAAAAAGCTGTGGATAGGCCTCATGCTTGGCGCGCATTTTTTCCCGCAGGGTGCGCATGAAATTTTCCATATAAATACGGTTGTGCGGCTTTGCCAGTTCCATGGAACAGGAAGGCAGGTGGCAGGGCACGGAAAAGGTTACCGCGCCCTTTACTTGCGTGGGCATAAAATCCGCACTTTCACCCAGATATTTCAAAATCTGGTTGCCGCCCATGCTGAAGCCCGCCAGCACCACCTGATCATGGCCAAGGCCCAGGGCGTAGCGTATAACGCACTGTAAATCTTCCGTTTCTCCGCTATGATACAGGCGCGGGGTGCGGTTCATTTCTTCCGAGCAACTGCGCTGGTTCCAGGAAAGCATGTCCCAGCCGCGGGCCATGAAGGCGCGGCCCATGCCCAAGATATATTTGCGGCGGGAATGCCCTTCCAGCCCGTGTGAAAGGATAAGCAGGCCGCCATGTTGCCCGTTTTGCGGAGCGCCGCGGCCAAAATCCAGGTCAAGGAAGTCGTTGTCCGGGGTTTCTATGCGCACCCGTTCAAGTTCAGGTTCCGCAACGCGGCGGAACAAGGTGGGGAATACCGTTTGCAAATGCCCGCCAGGCAACCAGCGCGGGGGTTGATAGGTGGAAGAATCTACTATTGGCATAACATTTCTCCGTCTGTAACATTCAAGCCATTGCGCATGGCCCAAACTCCGCTGCCTTGCCCTGTTGAACTTTTTCAGTCTAACAGATATACCCCCGTGTGGAAAGGGTAAAAATAAAAAAATACGCCGGGTCTGCCAGATAGAATCTGCCAGGCAAAATCTGCCAGATAACACCAAGGAAGTTGTGCCAAATGCGGGAATTTGACCTGATAATCGTGGGGGCCGGGGCTTCCGGCCTTATGGCGGCATCCACAGCCGGGGCGCGGGGGCTGAAAACGCTGGTTTTGGAAGCCAACCCGGAACCGGGCAACAAAATTCTGCTTTCCGGCGGCGGGCGCTGCAACGTAACCAACCGCAAGACGGGCGTGGAAAATTACCTTGGCGCCAACCCGCGCTTTTGCCATTCCGCCCTGGCGCGTTTTAGCCCGGAAAGCATGCTGGCCCTGCTGGCCGAAGCCGGAATAGCCCTGGAGGAACGTGAACACGGGCAAATGTTTTGCCATTCCGCCCGCGCCGTGCTGGACTGGCTGCTTGCCCGCTGCCAAAGGGCCGGGTGTGAAATAGTGTGCGGCGTGGAACTTGAACAGCTGGCCCTGAACGCGGAATGCCCGCGCGGCATGGCACAGCCCGCCAGCAGCGAATACCGCCCAGGCAGCGCGGAACAGCCGGGCGGGCAAAAAAATCCCGCTGCGCCCGGCACACCCGCTGCGCCCGGCACGCCCGCTGCACCAGGTGAGCCCGTTGCGCCCTGCCTGCCCGGTGAGCCCGCTGCGCCCTGCCTGCCCGGTGAGCCCGCTGCGCCCGGTGAACCAGGCGCCCCAAGCGCCGCCCCCCGTTTTTTGCTGCGCGGCAAAAAAGACGGTAAAACATTCTGCTTTGCCGGGCGCAACCTGCTATTGGCCACCGGGGGGCCTTCCTTCCCGCAATGCGGCGGAAGCGATGCCGGAATGCGCTGGGCCAAGGGTTTTGGGCATTCCATAATACCGCCCTCGCCCGCCCTGGTTCCCCTGACCATGCCGCAAGAATGGCCCCTGCGCGGGCTGGAGGGCATAAGCCTTGACGTTACGGTGGAACTGCCCGGCTGCGTTCAGGACATTCCGCAAGGCGGCAAGGCGGCCAAAAAAAACAGCAAAAAAACCGCCCCCGTTTTTACCCTGCCCCTGCTTTTCACGCACAAGGGGCTTAGCGGCCCGGCCATTTTACAGATTTCTTCTTACTGGCGCAAAGGGGATGCCCTGCGCCTGAATTTTTTGCCGGGCAAGGAACTTGGGCCACTGCTGAATACCGCCGGAAAAAGCCTGGTGAAAAACTTTTTTTGCCGCCTGCTGCCGGAACGCCTGGCCCTGGCCCTGCTGCCGCCGGAACTTGCGGAGCGCAAGGTTGCGGAACTGCCCCGGCAAGATCTTTTGCGCCTGCAAGAGGCCTTTCAGGCCGTGACCATCCACCCTGCCGGCAACGAGGGCATGCGCCGGGCGGAAGCCAGCCGGGGCGGGGTAAACACGGACGAAGTTTCTTCCGCCACGTTGGAAAGCCGCCTTTGCCCCGGCCTTTATTTTGCCGGGGAAGTGCTGGACGTGTGCGGCCAGCTTGGCGGGTACAACCTGCATTGGGCCTGGGCCAGCGGCTTTGTGGCGGGAAGCGCGGTTTAAGGCTAGAGCAATTTACGATTGAAATGAGTGAATTGCTCAGCAAGGATTTGTCTTCGAATCCTTGCTGCGGAATAGTCGTAGGCGAGCTTTGCTCGCCGTTAAGCGACTATTTCAAGCGTAAACCACTCTATTGCGCAATGGCCTCACAATGGCCTCGGTTTTTACGCAGACCGCTGGGTAAAACAGGCGTACGGCCCCTTACGCCGCGCCATGCGCAACGTAAGGGGCCGTACTTCCAATCATGCTTCGTTATAAATTACTTCTTGCCAGCCTGGTACTTGGCTTCTTCTTCCGCAAAAATCTTCATGGCCTTGTCAAAAATTTCCTGCTGGTTGGGCAGCTTACGGTTCTTCATAGCGGTTTCCCAGTTTTCCTTGCCCACGGCAGCGGCTTTTTTCACAAAGCCTTCTCTTTCTGCCGGCGTCAGGTCATAAAAAGTCATGCCCTGTTCTGTAAGGTATTTTCTGTCGGAATCTTCCATGCTCTGGCTTATACGCGCCAGACGCATGACAAGCGCATGCCCGCCCAGTTCATCAAACACGGCC
>JAVBMP010000036.1:0-30113 GCA_031552315.1 Desulfovibrionaceae bacterium | reverse complement strand
GCGTTCTTTTTCCTCATCAGAAAAAGCCTTGCCCATGTGGCCACGAGCTCGCGGCTCAAGCTTTCCATCTTTTCTGTATTCACGAACCCACCGGACAATGGCTGTTCTGTGAAATCCAAAAATATCAGCAAGCTGCTGTTGCGTGGCTTTGCCAGAAAGATATGCCTCTACCGCTATTTTACGAATTTCAGGACTTGCTATGCTCATGAGAAAATCATACACAATTTTCTAGATTATTTCAAGAGTAAAAATGTTCTAGCGCAAATCAAACTGGTGGTGTTGCAACGCCAGGGCCACCTTGCGCCAGGTTTTCGGCTTTTCTTTTTCTTGCAGGCGCAGTACGGCGGCGCTGCCGGCCCGGTCTTGCAATTCCATAAACTCCAGCAATACGTGGTAGTTGCGGCGTGGCCAGAAGTCATGCACGTATAGCGTTATGCCGGGGCCGCAACGCAGCAGGGCCTGGCAGGCGCAGGCAACGCGGAAGCGCCCGTCCAGAAAGACCAGATTTATGCGTTCCGGGTCCACAATTTTTTGCCATACTTCCTGGTGGTAGCGCAGCCAAAGCGGGTTTGGGCCGGTGGCCGGGTAACCCCAGGCTTGCTGGGGGCCTATATCGGCATGGTGAAAAAGCAGGCGTTTTTTTTGCAGGAAGAAGGCGAAAAAGCGGTCAAGTTCCGCTTCTTTTATCCAGTTCAGGTCATCATCAACCGCTTGCAGGTTCCACACCCCGTGTTCAAACATGAAGCGGGCAACTTCGCTAAGGCCAAAACCAAGCGCGACGCCGCCCTCGCCTTCCTGGCGCAACGCGTCCAGGCAGCGGGCCAGGCAGGCCAGTTCATCATCGTTGAAGGAAGACGTTTGCAAGGAACTTGTGCCTATATCCGCCATTTTTACCTCTGCATTGGGCTGAAGCGGGCAAGCCATTGCCTGTAACCTTCTGGCGTGAAGGTTGGGCCTGTGTCGCTTCCGCGTGAAATTCCGCCATATATAGGGTTAGTTATTCAACACTGTAATTTTATGTCATTTTTCAGGCCTTTGGCTGGAAGGCGAACAATCTGTTGAAACATTACAGCTAGCGCGAAGGCTTCAAATAAGACCTTACGCTTTTCACGCCGGAAACAGCGCGGGCGGTCTTTACGGCTTCCGTCACGTCATCGCCGGAACGCACCAGGCCAAGCAGTACCACATTCCCATCATAGGCTTCAAAGGAAATTTGGCTGGAACTCAAGGCCCCGTTGCCTATCAGCGCGGTACGCAGCTGGAAGTCCAACGCGGTGTCTGTTTTGGCCGCTTCCGAAAACCATACGGCTGTAACATCTTTTACGCCGGAAACGCCGCTGGCCGTATCTATGGCCATTTGGCGGAAATTGTTTTTTACCGCGCCCACCAGGTACACATGGCCGTTAAAGGAATAAACCTTGGTGGCATAACCTTGCTCGGCATCCTTGCGCATAAGCGAGGTTTTTATACTGCTGGTTATGCCGGTATCATCAAATACCGCGCCCACGTTGCGTTCATCCCGCGCTATATCATAGCCCGGAACAGCCGCGCAGCCGGTCACAACAAACAGGGTAAGGAAAAGCAAAATAATGTTGCGCATCGTTTTGGCCTTGTTATTAAGCTATAAAAAACGGGCGGCACAAAGGCCGCCCGTTTTTTTAGGTGCTTTTATTTGCCTTTGCGGCCATCGTCACAGGCTTCATCGGCTTTGCCGGCGTGTTCCGCCGTGCTGGTGTTGGTGCACTTGTCGCTGTCGCCGTTGCCGGACGGTTTGGCCGCGGACGGGGCCGCCGCCTTGTGGGCCTTTACGGCTTCATCAAGGGCGGGCAAGGCTGCCAGCTGTTCCAGCTGGGCGTATCTGCGCCAGCAGCTTTCTTCCAGTTCCGCGCGCAGTTCCTTTGAGGCTTCCGGCGCGTCCTTTTCCAGCTGGGCGTAGCGGTTTTCACCGGAAAGGAAGGCCTGCAGGCTGCCGTCCGGGGCTTTGGATTCCAGCAGCAGCGGGTTTTTGCCTTCCGCCGCCAGTTCCGGGTTATAGCGGTAAAGCGGCCAGTAGCCGGATTTTACGGCCAGGTCGGATTCTTCCATGCTCTTGCCCATGCCTTTGCGTATGCCCTGGTTGATGCAGGGGGCGTAGGCAATGATGAGCGAGGGGCCTTTATAGGCTTCCGCTTCCTTAAACGCTTTGATTACCTGGTTTTTGTTCGCGCCCATGGCTACGGAGGCCACATAGACGTAGCCGTAGCTCATGGCCATGCGGCCAAGGTCTTTTTTGCCCACGCGCTTGCCGGCGGCGGCGAACTTGGCTATGGAGCCCAGCGGGGTGGCCTTGGAGGCCTGACCGCCGGTGTTGGAATACACTTCAGTATCCAGCACCAGGACGTTTACGTCTTCACCAGAGGCCAGCACGTGGTCAAGGCCGCCGTAGCCTATGTCATAGGCCCAGCCGTCACCGCCGAAGACCCACACGGATTTCTTGGTGAAGAAGTCGGAAAGCGCCCATACTTCCTCGGCCAGATGGTGGCCGGGTATTTCTTCAATACGGCTGAGTATTTCATCACCCAGGCGCAGAGATTCCGCCGCGTCGTCCTTCTTTTCCAGCCATTCTTTGATAAAGCCGGCCAGTTCCGGGCTGACGGAGCATTCCAGCACCTTGTTCATAAGGTCTACCAGTTTGGCGCGGCGCTGGCTGTAGGCCATATTGATGCCGAAGCCAAATTCCGCCGCGTCTTCAAAGAGCGAGTTGCCCCAGGCCGGGCCAAAGCCCTGGTCATTGACGCAATACGGGGTGCTGGGGGAGGAACCGCCCCAGATGGATGTGCAACCCGTGGCGTTGGCAATGGTCATGCGTTCACCAAACATCTGGGTAAGCAGTTTGATGTACGGGGTTTCACCGCAGCCCGCGCAAGCGCCGGAAAATTCCATAAGCGGCTGCTGGAACTGAATGCCCTTGAGGGTATCACGCGACATAAGGCTGTCTTTTACAGTGATGCTGCTTTGGGCAAATTCCAGGGCTTCCACCTGTTTTGCCAGCTGGGTTTCAATGGGCTTCATTTCCAGCGCCTTGGTCTTGGCCGGGCAAACATCGGCGCAGGAACCGCAGCCCTGGCAATCCTGGCTGTAAACCTGAATGCGGAACTTCAGGCCCTTCAGTTCCTTGCCCATGGCGTCAAGGGTATCAAAGCCTTCGGGCGCGCCTTCCAGTTCTTCTTCAGTGGCCAGGTAGGGACGGATGGCCGCGTGCGGGCAGACCATGGCGCACTGGTTGCACTGGATGCAGTTGGCGGGCAGCCACTGCGGCACGTTGATGGCAACGCCGCGTTTTTCATAGGCGGCAGTGCCAAGGGGCACAATGCCGTCCGGCGGCAGGGCGGAAACCGGCAATTTGTCACCCTGTTGGGCCAAAATGGGTTTAACCACGTTGCGCACATATTCCGGCTCATGACACTTGCAGCCGCTTTCGGCCTCATCCTTCGCGTCCGCCCAGGCGGCCGGGTATTTGATTTCTTGCAGCGCATCGATGGATCTATCCACCGCCGCGATGTTCATGTTTACAATTTTTTCACCCTTGTTGCCGTAGGTTTTCTTTATGGAATCCTTCAGCAGGGCCACGGCCTGTTCAAAGGGCAACACCTTTGAAAGTTTGAAGAAGGCCGTTTGCATGATCATGTTTATGCGCCCGCCAAGGCCCACTTCTGTAGCCAGTTTTACGGCGTCCACATTATAGAACTTCAGTTTTTTCACGGCAATGGCGCGGCGCAGGGAAGCGGGCAGTTCATTTTCCATTTCCGCCAGGCTCCAGCTGGAGTTCAGCACAAAGGTGCCGCCTTCGCGGATGCCTTCCAGCATGTCATAAAGCCGCACATAGGCCGGTTTGTGGCAGGCCACATAGTCCGGCTGGGTTACCAGATAGGTGGACTGGATGGGGCTGTGCCCGAAACGCAGGTGAGAAACGGTGAAGCCGCCGGACTTTTTGGAATCATACGCAAAATAGCCCTGGGCGTACATGTCTGTGTTGTCGCCGATAATTTTGATGGCCTGTTTGTTGGCGCCCACGGTGCCGTCTGAACCAAGGCCGTAGAACTTGCACTGCACGGTGCCTTCCGGCACGGTGTCAAATTCCGCTTCCAGGTCAAGCGAGGTATCTGTAACGTCGTCCACAATACCCACAGTGAAGTGGTTTTTCGGCACCACGCCCAGCATGTTGTCAAACACGGCCTTGGCCATGACCGGGGTGAAGTCTTTGGAACCCAGCCCGTAGCGCCCGCCGCTTATGGTTACGCAGCGCCCGGCTTCCTTGAAAGCGCCCACAACGTCAAGGTAAAGCGGTTCACCAAGGGCGCCCGGTTCTTTGGTGCGGTCAAGCACGGTGACGGATTGCACGGTGGCGGGGATAACCTGCAACAGGTGTTCGGCAGAGAACGGACGGTACAACCGCACCTTGACCAGGCCGACCTTTTCACCCTTTTTGAGCAGGTGCTTGATGACTTCTTCAATGGTTTCACAGGCGGAACCCATGGCGATGATAACGCGGGTGGCTTCCGGGTGGCCCATGTAGTCAAACAGGCGGTAATGGCGGCCGGTAAGCGCCCCCACCTTGCGGAACTGCTGCGCCACAATGGAGGGCACGGCGTTATAAAAGGCGTTGGCGGCTTCCCGGTTTTGGAAATAGATGTCCGGGTTCTGGGCCGTGCCGCGCTGGGTGGGGCGTTCCGGCATCATGCAGTTGTTGCGAAATTCCTCTATTTTTTCCCAGTTCATCAAGGGTTTGATATCTTCATATTCAATGGTTTCAATCTTGGAAACTTCATGCGAAGTGCGGAAGCCATCAAAGAAGTGGCAGAAGGGCAGGCTGGCTTCCACAGCGGCAAGGTGCGCCACCAGGGCCATATCCATACATTCCTGCACGGAAGATGAGGCAAGGAAGGCGAAGCCGGTTTGCCGCGCGGCCATAACGTCCTGATGGTCGCCAAAAATGGAAAGGGCGTGGGCGGCTATGGCGCGGGCGGCAACGTGGAACACGCCGGGCAAAAGCTCGCCGGAAATTTTGAACATGTTGGGCAGCATAAGCAGAAGGCCCTGAGAGGCTGTGAAGGTGGTTGCCAGCGCCCCCCCGGCCAATGCGCCGTGAATGGCCCCGGCGGCCCCGGCTTCAGACTGCATTTCTTTAATTTGCAGCACCTGCCCAAAGATATTTTTTCGCCCCTGAGCCGCCCATTCATCCGCCAGTTCGCCCATGGTGGAAGAAGGGGTTATGGGGTAAATCGCGGCAGTGTCGCTCATGGCATAGGCAATATAGGCTGCCGCTGTATTGCCGTCCATCGTTTTCATCTTCTTGGCCATTGCATACTCCTGGGAGAAAAGTTTATTCGGGTTCAAAATAGCGCAGGGCCTACAGCGCGTGGGGCTGCCTTAAACCTTACAATTACAGAACTAGCACAAGCTTTGACTAAAGTGAATAGTATTTTAACGGGTATTTCAGAAATACCTTCCACTATTTCTAAACAGTTATGCAATGGCCGCGTTTCAATGTTTGCGGCAGCGCCCAAGGCCTTATAAATCATGCCCGCAGTATGACAGGTTAAAGCTTTTGTTGCAAAGCGGGAAATCGGAAATCTGCTGGTCGCGCAGGGCCAGGGCCAGACCTATCCAGTTGTGGAACGAGGGGTCGGTTATTTTATAGGCCAAAAACTTTCCATCCGGCCCGGTTACGGCCATGTGGAAAATTTCTCCGCGCCAGCCTTCTACAGCGGAAATAGCCAGGGAATTTGCCAGCAGGCCGTTTTCTCCCCTTGGCCGGGCCAGGTCAGCTGCCAGATTGTTTGCCGGGCCGCGCCGTTCTTGCGCGCGCCGTTCTTCACCGTTGCGCCTTTCCACCGCTTCTTGCCCGCGCCGTTCCGGCGTAAGGCGGTTGTAAGCCTGTCTGCGCCTGTCCGGGTGTTGGCGGCGGTCATCTTGCCGGCGATCCGCTTGTTTGCCTGGCCCACTTTGGCGGCGGTCCGCAAGGCGGCGGTCATTGCCGGCACCTTCGTCCGCACCTGCGCCCGCACTTGCGCCCCCGCCTTCGCGGTCTTCTTCCAGCAAAGCGGCTATGTATTGGCGCACAAGACGGGCGGATTCATTTATTTCCATTTCCCGTATGGCAATTCTGGCCGCCACGTCGCCGGTGCTGTGCATTTGCAGGTTAAATTCCATATTTTCCAACCCGGGCTGCGGGTGGTTGTAGCGGCAGTCGCGCGGCAGGCCGCAAGCCCGCGCCACCGGGCCTACCAGCCCCAAATCTAGGGCAGCGCCCTGCCCCACCGCGCCCACGCCGTGCAAACGGGCATGCACCGCCGGGGATGTTTCATACAGCGCGACAGCGCCGTTTACATCACGGGTTACCGGTTCCAGCCGGGCCAAAAGTTCCTGCGCCAGGGCTTCATCCAGCGTAAATTTTACCCCGCCGGGCTTCAGGAAGCCGCGCCCGAAGCGGTTGCCGCACAACAGCGCGGTCATGTTCAAATAATCGCCGCGCAAGCGCCCGCAATAGGCCTGAGGGGGCAAAAAACCCACGTCGCCGGAAAGCGCCCCCAAGTCCCCGGTATGGTTGGCCAGGCGTTCCAGCTCCAGCGCAATGCCCCGCGCAAGCTGGGCGCGGCGGTCCGGTTGCGGCGCGCCAAGGCTTTCAAGCAGGCTGCAATAGGCCCAGGAATGGCCTATGGTGGTATCACCGGCGGCAACTTCCATAAGCGGCAGGGTGCGTTTGTCCGGCCCGGCGGCCAGCATTTTTTCCATGCCCCGGTGGTGATAACCCAGTGAAATTTCAAGGTGCATAACTTCTTCACCCCGGCACTGAAAGCGGAAGTGCCCGCATTCTATAACCCCGGCGTGAATTGGGCCAACGGCCACTTCATGCACCTCATCACCGTCTATGCCGTAAAAATCCGCGCGGCCGGCCTCCACTTTGCTGAAGCGCACCGGCTTAAGCCAGGGGTGCCCTTCCGGCAGGATGTTCAGGCTTTCAAAAAGTTCACGCTCAAACAGGTGCAGGGATGGGAAGTCATTGGTAAGGCAGGGGTAGCTTTCCGCCACGTCAAACCCGGCAATTTCAAAATAGCTGTAATTGTCGCGGGCCAGGGCCAGGTAAATGCGGGCGGCTGGCACTTCGGCCTCACGCGGCAGGGCGGCCATACCGGCCACCCTGGCCCGGCCTTCCAGCGCGGCGGACAGCCAGTTGCGAAATTCTCCGGCGCTGAGCACCGGCACTTCTTCCAGGCAAATGGCCCCAGGGGTGTGCAGAATGGCCCCCATAACATCCGAATTTACAATATCCTGCCTTGCATCCGCCATGGCTAGCTCCGGTAATCGGCGTTGATGTTCACGTATCCGTGCGTAAGGTCGGAAGCCAGCAGTCTGTAAGCCCCCTTGCCGCCGCCCAGTTGGATGTCCAGCGCAATGTCGCGGGCTTGCAGCTTTTCCGCCAGTGCGGCCTCAAAGGCTTCCGTACCGCTTTCCGCCACCGGGCCGCCGTTACGGAAAATTTCAATGCCGCCCAGCTTCACGCTAACGGCCTGCGGGTCAAAGCTGGCCCCGCTGCGCCCAAGGGCGGCCACAATGCGGCCCCAGTTGGCGTCTTTGCCGTACAGGGCGGTTTTGACAAGCTGGGAATTGCCCACGGCGCGGGCGGCCAGTTGCGCGTCCGCGTCGCTGGCCGCGCCCTGTATGTTGATATGCGCGACTTTGGTGGCCCCTTCCCCGTCTTGCACCAGCATGTAGGCCAGCTTGCCCAGCACCTCGCGCACGGCGTCTTCCAGCCGGGCCAGCAGCGCCCCTTCCGCCTTCAGGCCGCTGGCCCCGTTGGCAAAGGCGAAAATGCTGTCATTGGTGCTGGTGTCGCCATCAACGGTCACCCGGTTGAAGGTAAGTTCCGTAACGCGTCTTAGCAGGGCTTGCCAGTCTTTTGCTTCCACCTGCGCATCGCAAAAAACAAAGGCCAATGTGGTAGCCATGTTCGGGCAGATCATGCCCGCGCCCTTGGCCGCGCCGCTTACGGTAATGCCGTCAACCACAGCGTGGGCGTATTTGGGGAAGCTGTCCGTGGTCATAATGGCCCTGGCGAAATCTTCCAGATTCATTTTGCCAAGGTTGGCGGCCAGTTTGGGGGCAACATCTTCCCACAGGTTCATCTTGAGCTGCGCCCCGATAACCCCGGTGGAAGCCGGAAAAATCTCAGCCGGCGCAAGCCCGGCGGCCTTGCCCACCAGTTCTTGCGTGCGGCGGCAGTTTTCAAGGCCTTCATCCCCGGTGCAGGCGTTGGCCTGACCGGTGTTTACCAGCACGGCCCGCGCCTTGTCCGAGGCCGCCAGCATTTCCTGACAAACCAGTACGGGCGCGGCCTTGAAAAGGTTGGTGGTGAACACCCCGGCCGCCACTGCCGGGGTATCGCTTACAGCCAGGGCGCTATCCTGCCGCCCCGGCGTTTTGAAACCGGCGGACGCGGTTGCGAATTTGAAGCCTTTGGGGATGGGGGTATATGTTGTCATGATTGGCACCCTTATGTGTAGAACTGGTTAATTAATTGAGGCCATTGCACAATGGCCTCAAATTGTTTTTTTTATTAGGCAAACTAAACAACGAGCAATTTTGGCCTATGACAAGGAAGGAAAGTTTTTTATGCAGGAAGTGTACTCTGATGGTACTCGACCGAAATAAAAACTTTCCTGACGCAGTTCATAGGGCAAAAGGGCCGTTGTGATTCCAAGCCTAACCGTTGAACTGCATGGCGTACAGCTTGGCGTACAGCTCGCAGCGGGGCAGCAATTCCTCATGCTTGCCCATATCCACAATCTTGCCGCGTTCCATAACAAAAATGCGGTCCGCGCCCAGTATGGTAGAAAGGCGGTGCGCAATGACAAAGCTGGTGCGCCCGCGCATAAGGTTTTCCAACGCCTGCTGCACAATCTTTTCCGATTCTGAATCCAGGGCGCTGGTGGCTTCATCCAGAATAAGCAGGGGCGCGTTTTTGGCTATGGCCCGGGCAATGGTAAGGCGTTGCTTTTGCCCGCCGGAAAGTTTTACCCCGCGTTCACCCACAATGGTATCATAGCCCAGGGGCATTTCACTTACAAAGTTGTGCGCATAGGCGGCTTTGGCGGCGCTTTCAATATCCGTTTGCGGCAAATCAGGCTGGCCGTAGGCTATGTTGGCGCTGACCGTGGTGTTGAATAAAAAGCTGTCTTGTGAAACCACGGCAATTTTATTGCGCAGGGAATGCAGGGTATATTCACGCAAATCCACGCCGTTAAGCAACACCCGGCCCGCGCTTGGGTCATAAAAACGGGGCAGCAGGTTTACAAAGGTGGTTTTGCCCGCGCCGGAAGGCCCAACCAGGGCAATGCGCTCACCCGCCCGCACGGTTACGCCAAGGTTTTGCAGCACGGGTTCTTCCGCGTAGGAAAAGCTTACATTTTCAAAGGTAATTTCGCGTATTTCCCCGGCAAATTCCATGTCGCCCGCTTCTTCCACCTTTATTTCCGGTGAATCCAGCATTTCAAACACGCGGTCGGCCCCGGAAAGGGCGCGTTGAATTTCATTGCTGGCGGCGGTAAGTTTTTTTAGCGGTTCATAAAGCAGGGCCATGCTGGCTATGAAAGAAAAGAAGCTGCCCGGTGTGGCCTCGCCGCTTATAACCTGCAAGCCGCCGTAAAAAATGACCACGGCTATGCCAAGCGCCCCAACCACTTCCATGCTGGCGGAAGAACATTCCCCGGCCAGGCATTGTTTAAGGTTTATTTTGACCAGGCGGCGGTTTTCCACATCAAAGCGGCTGTTTTCAAACTTTTCTGTTGAAAAGGCCTTCACAATGCGTATGCCGCTTAAAATTTCCTGCAAAAGTATGGAAATATCTGAAAGTTTTTCATAATTCTTGTGCCCGAGCTTGCGGAGCTTGCGCCCGAAATAGATAAAGGGGAAGGCCGCCACCGGCAGCACAAAAACCCCTATGAAGGCCAGCTTGGCATTGGCGTAAAAGGCCACGCCCAAAAGCACAATCATGGTAATTACCTGGCGTATGGCCATTACCAGGGCAGGCAGGCTAGAACGTATGGCCGCGACATCATTGATGATGCGCGACATGAGCATGCCCACCTGCGCCCCTTCAAAAAAGCGCAACGGCAGGCGGATAATTTTGCTGTACAGTTCATCACGCAGGCGTTCCAGCACGTTAAGCCCGCAATATTGCATCATATAGTTTTGCATAAGCCGCCCGCCGCCCTTGCAGCAGGTGACAACAATCAGGGCAATGGGCACCAGATAAAGATAGGTCATATCTTTTTTAATAAACACTTCATCCATGGCCGGTTGCACCAGCCAGGCCGTGGCCCCTTCCGCCGCCGCCGCCATGCTCATACCGATCAGGGCCAGAAAAATCTGTATTTTGTACGGTTTGAAGTAAACCAGACAACGCCGGAGCATGTTCAGGCTGGAAAGGGAAATTGTGGCCTTGTCGGATTTTTTATCATTATTTTCCGTAGGTTCTGAAACTTTGGCCGGAACATTTCCCTGTTCTTTTACCTGAACAGTTACCGGCAAGCTCCCGGCGGCACTGGCCGCTGTTTCAGGCCCGTTTTGCAAAACTGGCGCGGTAACGGGCATTTTTTCAGGCGCGGCGCTACCGGCCGGGGCCTGCCCGGCCAGGCACGCGCCAGCCTGCATACCGGGCTGCATACCGGGCTGCATGCCGGGCTGCATACCTGGCGGCATACCCGGCTGCATGCCGGGCCGCGTTTTATCCCCGCCTTTATGGCCCTTGCTATATTTTTTACTCATTATTACCCACAACGGTTTTATATTGTTTACCGTCTTTTAAAACAGCCTTATCAGCCCCGTCAAGCAAAGAAAACAGGCGGCGTCCCGGATTTGAGACTATTGCACAATGAGAATTTTTGTTCTTTTACAAGGAGTGCCCCTGTCCCGTGATCCCGTGGTCCCGTGGTCCCGTGCGGAGGGAGTATATTCAAGCATATATGACCTTCGCGCGGGACTACGAAACATGGGCACGACGCAAAAGGGCAAAAAGGCCATTGTGGAATGGTCCCGGATTTATTCCATGCTGTCCACCTGCACGGCGCGGGTGCTTGAACGCCCGAAATTGTCCATTACCTGCAAGTTATGACGGCCGCCGCCGGGCCGCCAGAGCAGGGATTCATCCGGTTTGGCGCGCCCTATGAACTTGCTGCCGGAAAACCAGAAAAACTGCGTGACATCCGCGTCACCCCGCGCGGTTAGCGGAATTACGCTGCCTGCCGGGTTGGAAACGCTGTGCTGGTAAACCACGCCATATTTGGGCGTGACAATTTCCGGCGCAAGGCCAGGCAAGGCCCCGGCGGTTGATTCGCAACCGGGCATGAAGGGCGGGGGCGGGCTTTTGCTTATACCGGCCATGCGAAAGCCCTGTTGCAGGTCTGTGGGCCAAAATTCCCATACCTGCCGCCGGGTTTTGCCCGGTTCCTCCACGCAGGCCCGCAAGCCGCTGGCCTCATCCAGCAAAATATTGCGGTACACGCCGGAATCCGCAATGGGTGAAACGCCGGGGATAAACCAGGTTTCCACAACTTCCGGGCACAGGGCGGTATTTACGTCGCCGGTTGCGCCGCATACGGGTATGCGGCTTATATTCAGCTTTTCCCAGCCCTGGCCGGGCAGGTCTATAAGGCCTTCGCGCGCCTCCAGCGCGGCGGCTATGTCCAGAAACAGGGGCGCGGCCGCGCTGGCCCCTATAAAATGCAGATTGGGGGTGTTGTCAAAGTTGCCTATCCATACCACCAGCACATAGGGGCCGAACACGCCGCAAGTCCAGGCATCGCGCTGCCCGTTTGATGTGCCGGTCTTCCAGTACAGGGGCAGCTTGTCCGCGCGTTGCCCCAAAAAGCGCACCCGCTGCACCGTTGGGTTATCTTTAAGCATATCAAGGGTAAGGGCTGCCGCTTCCGCTGAAAAAAAGCGCCGCCCTTCAGCGGAAGCGCCTGCGGAAGCACTTGGGGAAACACCACCGGAAGCGCCCGCGGGAGCACCACCGCCCCCCACCGCGAAAGGATTGGCGGAACCCCCGAACGAAGCCGTCCCTGACGAAGCCGCTACGGACGAAGCCGCCCCCGACAAAACCGCTACGGACGAAGCCGCCCCCGACGAAGTTGTTTGTGACGAAGTTGTTTGTGGCGAAGCCGCCGCATCCCGCCCTGCCCTGCGCCCGCCGGAACGCATGTAAAGGCGCGGTTCATGAAACACCCCGCCATTAGGCAGCATGGCGTAAAGCGCGGCCAGGTAACGCATGGGTATTTCCGCCCCGCCCAGCACCAGGGACAGGCCGTAATGGTCGCGGGCATAGGGCAGGCTTGCCCCGGTGCCCTGCAAAAATTCATATAAATCCGGGTCTTTCAAGCGCCCGGCCAGCTGAATGGCCGGGATATTGCGGCTTTGCACCAGGGCGTCTGTGGCGCTTAGCGGGCCTTTGAACAATTGGTCGGCATTTTCCGGGTCGTAACCGGCAAAACTGCGCGGCGTGTCATAAAGCAGTGTTTTGGGGTGAATAAGGCCCTGATCCAGCGCCAGCGCATAAATGAAGGGCTTCAGGGTGGAACCGGGCGAGCGCCGGGCCTCTGAACCGTCTATTTGCCCGCTTATTTCCGGGTTGTAAAAATCCGCTGAACCGGCCAGCGCGTAAATATCCATACTGGGCCAATGCAGCAGCACGGCCCCCAGATTTTTAATGTTGCGCTTGCGTTCACGCTGCAAATACGCTTCAAGCTGGTTTTCCAAAAAGGCCTGCAAATTCGCATCAATGGTTGTGCGGATGGTGGAATTGTAACGCCCGGGGCTGGCCCGGAAGCGTTCCACCGCTTCCATGGAAACATGCGGCGCCCTGAAGGGCAGATCCTTCGGCCCGTAAACGGCAAGCGGGGCGGATATAAGGAACTTTTGCCCGGCGTCTTCCGGGTGGGCATCCAGCCAAATTTGGAACACCCGGTTGCGGGCCTCCTGCAAGGCGTCGGCATCTTTCCGCAAGGCCATCGGGTTGCGGCGGGCCGGGTTTTGCGGCACGCTTACCAGGGCCAGCGTTTCAGAAAGGTTCAAGGAAGCCGCACCTTTATGGAAATACACCCGCGCCGCCGCGCCGCAACCTTCCAAATTGCCACCATAGGGGGCCAGGTTAAGGTAGGCTTCCAAAATTTCATCTTTGGAATAATGCCGTTCCAGCGCGAAGGCCCGCTCAATCTGCCGCAGCTTGCCGGGTATGCTGTTGGTATCCAGCCCGTAAAGCAGCCGCGCCGTTTGCATCGTTATGGTGGACGCCCCCATGCGCCGCCCGCCACCCAGATAGGAACTGTGGAAGGCGCGTAGCAAGGCCCCAAAGTTTACCCCGCTGTGCTGGTAAAACTTGCGGTCTTCATACAACAGCGTGGCTTGCACCATTTCTGGAGCGATATTTTTTAGCGGTGTAAATATCCGGTATTTTTCATCTTCACTAAGGCCAAGACGCAACAGCCGCCCGTTGCGGTCAAGCACCAGGGGGGAAAAACTTACCCCTTCCAGCAGCGGGGGTTTGGGCACAAAAAAGTACCAGCCCCCCGCCGCCAGCAGAAGAAAAAATAACACTATGCTGAAAATTTTTGCTATGCGCCACATAAATAAAAAATGGGTTTGGGGATGCCTCCGGCGGCCAGGGGCTTCGCCCCTGGACCCCACGCGGGGAAATGATTTCCCCGCGACCCCTCGGTTGGTTTCGGGTGTAAATTTGAGGCCATTGTGCAACAGCCTCAAATTATGCTTGTTTGCGTTATAACGCGCAGTTATTAAAGAAGTTTTCTACAAAAAAATCCCCTTGCGCAAATACACAAGGGGATTCTAAACCTGTTCGCGAAAATAGTCTATGAACGCAGGTAACGGTCAACCATAAGGGCGGCAATGGTGCCGTCCGCGGCAGCCGTGGTAAGCTGGCGGAAGCTCTTGCGGTTGATGTCGCCGGCGGAGAATACGCCGGGGATGTTGGTTTCCATGCCTTCACTGGCTTCAATGTAACCGGCCTTGTCCATGTTGATCAGGCCCTTGAACATGTCGCTTTGCGGGCGCTGGCCAAGGAACACGAACACGCCGTCAACGGCCAGTTCACGGCGTTCGCCGCTCTGGGTGTCTTCAAGCACGGCGGCGCACAGGCGGCCGTCGCAGTTAAGCTTCACGTCAACGCATTTGGTGCTCTTGTGGCCCTTCACGCCGGGCAGGCCCAGCAGTTTGTCCTGAGTGCTTTGAGCGGCGAAGAAACGATCCATAATTTCAATAACATGCAGTTCTTTTACGCCAAGCTGCATCAGGTAGAGGCCTTCGTCAAAAGAACTGTTGCCGCCGCCTACCAGAAGCACGGTCTTGTCTTTGTACGGCGGGCCGTCACAAATGGCGCAGTAGTGGATATGTTCAGATTCCGTGGGCACGTCAAGCTTAAGCGGTTCACGCCCGGTGGCGATGATAATGGCGCGTCCGGTGAACACAACTTCGTCACCGCAGTCGTCAATAA
This sequence comes from Desulfovibrionaceae bacterium, assembly GCA_031552315.1. GTDB lineage: Bacteria > Desulfobacterota > Desulfovibrionia > Desulfovibrionales > Desulfovibrionaceae > JAVBMP01. Next base: position 15,568 of record JAVBMP010000036.1, on the reverse strand, counting down.
CAACCTTTTTCAGTTCACCCTTGCCACCGCTGATGTCAAAGCTTTTTATAACAACGGCTTCTTCAGTATGCACGCCCAGGTGATCAACCTGGTTGCGTATTTTCTGCATAAGCTCCATGCCGTGTTCTTCAATAAAGCCGGGGAAGTTTTCAATGGTGTAGGTGGAGTTGGCAAGGCCGCCGGTGATATTGGTTTCCAGAATGGCGCATTTGTAGTTGGCTTTCGCCCCGTAAATAGCCGCTGTCATACCGGCTATGCCGCCGCCCAGAATAAGGACATCAAAATTTTTTGTGTTTGCCATGTTGTGGTACCCTTGCTGAAAGTTGAGGGATTAACGTAACGTAGAAACATGCAACAAAAACGGCACGCACGGAACATGCCGGAAAAAAAGGAATGGGCAAGATAACCATAACGGTTATCTTGCGCCGCATACTTTGTAATTAAACGCTCTTGAACAGGGCTTCAAGTTCGCGCGGGTTCATCAGGCCGGACTTTACGCTGGCAATGCGGCCGTTTTTGATAATGCAGATTGTGGGCACGCGTTCAGCGCCAACACCGGCCAGGGCGTCGGTTTGGGTCTGGCTGTTGATGCTGTAGTATTTCACATCGCCGCCCACCATGGCGGAAAACTTTTCAACTACAACGCCCATGTTTTTGCAGTGCGGGCAAAGGTCTTTTTTACAAAGAATAACACCGGACTGGGTGTCTTTGATCATCTGGGAATAGTTTTCATTGGTAAGTTCAGTAAACATTTCCGCTCCTTAAAAAATAGAGGTTATTATAATGCGGGGCGTTACCCGCAAAAGCCCTAATCAATAAAACCAAAACTCAATTTGTGGAAAGTTCGCCCATGGAGACCAGGTGGCGAAACAGCACCGCAAGCTGTTCTTCCGAAATGTCTTCATTCGGTTTGCGGTGCCAGTAGTTGCCATTGACCTCAATAACCGGGAATTTACCGAAAAGATTGCTGCGGCCAAGCTGGGGCGGTTCACAGTTGGTGCAAATGTACGCCTGTATGCGCATTTGGCGCAGCAGTTTTTCCATTACGCCATGTGTGCGTTTTATCCGTTCAATATCATCATCCCAAAGGCCGATTTCTGTTTTGCCTGCCATGATAAGTCTCCTGCTCCGGCCAAGCGGCAACAAGAATGCTGCGCATAAGTCGCTGATAATTTGTTTAAAAAAATGTTCCTTCAGCTAGAATATATAGCCCCCATCAGGGGTTTTGTCAAGGGAAGCCGCCACAAAATACCGCAAGACAAGCGGGCGCGCGCCTTATTTTATGCCGTAATCTTTTATAAAATCTCTATAAAACCCAATTTGGGAATTGTACCATTCCCCCAGTTCCGGCTGGCCGGTAAATTTTACCTTGAAGCCAAGCGCGGTGGCGGCCTTTGCCCATTCCGGCCCGGAGGCAAGCTTTTTGAACACCTTTTGCCACAAGGCGCGCACGTCCGCCGCTGTGCCGGCGGGTAAAGAAAAACCAAAGTCCGCGTGGAAAAGCAGATCCACCTTCTGTTCATCAAAGGTGGGCAATTGCGGAAAAACCGGCGAACGCGCCCGCGCGGCAATAGCCAGGGGCCGCATTTTGGCGCTTTTTCCCGGTTCTTCCAGCGCATAGCCCCATACGGCGGCTACCCGCCCTTCATTGGCTGCCCGCATGGCGTCTGCCGTGCCCAGGTAGCCCCGGTAACCCACGGTCAACCCGGCGGCCCGCGCGAATACCGCATTGGCAAGCTGGGGGGCGGAATAGGTGCCGCCGCCGCCAATTATCAGCTGTTCCGGGTTATTAAACGCAAAGCGCGTTAAATCTTGCAGGGTTTTGAAGGGGCTGCCTTCCGGCACCCAAAGCGCCAGCGGCAATTCCGCCAGCAAAAATTCCGGGGCTACGTCATCCAGATGGTAGGTGGGGTATGGGTGCAGGCCGCGCGTTATCAGGTTGGGCAACATGACTATGGCGGCGCTGTTGCCGTCTTTGGGCAGGGCCGGAAGTCCGCCCCAGGCATCTGCCCCGGCCCGGCCGGATTTTATGGTTATACTCAGGGGATAATTGGTAATTTCATAAACAAAAGGTTCCAGCAGGCTTAAAAACTGGCCGGTTTCATCAAGTTCTGTAAACGGGTTCAGAATGTTCAGCGCTTGTGAAAAGGCCGGGCGCAATTCGTCTTCTGAAGCATATGGGCCGGGCGCGGCATTGGGGCCGGGTTCCGCCATTGAGCCGGGCAGAGGCTGGGAAACGGCCTGACCGGGAGTGAGTTGACCGGGAGTGGCCTGGCCGGAAGCAGGTTGCCCGGAAGCAGGTTGCCTGGGCCCCGGCAAGCTTGCCGGGGGCAGCTGCGGCCTGATGCGGCTGTCCACTTCCGGGGTGATGGCCTCTTCCCGCAGCACGCGATCCGGCTTTTTGATATTGGGCGGCAGGGCGAAAGGGTCTTCCTTGCCGGGGGCGGCGGCGGTTGCGGTTGCGGGGGCGGCGGTTGCGGGGGCAGAAACGGCGGTTGTGGCAGTGGGGGCGCCGGAACTTGCAGTCTGGCCTGCCTTTGGATCCGCCTTTGGGGCCGCATTTTGGGCCGCAACGCCGCATGCGGGAAAGGCGCAGGCAAAAAGGACGCAAAACGCCAGCAAGGCGCAAAATAGCGGCAGCCGGGCAACACCCGCCTTGAAAACGGCACCGCGCCGCGCTTCACAACACCTGTTTTTCATTCACTTCCTGGCAGTGGATAAAAATGTAAAATTCGCCGGACTTACTGCTTGCGAGGCCGTTGCACAATGAGAATTTTTGTTCTTTTACAAGGAGTGCCCCTTATCGCATAGGGCGTGCGGAGGGAGTATATTCAAGCATATATGACCTTCGCGCGGGATGAAGCACGACGCAGTAAAAGGGCAAAAAGGCCATTGTGCAACGGCCTCGTTCACAGATGTTGAATAAACAACACAATGCGCCCTTGTCAAGCCAACATATTGACCGCGCCTGGCCCGGCATGTTTTTACGGCCCACCGTGCGCGTTCCGGGCAAACGGCGGTTCCGGGCAAGCGGCGCTGTCAGGCCCCATCAAGCCCCGTCAAACGCGGTCAAGCGCGGCAAGCAGGCCGGAAATTATTTCATCCAGCAAGCTTTCTTCCGGCAGGGCCAGGACGGAAGACGCCCGCAACATACGCCGGGCAAGCCCCGGCAAAACGGGAATGAAGCAACTTGGCCGCGGCAAGCCCACAAGACCGGCCTGTTCCACAAAGGTTGCGGTAAAGGACGCGGCATCTGTAAATTCCGCCATATCCGCGTCTTCCGCCCGGTTCAGCGCCAGGACGCAGCGGGTCAGGCCCAGTTCTTCCGCCAGCCTGCATACAGACGCCGCCACTTCCAGCCCGCGCAGGGAAGGTTCGCTTACCACCACCAGGGCGTCCACCCCGGCGACGGTGCCCCGGCCAAGGTGTTCCACCCCGGCTTCAAGATCCACCAGCACGTAATCGTCACGTTCCAGAATAAGATGCGCCAGCACGGCCTTTAGCAGGGCGTTGGCCTCACAGGCGCAGCCGCCCCCGGCCAGGGCAATGCTGCCCATTACCAGAAGGCGTTTTACGCCCGGCTGTATGCCCGGGGGCGACAACCCGCCGGAAGGCGGCAGAACCACCGCCAATTCTTCCGGCAGGTCGCCAACTTCCGGGTTAAGGTTTATCAGCCCGCCCTGCCCTATGCGTTCCAGCAAAAGGTCATGACGGGCGGCCAGCGGCGGCGGCAGCAGGCCCTTTTCCAACCCGGAGGCCGCCCCCAGGGACAGGGCGGTATCCGCGTCCACAAGCCACACGTTATGGCCCCGGCGGGCCAGGTAATCCGCCGTCCAGGCGGCCAGGCTGGTTTTACCCGCGCCGCCCTTCCCCGCGAAGGCAATTTTCATACAGCACCTGTTCTTTGGGGTTCCTTTATGACATTTTCGCTTTGAGATTGTCGCTTAACGGCGGGCAAAGCCCGCCTGCTACAATCCAGCGGGCGTTGCGCTTCGCTTCACAACGCCAGAGCATTTTATCTGAATGGATAATTTCAATGACAAAATGCTCTGAATACCGCTTATCAAATGCCCAGCCTGGCGCGGCGTTCCATAATAATTTCCTCCAGCCTGTCCGCGCCCTTTACAGGATCCGGTTCCACAATGAAGGCGGCCCCCACCACGTTGGCAAGGCCGTTCAGGGCCAGGTCTGTCACAAAGGCGCTGCCGGTAATGAACGGCGGGTGCCCTATAAGGGTGGGAATGCCGCTGGCTACCGCGTAGGTGGCAATGGCCACGGCCTTTTCCGAATACCATTCCGGTGAAGCCGCGCCTACCGGCAAGTCTGATATATCCACGCCCAAGGCGCTTGCCAGCATGCCGCACAGGGTCATGATGCGTGAATTGTCCACGCAGCTTCCCATGTGCAGGGCGGGCGGAATATTCAGGGCGCGGCACAGCCCGGCAAGCCCCGGCCCGGCCATGCCGGCCCCTTCCGGCACAAGCAGCCCGGCCTTGCCGGCGGCGCAGGTGACGCAACCGGTAACCAGCACCAGGATGTCGCGCTTTATAAGTTCTTTGGCAAGCGCCACGTTGCAGGAATCGTGCTGGTACATGGGGTTGTTGCAGCCGACTATGCCCACGGCGCCCTTGATTTGCCCGCTTTTAAGCGCGTTCAGCAACGGTTCCGCGCTGCCGCCAAGGGCCGCGAGGATGGCTTCATTTGAAAACCCGGTCATAATGGGCACGGGGCCGGATGGTATATCCACCCGGGCGGGGTCACGCTTTTTGTAGGCTTCAATCGCCAGTTCAACTATTTCTCGGCACTTTTCCCGCGCGTTGTGCGGGCGCACCTCAACATGCGTGGCCCCGGTAAAGTGCGCCTTGTTGGAAGTGCTGATAAAACGGGTATGATAACAAGACGATACGCGCACCAATGCAGGCATTATACACTGGTAATCCACCACTACCGCTTCCACCGCGCCGGTGACAATGGCCAGTTCCGTCATCAGGTGGTTGCCGGCCAAGGGTATGCCCTGGCGCATCATAAGTTCATTGCCCGTGCAGCACAACCCGGCCACATTTATGCCGGAAGCCCCGGCCTGGCGGGCTTTTTCCAGCATTTGCGGGTCTCGCGCGGCGGCCAGGACAAGTTCAGAAACAACCGGGTTGTGGCCGTGCACCAGTATGTTCACCTTGTCCGCCTTCAACACGCCAAGGTTGACGGAAGATGAACGCGGCGACGGGGTGCCGAAAATCACGTCAGAAAGCTCGGTGCCTATCATTGAACCGCCCCAGCCGTCTGAAAGGGCCGTGCGCGCGCTTTGCACCACCAGGCTAAGGGCGTCGTTGTCGCAGCCCATGTGGGTGCGGTGCATGGTTTCCGCAATTTCCCGGTCAATGCCGCGCGGCATCATGGCAAGTTCCCGCCAGAGCTGACGCCGCTTTTCCGGGGCGCGGGCGGTAAGGGCCAGTTCCTTTTTGCGGCTGCCAAATTCCTCAAAGCAGGCGTCCACCAGGCCTTGCGCAACTTCCATCAAGGGGCGGCTTTCCGCCCCCGGCACCTGAAATTCCGCAGCCAGGCGGCGCAGTTTGCCTTCATCGGCCACCGCGTAACCGGGCGCGTTGCCCTGCACAATGGCTTCAAGCGTTTCTATAAGGTCGCGCCCGTGGTCTGAATGCCCGGCGGAACCGCCGGCCACAAAGCGGGCGAAGTTGCGGGCCACAATAACGCTGGCGTCTGCCCCGCATACCCCGTGACTATTTTTTGCGCCCGGGGCCTCGCTTACCCGGCAGGGGCCCATGGCGCAATTGCGGCAGCTGGTGCCCTGTTTGCAAAACCCGCACACCGGAGACTGTTTTTCAAAACGATCCCAGGCGGTTTCAATTCCATCTTTTTCCGCCTTGCGCAACATGCTTCTGGCATCTTCCCAAATGCTTTTTTCTTCAATTGTCTTTTTTTCAGCCATGACAAGCCTCCTTGTGGGGGGTAAAAGCTGTGCCGGAAAAGCCGCGCCCGTACACCAGGGCCAAATGAGACACCTCAATTAACCCATAGCGCACCGGGCATTTTTTTGCAAGTTTTCCCAACAGATCCGGCTCGTCCCAAAAAATAAAAAAGGGCCGCGCGTCACCACGGCCCAAAATTTTCAGGATGAGGTTGAGGCCATTGTGCGATGGTCTCAGTTATGCCTTGTTCAAAAAACCGGCCTGTTCCGCCATAATACGCGCGTTATCCGTCCGTTTGCGGGGCGTTTCATTTTGCGGGGTGGCGTTTTTGGACCAGACCTTGAAAAACCATTCAAAATAGCTTTTATGCCCGTTGGCGCGCCAATCTGTGAAGGAAAGCCCCATGTGCCTTTCCGGCGCGTCATATTCGGCCAGCATGGCTTGCAACTGTTCCGCGGTCATGCGCTGGTACCCTTCATTGTGCAGCAGGCCCGGCCCCAGATAACGGCCGTGCTGGTGCGCGGGTTCTTCTTTAGGGTAACCGAAAAGCACTGTGAACAGCGGCATGCAGCCTTCATCCGGCAGGTCAAGCAGGCGTTTGAAGCGGGAAGGGTCTCCGCGCAGCACGGCGTTGGTCAGCATGCTGTCAATGCCCAGCGCTTTGGCGGCAATTATGGCGTTTTGCGCGGCCAATGAGGCGTCTATGATGGGGGTGAGCAAATCCTCCAGCGTATCTGTGCCAAACTCGTACCCCAGGCTGTTGGCCGCATCGCGCAGGCGGGTGGAATCTGCCAGAAAAAGTAGCGCCCGCGGGGCGGAATACATGCATATTTCCTTCATCAATTGCCGGTCTTGCAGGCTAATTATTGAATAGCACTGCCGGGAAGAGGAATTTGCGGCCCGGACGGCGGCTTTCAAAATGGTTTCCATATCCTGTTCCCGCACCGGAGTTTCAGCGAAATCTCCGTGAATTGTGCGTAGGGAGTGCAGCAATTCCAAAACATTTTCAGCTTGTTGCGTCATGATTTTCTCCTGTAAGATTGGCGTTCAGGTGTTCATAAATTTTCAGCAACAGAACGCGCAAGGTTTCGCGTTCTTCCGCGTTCAGGCATTCCTGGGGGCGATGCCCGCGCAAAAGGCCGCCGCCCGCCTCCATAGATTCCAGTTTTTCCAGGCCGGCCCGGGTTATGAGCAGGCAGGCCCCGCGCCTGTCCTGTTCATTCGCATGCCGTTCCGCCCAACCGCGTTTGATAAGGTTGCCCAAAACAACGGAAGCGGTTGGCTTGTCGCAAAACAGTTCCCTTGCCGCCTGCATGGGTGAAAGCGGCCCCTTTTTCAGCAAGCGCAACAAATGCAGCTGCTTAAGGCTGATCTGATGCGGCAGGCATTGCCTGGCCACATAACGCTTCCAGGTCAGGTGGCATTTTGCGATAAGGTCTGGAATGGGGTGCTGGGCCATGTTGCCTCCTTGATTAGTTAGAACTCTAACTAAATTTATAAAAAAAGACAAGCCCGCCAGCCCGTTCCCTGCAAATTTCAGGCGGAAACGCGCAAAGGAGGCCGTTGCACAAGATGATGGTTTTACTGGGGCACGCGCGAATTATTTCTTGTGGTCGATCCGTTTTTTGTGCTATGCTTATTAGAACTTGGCTTATTCGCTACAGATATTTTTTATAAATCAGGCCCGTAAAATCCGCCAGGAAATCGTTCCGGATATAGAACAGTGAGGCCATTGCACAATGAGAATTTTTGTTCTTTTACAAGGAGTGCGAGTTCCGTGCGGAGGGAGTATATTAAAGCATATATGACCTTCGCGCGGGACGAAGCACGACGCAGTAAAAGGGCAAAAAGGCCATTGTGCAACGGCTTCACAGTAGGCAAGGAGGGTGCAAGGGAGGGGGCTCAAAGGCTGGTTCAAGCCGTTCAATACCGCGAATGTTGATGCATTTGGCGGCTCCTTCCAAAAAGCACAAATTTTCAATTCTCTAGAACTGGAGGCTACAATGCATTGGTACCGCAATTTACGCATGACCGCTAAAATAGTACTGCCCGTCGGCCTTATGCTGATTTTGGCTTTGGGTGCGCTGGCCTGGCAAATCCGCGCGAAAAGCTCCAGCGCCATTGAAGAGGTTGCCAAACGCGAGTTGGCATTTTTGGCCGGTCAATACGGCAATGAGATCAAAGCGCTTTTCGAGATGGCCCTTGATGAAGCGCAGGCCTTTGCGGACAGCATGGTTCCCCTGCTGAAGCGGAACGACCCTGTGGTGCGTGATCGCTTCATCACCATGTTGCAAGGCATGCAGGAAGGACGCTCGGAGTTTCTGGCCGCCGGAACGGCCTGGGAGCCGAACGCCTATGACGGCAAAGACGCCGAACATGCCGGAAAGCCGGGGTCGGACAAGAACGGGCGCTTCATCCCCTACAGCGCGACCGGGCACGAACTGACCACCCTTCAGGATCTGGAGACAAGCGACTACTACGCCGTGCCCAAGCGGCAGGGGCGAAGCTACCTGACCAACCCCTATTTCTACAATGTGGGCGGCAAGCAGGTGCTAATGGCTACAGCCAGCGCCGTCATCAAGCTGGATAACCGCTTTCGCGGCATTGTGCTTGTGGACATTTCTCTGAATGAGATCATGCAATCCCTGGCCGCCCTCAAGATTTACCAGACGGGCTGGGGGGCCTGCATCACGCAGGACGGCACCATTGTCGCCACCAGCAGGTCGGAGGATGCAACCGGCAAAAACATCTTCGACACAGCGGCTACAAAAGATCCCGCCGGGCTGCGCAAAGCGATGGCGGACGGCAAGCCCTTTATGGAAATTAGCGACCATCAGGGCAAAGAGAGCTTTTTCTACTACTACCCGATCCACTTTTCCATAACCGGCCAAACCTGGTATTTTATGGTCAACGCGCCGTTAAGCGAGGTTTTGGCCGGCGCGGACCAAATCGGCCAGATGACCATGATCTTCAGCGGGGTTGCGTTGCTGCTCTGCCTGTTGCTGATTTTCATCGTTGTGCGCATCAGTGTGCGCCCCCTTGGCGTTCTGGCCGGTGTGGCCCAGGAAATAGCCGGAGGCAACCTGAACGCCCCCATCCATGACGAGACCTTCGGCGGGGAAGTGCGCGAACTAAGCGCCGCCCTGAAGAACATGATCATCTCCCTGATCGACAATATCAGCAAGGCCGAAGCCCTGAGCGAAGACGCCCGCGCCCAGACCGCCACGGCAGAGGAAGCCATGCGTGAAGCCGAAAAAGCCCGCCAGGCGGCGGAAAGGGCCAAGCGTGACGGCATGCTGGCCGCGGCGGATCAGCTGGAAGAGTTTGTGAACATCATCTCGGCCGCTTCAGAGGAGCTTTCCGCCCAGGTCGAGCAGTCGGAACGGGGTTCGAATGAGCAGGCCCAGCGCGTGAGCGAAACCGCCACAGCCATGAACGAAATGAGCTGCACCGTGGCGGAAGTGGCCCGCAACGCCTCGCAGGCGTCAAACACCTCCGCGGACACCCGCGCCAGGGCGGAAGAAGGCGCGCGCGTGGTGCAAGACGCGGTGAAAGGCATCCAGAATGTGCAGGCAGTTTCCCTGATGCTCAAAGAGGACATGAACGGTCTTACCACCCAGGCCCAGGGCATTTCCCAGATCATGAGCGTCATTTCCGACATTGCCGACCAAACCAACCTGCTGGCCCTGAACGCCGCCATTGAAGCGGCCCGGGCGGGTGAGGCCGGGCGCGGCTTCGCCGTTGTAGCCGATGAGGTGCGCAAGCTGGCTGAAAAGACCATGACCTCTACCACTGACGTTGGCAACGCCATCAAGTCCATTCAGACCAGCGTGGACAAGAGCACCGCGCAGGTGGATCGCGCGGTGCAGCTAATAGACACGGCCACAGAGCAGTCCAACCGCTCCGGCTTTGCCCTGGGAGAAATCGTTACCATGGTGGACGCCACGGCTGACCAGGTGCGGGCCATCGCCACCGCCAGCGAACAGCAAGCCAGCACCTGCGAAGAAATCAACAGCTCCGTCGTCCATATCAACAGCATTGCCGAGCAAACCGCCCTGGCCATGCGCGAGGCGGCCCAGGCCGTAAGCAACCTGGCCAGCCAGGCCCAGTCCCTGAGCGCGCTGATTGAGGACATGAAACGCGGGTAAGCATAGAGTGCAGGCCCAGAACAAAATGACTTCTATGAGTGGTTTACGCTTGAAGTAGCCGCTTGACGGCGAGCAATAGCCGCAAGGGTTTGAAAGACAAACCCTGCGGATCAATTCCGGATCCATTCACTCATTTTAATCGTAACTTGCTATAATAAAAAAGGACTTGGATTTTACTCCAAGTCCTTTTGAATTTTTGGCGCGCCAGGGAGGAATCGAACCCCCGGCCTACTGCTTAGAAGGCAGTTGCTCTATCCGGCTGAGCTACTGGCGCGTGAGGGATTTTATAAAGACAAAGGTCTGGCCTGTCAACAGATATAATTTATGCCCCTCTGCTCTACAAGGGCCGGGTTATTCAGTCTTTTCACGGTAACAGGCCAACAGGGGCCGGGCGGCAAGGCCAGTAGGCAAATCCGCGGGTAAATCCGCTGGCAAGGCCCGCCGGTAAATCCGCCAGCAAATCCGCTGGCAAAGCCGCCGGGCGGCGTTTTGCGCCCTGCCCTTCACGCGCCCATGACGCTTAGTTCAAAGTCGCCCCAAAGGCCCATGCTGCCGCCGCATTGCAAAAATACGCCGGTAAGGCCATGCTTTTGCAAGCTTTTGGCCTGTTCCAGCACCCGGTTTATATCACCCGCCTTGCGCAACCGGTTGCAAAAGGCCGTGGCTGCCGCGTCCGCCACAGCCGCGTCACGGGCCACCACGGTTGCCAGTTCTCCACGCCCAAAGCTTAGGGAATGGCCGATGGTTGCGGAAGAAGAACAGACCGAACAGGGAAAAACGCTGGCCGGCAGGGCAAGGCCAATAAGCACGCCCTTTTCCGGATCCGGCAGCAGGCCTATTTGGCGCGGCCTGCTGGAATAAATATAAATATCTCCGCCATTTTCCACCAGCAATTCGGGCGAGCGGCCCACAAAGGCCTCTGCCATGCCCTGCGCCACCGCGCCGGCCACGGCGGCCATTGGGCCAACCCCAAGAAGTTCTGAACCGGCGTACATGCGCCGGATCAGTTCCATGGGGCGGCCCTCAACCGGACTGGCTGACACTGGACTGGCTACCGTCAAACTGCCTGACACTGGGCTGGCTGCCGCTGAACGGCCTGACACTGGACTAGCTGCCGCGGGGCTACCTGACACGGGGCTGGCTGCCGCGGGGCTACCTGACACGGGGCTGGCTGCCGCCGCGCGGCCCGGCATGGGCAACGGTTCAAGGCTGGTCAAAAATTCCGGGCAGCGCAAAATCCACCCTTCCAGCCCGGCGCGCAGGCGCAGCAGTTCCGCCTGCATAAGTTGGGGCAAACCGGCATTGCCTTCCGCAAGGGCGGTGACCCACAGGTCGCTTTCCGCCACTTGAACCTGAAAGGAAAATTCCCCCGCCCCGCCAGCCGGGCGGCGGTAAGTGCGGAAGGGGCTGGTATGGATGTTTTTTTTCACGGCGCTTCACCAAAAAAGAGTTATCCCCAAAATCGCCGCCAACTTGTTGCCCAAACAGCGGCCTTTTTGAAGGCGCAAACTTCACGCAACGCTGACCACGCGCCCAGCAGGAATGCTTGAGACTGGGGGAAAAGTCAATAGAGGCATTGCACAATGGCCTCCAATAGAGACCGTTGCGCAGTAGTCTCAAGCACGTAAAAAGGCCGTTTTCTGCAGGAGCTTCAGAAAACGGCCATACCCGTTGCAACGGCAAAGGGGAAATTTTGCCGATCGCGGGCCGGTTAAATCGGTCAAGCGGTACAGGTTGTTTGCTTCAGCTCTTTTATCTGGAACACAATACTCAAATATTGTTCACAAATTTGGGTGACAATGTCTGTGTAGTCATCCGCGAAAGGAATGGCCCGTTCAATTTTGTTGGCGCTGGGCACATCTATGGCCGCGGTAAGCGTGTCGCAATTGCGGGAAAGGCTGAAGCGTATGTGCGGGGACTGGTGGGTGATGCGTTCTATTTTACGCGCCGCGTCCATGGTGGCAAAAGACGCCTTGTCGCGGTAGTTAAATTCGCGGGTAATGGCGAACACCACCTGGTCTTGCGCCGTTTCCGCGCAGCAATCCAGAATAAAAACGTCATACCCTTCCGGTATGTCTTTGGTTTCCGTTTGCAGTATGTTTTTTATTTTCATCAGTTCGGCGTGGCCGGAGGCGCTGCCGGAACCAATATCCGCCGAGCAGGTTGTGCATTCCTTGCCCGGTTTGCTGTGCTGTTTGTTGTATTCCTGCAAATGCTTTTTAATGCTGAAGCCCATTTTTTTTACCTCCATGCCAGGTGCCGGGGCAATTTCCCGCCCGCGGCCCGCGCCCGCAGGCGCGCTGGAACGCGGACGAAAAATTACGGCGTTTGCTACAGGTTTTCCGGTTTTGCCAAATCTGTGGCAACCAGGTGGTTACGCATTTTTGAACGATAACCGAAAAGGGCGGAATCTTCAAGCTTTGTCAGGCCTTCCGCTTCTTCATCGCTGCGGTATACCACAAACGGCAACTTGATGTCGCCCCCGGCTTCCGCCAGCATTTTGGCGGCCAGGGCGGCCTGTTCCGGCGTAAGATAGGCCGGGCCGCCGGGCAGGGCCAGGGGTTTGAGCACAAGGCGCATCTGGAATGACGGGTGTTTTTTCACCAGTTCCAGCGTTTTCGCCAGATCCGCCTTTTCCAGCGCCTGCCCGAACAGGGCTTCATATATTTCCGAAGGCCCGTAAATATTCAGCACCAGACGGGTCACAGCGCCGGTAGCCAGCACTTTTTCCAGCAGATCCGGTCGGCGGCCATCTGTTTGCAAATAGACCTTCAACCCGCTTTTTGCCAGGTGGCTTACCAGGGTGATAAAATTTTCATCCTGATCTGTGGGGCACTGAGATACATAGAGGCCGGAAATCCAGCCGTGCAGCAGGTCGCTGCGGGTAACGCAAGCTTCCAGCTTGTGGCCGGAAAGCAGATAGGCCACCACTTCGCCGCTGCCCTGTTTTACAAGCAGGGCGCCGTTTTCTTCGGTCGCCATGATGGGAAATTCCACCCCTTCCGGGTTACGGTAAATCAGGGGGCGGTTGGTGCGGTAAAAGGTATTGAAGATATCTTTATCCGCTTTAAAATCAAAGGCTTCATAGCCAATGCCCCGTTCCGCCATAAAGCTTTTTACAACCGCGCAACGCAGGCAGCTTGGGGCCGTATATAATGTATAGCTCATTTTACCCAACCTTTTTCTTCAAGTTACTGACAAAGCCCGGTCAGGTTACTGACAAAGCCCGGAAGGCCAGTCACATTCACCGGGCCTTCCGGCGGCCGGGCAGCCGCCGGAATAGCCGGATTTTCTTGGAGTTTGCTTATGAAGCTTCCGGGACAAGCCCCTATTCTTCAGTAGCGCCCACGCAGTGGCCGCCATCTTCGCCAAAGCCCAAAGTGCCTTCAACTGAAACAGTGGAAATGGGGCCAAGCTTGCCCGCGCCCGGCATGCGGAACGCGGAAACGTTTATTTTTTCTATGGGGGTTTCTTTCGGCTTGGGCAGTTGCGGCACCCAGTCATACGGCGCGCGGTAGGCGCGGTAAACCATGTTCATGTTCAGGCCGCCTTTGCCCCAGTAGGGAGAAATAAATTCCCAAACAATTTCATAATCTTTGGTTACTTCAAACACGCGGCCGTCAGAACCTTCGGTGATCATGGTGTTGCCGTTGGGCAGGCGCTGGGCGCTGCTGATGAACGGGCTGTAGAAGCGGTTGGCGTCCAGCGGCACGATAAAGCCGGCTTCAATGGGGGTGTACTTCCATACCACTTCAAGGGTTACCGGGTTTATTTCCAGTATGCGCGACCAGTCTCTGGTGGCGTTTTTCACGCCGTGCGGGGACGCCGGGTTGGGCGCGCCGTAACCGCCCCAGCCGCCGTTGTCGTAAACAAGGATGTTGCCTTCGCCGGGCAGGCCGCGCGGGATCATATGCGCGTGGTGCTGGCCGATTATCCAGCCCATTTTTTTCAGTTCCGGGCTGGTGTTGTACAGCGGCCCAAGCTGCCATACTATTTTGCCGGTTTTTTTGTCCAAAATAAGTATGATGTTGGTTTCACGCCCGTCAATTATAATGTTGTCCGGGTGGAAGCGCTGGTCGCCCTGCTCAAACCATTTGTTGGGGCCAAGGGTGGACATGGAATTAACGTGCATCCAGTCGCCAACCGCCGGGGCGTTGTCTATAAGGCTGCCGCCGCGGAAGTTGGGGTCACGGCACATGGCGTTGCGGGCTTCTTCATTAAAGCCCATTTCTTCAACGTGGTCGCTGCACAGCCATTCCCAAATGATGTCGCCTTCCCAGTTCACTTCATAAATAATGTCGTCAACAAGCTGTTTGTCGGAAATGTATTTGTTCTGAACGTCCTTGTGGCAAAGCACCAGGGTGTTGCCGCCGTCCACGCGCGGTTCCATGCCGGGGGCGTAGTAGCCCACCGGGTTGCCTTCACGCTGGAAGTCGTGGTGCTGGCGGGCCATCCATTGCGGTTTTTCGCCCGGGTCTTCTATAAATTCAGACTTGTTATATTCCCACACCACATTCCCGTCAAAATCCACCTGAACAAGGTCCACCTGGTCTTGCAGGCCGTATTTGGGGTTGCGCACGCCGCGGCTGCCCATAATGTGCCCGCCGGGGAACACTTTGTTGGGGAAGCCCTGCAAATCTTTCCACAAACGCATTTCATTGCCGTTCATGTCAATAAGCAAGGCGCCCTGCGCGGCCGCCGGCAAAATGGTGTACCCGTTCCAGCATTTGTCCGGATTATAAACTGTTACACCGGTAGGATATATTGTAGGATGCCCCATAACCTTCTCCTTCTCGACTTAGGGTTAAAAGATTCAAGTAAGTTCTATCTTGCACAATCATTTTTTTTTTACTGTAACTTTTTGAACATTCCGCAATATATTTTGCAGACAATTTTTTCTTTACTTGCAGGGCTTCTTTGCGCTATAAATTACGTTGCTTCGCATCATGGAGGTTCTATGGCCAAGTATTCAACCGAGTTTTTTGGGCATTTTTTTTATTCGCCGGAACTCAGCTATCACGAACTAATTGAATACGAAACACGGCTTAAAGAAGCCGTGCAAAATATCCTTGAAATACAAGGCGCTGATTTTATTCACTTTGAGGCGGAAGGCGACAGCCTTATGGCCCAATGTGTTTTTCCCGGTTTTGCTGAAGAGCTTTTCCACACAGTGTGTGAGGCCTTGGCATCGCAACTGGAAAATACAACAGAGTGCAAGGTGCTTTGTGTTGAAAAAAACCTTGCCAATTTGCTTGTTTACACCATCCGCAACGGCAAATGGCAAGAAGCGGCCCTGGCCCTTCCCTGCGCCGGCCCCATAGAAGAACAGCTGCGCGAATAACCCCACCCCGCGCAACACGCCGAACCCAAATCGCCCGGGTGGTGGAATAGGTAGACACAAGGGACTTAAAATCCCTGGCTGCGAAAGCGGTGTGCGGGTTCAAGTCCCGCCCTGGGCACCATTGGAATTATTGAAGGAAAGCGCCTTTCGCG
>JAVBMP010000083.1:0-12784 GCA_031552315.1 Desulfovibrionaceae bacterium | reverse complement strand
TTGCACAATGAGAATTTTTGTTCTTTTACAAGGAGTGCGAGTTCCGTGCGGAGGGAGTATATTCAAGCATATATGACCTTCGCGCGGGACGAAGCACGACGCAGTAAAAGGGCAAAAAGGCCATTGTGCAATGGCCTCATTTTACTATTGAAATAAGTGAATTGCCCGGCAAAATTCCGCCAAAAAAAAGCGGCCATTCCGTTTACCGCAAGGTTTGGGAATGGCCGCCGGCTTGGTCCCTTTATTAAGGGTTGGCAGACAAGACGAATTTATTATACAGTGGTATCCAGGTTGGAACCTATGCCCGTGGCAGCGGAAAGGATCATGCGCTGGGCTTCGTCATCCGCATGGATAGACTGGGTGGATGTGCCGTTGAGTTTGTCAAGGGTCTGGACAACAAGGTTGGAATTGTTGTCGGCTTTCATCAAGCTTTGAGCCATACCGGCCTGGGAAGATACGCCGCCGAGTTCCATAAAGCCTCCGTGCTTAGTGGGTTATCTGTTTTTTTTACAACGTGCGTGTTGTACTGGACTTATCGGCGTGAGTGGCGCATGCTTTAGGGCACGTGGTATTTTTTTAGCAATTTGTGTATAATTTTTTCGTAATAAAAACAAAGGAAGCCTCATGCAAAAGGAAATCATAAGCACCCCAAAGGCCCCGGCGGCCATTGGGCCATATTCTCAGGCCATACGTTGCGGCGGGTTTGTCTTCACATCCGGCCAGTTGCCCCTTAACCCCGCGGATGGGGAAATGGCGCTTGAACCGGCCGGGCAAGCCCGCCAGGCGCTGGAAAACCTTAAAGCCGTGCTGGAAGCGGCCGGAAGCGGGCTGGACAAAGTGGTAAAAGTCACCATTTTCTTGCAGCATATGGCGCATTTTTCTGTGGTGAACGAGGTTTACGCCGAATACTTCCAGCCCCCCTACCCGGCGCGCAGTTGCATTCAGGCCGGGCGGCTGCCCAAAGAGGCGCTGGTGGAAGTTGAAGCCGTGGCCCTGGCGGAATAGCCGCCATGCTCAAGCTTTACATTATTCTGGCCGGGTTGCCCGCCCGGGGCAAATCCATAGTCGGCCTGCGCCTGAAGGAAGGGCTGGAGGCAGACGGCCTGGGCGTGCGCATCTTTAACAACGGAGACTTGCGCCGCCGTTCTTTGGGCGGAGAATCCGCCCTGCCGGAATTTTACAACCCGGAAAACGCGGAAGGCCGCAAGCAAAGGGAAGACCTGGCCCGGCAGAACATGGAAAGCGCGCGCGCCTTTTTGGCCGGGGGCGGGCAGGTGGCCATTATGGACGCCACAAACGCCAGCAAAACCCGGCGTGAAGCCCTGCGGGCCACCCTTACCGATGCCCCCCTGCTTTATGTGGAATGCCACAATGACGACCAGGACCTGTTGAAGGCCAGCATCCAGCGCAAGGCCCGGCTGCCGGAATTTGCCGGGCTTGACGAGGCGGACGCCGTGGCCTGCTTTGAACAGCGTATTCGGTATTATGAAAGTATTTACGCCCCCTTGCAGGCCAGCGATGCCTTTGTGCGGGTAAACCCCCTGCACAACCGCATTCTGGAAGAAAATTTGCCCTACAACATCCCGTTTTATGTGCAAATTCGCGACATTCTGGTTTCAGACTGGGTGCGCAACCTTTACCTGGCCCGGCACGGGGAAAGTGAATTTAACGTGCAGGGCCGCATTGGCGGCGATTCTCCCCTTACCGCCAAAGGGCAGGCCCAGGCCGCGGCCCTGGCGGAACACTTCAAGGATACGCCAATCCCCTGCATCTTTACGTCAACCCGCTTGCGTTCCCACCAAATGGCCGCCCCGCTGAAGGCCCTGCACCCCGGCTGTTCCGTGGTGCCCCTGCCGGAACTGGATGAAATAGACGCCGGAATTTGTGATTCCATGCTCTATTCTGAAATACGGCGCGACCTGCCTTTGGAATACGCGGCCCGGATGCGCGACAAATACAACTACATCTACCCCGGCGGCGAAGGCTACGCCACCCTGGGCAAACGGGTGGAACGCGGCATCCGTAAGGCCTTTTTCCTTTCCGGGGCGCTGCCCGGCATTGTGATTATCGGGCACCAGGCCATAAACCGCATGATTTTGTCGCTGTTCCTTTTCCGGCGAGAAGCGGACGTGCCGCACATCTACATTCCGCAAAACGAATATTTCCACATAATAGCCACGCACCGGAAAAAGTTGCTGGAACTGGTGCGCTTTGCGGAATAACAAACTAAACCAATAACTAACAGGAGCCACACACCATGCGTATTTGCGCGTCTTTGAACCTGGCCGGGAACGCCCTTGAGGCCATACGCTTCTACTGCGGCATATTCAACGTGAAGCCGGAATACTTTACCTATGCGGATATGCCGCCTGACCCGGATTTCCCGGTTACAGCGGAACTGAAAGACAAGGTAATGCACAGCGAAATAACCCTTGGGCCAGACCAGTCCTTAATGATTACCGATAACCCCTTCCCGGAAGCGGAAAACATGGGGAATGTGTTCTCCCTTTGCCTATTATTGGAAACGGAAGCCGAACTGCGCCGCCTCTTCACCGCGCTGGAACCGGGCGGCAAAGTGATTATGCCCGCCGGCCCCACCTTCTGGTCAACCTGCTTCGGCATGCTGCGCGACCGCTATGGCGTTACCTGGAGCTTCAACCTGTGCGAAGCCCCGGAAGGCTACGAGGCAGTGCACGCCAAAACCCGCAGAGAATAAAAAAAGAATTGCCTCCGGCGGCCCAAGGGGGTGACCCCCTTGGGGAACCCCGGCAGGTTCGCTGCAAGGCGTTGCGTGCAACGCCTTGCAGCGAACAATTTTACTGGCTTTCATGCCTTTGCTGCAAGAAACTTGCAGCAAATAATTCTTACTGCCTTTCAAACACCGTCTCTGAAGCGGCAACCAAGTTACAAAGAAAAGATTTTAGTCAAAGACAAGGAAAGCGGCCCCTTTTGCGCAGGGAGTGTACTCTTATGGTACTCGACCGTAGCAAAAGGGGCCGCCCGTCTGTGAAAGACGCAGGCTTTGGCTGAAAGCTTTTCTTTGTAACTAGCCCCAGGGGAGCAGGGGCTTGAGCCGCTCTATAAGATCATAACGCAAATCTTCTTCCTGCAGGGCGAAGTAGATGTTGGCGGTAAGGTATTCCGCCCAGTCGCCGGCGTCAAAGCGCATGCCGCGTATTTTCACGGCCAAGAGGCCCCGGTCATCTGCCAGGCCCTGCATGGCGTCTGTAAGCTGAATTTCGCCGCCGTGGCCGGGTTTGGCTTTTTCAAGGTGGTCAAAAATATCCGGGGTAAGGATATAGCGGCCAACTATGGCCAGGCGCGAGGGGGCCTCGCTTACCTTGGGCTTTTCCACCAGCTGTTTCACCCGGTAAATGCCGGGGGACTGTTCCTCACCGGCAATAATGCCGTAACGGCTTACATGTTCCTGCGGCACTTCCATAACGCCTATAACGGGCAGGCGCTCGGACTGGGCCACGGTTATAAGCTGCTGAATGCCGGGGTTCATGCCGAACATAAGGTCGTCACCCACCATAATGGCAAAGGCATCGTCATTGCGCACAACATCTTTGGCGCAAAGCACGGCGTGCCCAAGGCCCAGCTGGCGTTTTTGCCGTATGGAAATTATGTTGGCCATTTCCGCCACTTCACGCACCATCTGAAGTTTATCGGTTTTACCGGCGCGTTCAAGCACAGATTCCAGCTGCAAGTTATAGTCAAAGTGGTCTTCAATGACGTTTTTGTCACGGTTGGTAATGAACACCACGTCTTTTATGCCGCCGCGAATGGCCTCTTCAACCACGTACTGCACCACCGGCTTGTTATAAACCGGCAGCATTTCCTTGGGGATATTCTTGGTGGCAGGCAAAGAACGGGTCCCCCAACCGGCGACGGGTATGACAACTTTACGAATATTCACAATAAGCCCTCCTTAAGGGATGAATACAACATCGATGGCCTGCCGCAAACAAAACAGGCGGCTTTGATTACAGTGTATAACTTTTTTAATAAAATTAACAGTCCCTTTACGTTATTTTTTTCACGGGCTGAAACAAGTTCCGTAGCGGCCAAAAAATTTATTTAGCGCCAATGCTCATTTTCCCAAGCCGACTGCAAAAACCCCCTAGACAAGCTTTAAAAAAATGTTATGCCCAAGAAAAGCGCCCGGAAACATATGCGTTTGGCAATGCGGGTGAATACCCAAGGGGGCCTGTGCCCGGCCCCGCCAACGGCAGCTTGTGTTGTCTGGGAAATTACGCGCTTATTGGCAATAGTTTTGTTTTTAAACCACTTTCCTTATATGGAAGGAACAATCTTTTATGGACGTAGACACAGAATACGCGATAGTACCCGCTCAACCTTCGCACCTTCCCTTCCTTCCGGCAATAGAGGTGGCCGCGGCCGCCTGCTTCCCCTCGGACAGCATGCCGGAAGATGTGCGCATCAAAACAGTACCCATGGAGGAATACACAGAAGGACAAAACAGAGGCAACCTGTGGGTGGCCCTGGATGGAAAAAATGTTGTAGGCTTCGCCTTGCTGGAAATTTTTGAGGGCTTCGCCCTTTTGGAAGAAGTGGACGTAAGGCCGGAATACGCGCGGCGGGGCATAGGCCGCAAGCTTGTTACCCAGGCCCTGGAAGGAGCGCGCAAAGCCGGGATAACGGACGTTTACCTTACCACCTTTGAGCACCTGCCCTGGAACGCCCCTTTCTACCAAACCTTTGGCTTTGAAAAGGAACAGCCGGAAAAGCTTCCGGCCTTTGTGGCAAAAACCTTGCAAAACGAGGTGGCGTCCGGCCTTACCCACCGCACGGCCATGCATTTGCACCTGACAAAGGCCGCGGCATAGAGCAATTTACGATTGAAATGAGTGAATTGCTCAGCAAGTATTTGTCTTCAAATCCTTGCCGCGAAATAGTCGTAGGCGAGCTTTGCTCGCCGTTAAGCGGCAATCTCAAAGCGAAAATGTCATAAGACCGTTATAAAAAACCAGCCCCCGCCCGCAGCCGAATCCCGGTTGCGGGCGGGGCTTTTTATGCCGTCCGCGTTCAGCGCAAGGCCATTGGAGGCCGTTGCACACTGGCATAAGGGCATAAGCAGACATCGAATGCCCGGTTGCGGGCACCTTTCCATACGCGCCACGCCCTGGCCGCTTTTCATCCGCACTGGACAGTAGGCGCAAAATGCGTTACTGAACAGAGCAAATTATTTTCCATAAGGCTGTAAACCACAAACATGATTGTTATCAACAACCTGAAAAAGCTCTACAACCAAACCACGGTGCTGGATGACATCAGCTTTGATGTGCGCCCTGGGGAAATTTTCGGCATTGTGGGGCATTCCGGCGCGGGCAAATCTACCCTGCTGCGCTGTTTGAACGGGCTGGAACCTTACCAGGAAGGCAGCCTGAAGATCATGGGGCAGGAAGTAAAAAGCCTGTCCGGGCCGGATCTTTTGAAGTTGCGGCGTGAAATGGGCATGGTTTTTCAAACCTTCAACCTTATGTCGCGCAAAAATGTTTTTGAAAATGTGGCCTTCCCCTTGCAGGTTTGGAGGGTTCCATCGGCCCGCCGCAAGGAACGGGTGATGGAACTTCTGGAACTTGTGGGGCTTACAGACAAATGCCACGCCCGCGTGGGCAACCTTAGCGGCGGGCAAAAGCAGCGCGTGGGCATTGCCCGCGCCCTGGCCCTGAACCCGAAAATTCTGCTTTGCGATGAAGCCACTTCCGCTTTGGACCCCAAAACCACGCAATCCATTCTGGACTTGCTGCAAGACGTAAACAAGCGCTTTGGCCTGACCATTATTGTGGTCACCCACCAGATGGAAGTTGTGAAGCGCCTTTGCCACCGCGTGCTCTTGCTGGACAAGGGGCGGGAACAGGCCCTGGGCCTTACCGACAAAATATTCTTGCACCCTACGGAAAACATCAAAAAACTGGTGGAGGACGAATATACGCTTATCCCCACCGGCACCAACATCCGCATCATGTTCCCGCGCGAGCTTTCACAAAAAAGCGTCATTATCACCATGGCGCGCGAGCTGGATGTGGACTTTTCCATTGTGGGCGGACGCTTAGAACGCTACCAGGACGACATGCTGGGCTTTTCCATAATAAACGTGGCGGATGAACACCTGGAAATTATTTTGAACTACCTTCAGTCCAAAAATCTGTTCTGGGAGGTTATGGAAAATGGATGACAACCCGGCGCTTTTTGACCATTTGATAAGCCGCCTGCCGGAACTGTGGGAAGCCACGCTGGAAACCCTGTATATGGTCTTCGGCTCCACGCTTTTTTCTTTGCTTCTGGGCTTCATGCTGGCCATAGTAATGATAATGACCGGCCCGCACGGCCTGCGCCCCAACCGCAAAATATACCCGCCGCTTGATGTGCTGGTGAATTTGCTGCGTTCCTTCCCCTTTGTCATTCTGCTTATCGCCATTATACCCTTTACCCGGCTGCTGGTGGGCACCACTATAGGCAGCACGGCCTCCATTGTGCCGCTTACCATTGCCGCCGCGCCCTTTGCCGCCCGCCTGCTGGAAGGGAATTTGCTGGAGGTTGACCGCGGCGTGGTGGAAGCGGCGCGGTCTTTTGGCGCTACAGACCTGGAAATTGTCTTCCGGGTAATGTTCAAGGAAGCGTTGCCGTCCATAGTTTTAAGCGTGGCGGTTATTGCCATAACCCTGCTGGGCTATTCCGCCATGGCGGGCATTGTGGGCGGCGGCGGCCTGGGCGATTTGGCCATAAAATACGGTTACAACCGTTTCCAGACCGATATAATGATTACCTCGGTGGTTATTCTGGTGCTTATTGTGCAGTGCATACAATCCACCGGAAACATCATATACAAGATACTCAAGTAACTTTAACCTTTACAGGAGCTTACATGAAGCGCATTCTGCTTGCCCTTGCCCTTGTCCTGACATTTTCCGCGTCCGCCTTCGCGGCGGAAACTCTGGTGATAGGCGTAACCCCCTTCCCGCATAAAGATATTATGCAGGTTGTGAAGCCCCTTATGGAAAAAGAAGGGTATATTCTTGAAATAAAAGAATTTACCGATTACGTTCAGCCCAACATGGCCCTGGCGGAAAAACACCTGTTCGCCAACTTCTTCCAGCATGTTCCGTACCTGGACAATATGAACAAGGAACGCGGCCTGAAGCTGGTTTGGGTTTCCAAGGTACACATTGAACCGCTTGGCCTTTATTCCCAAAAAATCAAGGCCTTGGCCGACATTAAAGACGGCGACACCATTGCCGTGCCCAATGACCCCACCAATGAAGCCCGCGCCCTGCGCCTGCTGGAAGCCAACAAGCTTATAACCCTGAAGCCGGGTGAACTGGTAACCGCCAAAGACGTGGCGGAAAACCCGAAAAACCTGAAGATCAAGGAACTGGACGCCGCCCAGCTGCCCCGCACCCTTGCGGACGTAACCGCCGCGGTTATAAACACCAACTTCGCCGGTGAAGCCGGGCTTATCCCTTCCCGCGACGCCATCATAATTGAAGGCAAAGATTCCCCCTACGCCAACGTGGTAGTTGTGCGTGAAGCCGACAAGGACAGCCCGGCCGCGAAGGCCCTGGTAAAGGCTGTGGAATCCCCTGAAGTGAAGGCCTTTATTGAAAAGGAACTGGCCCCCAAGGGTATTGTGCCGGCGTTCTAAGCCCTGCCGGTAAAAAACAGGCAAGCGCCTTCATGTTGAATACATCAGCATGAAGGCGCTTGTTTTTTATCTGAGGCCGTTGTGCAATGGTCTCATTGTGCAATGGCCTCATTTTATACAGGGGTTCCCCAAGGGGGTCACCCCCTTGGGCGGGGTGCAGGGGCAGCGCCCCGCCCGCCGGAGGCAACGCCGCCCACTTCCCCGTGACGAGACCATTGTGCGACGGCCTCCTATGGATTTTTCCACCAACATCAAGACCACAAGACAAGCCGTTTAAACAAGCAAGCCCCCGCGCGTAACAACCGCGCGGGGGCTTGTCAATATCATCTGGTTTTCGTAATTTCGGTAATTTCGCTTCAGGTCAGAATCGCGTTTCCGGGCGGCTGCCCGCCGAAACACAATAACTTATTCAAAGACCTTGTACTTGTTCTGCAATTCTTTCCAGTACGGGTCGGCCTTCAGTTTTTTGTAGCCTTCATTGACCTTGTTCAGCAGTTCTTTGTCTTCCTTGCGCACGGCCACGCCAAACTCGTCAGATTCCGCAAATTCACCAACCACCTTGATGGCCTTTTTGCCGACGTTAATGGCGTCATTGGCCGGGCCGGAATCTATGGCGGCACCGTCTATGCGGCCGTTTATCAGGTCTTCAATGGCCAGGGGGGCGTTGTCATAAAAACGCAGGGTATAGTTCCAGTTATTGGCCTTGGCGTTATCTTCCAGCCATTTGGCTTCATTGGTGCCTTGCTGCACGCCCAGGTTTTTGCCGCCGGTAAGCAGGTTTTCTTTGGTAAGGGTGCTGGCCTGCTGCACCAGCAGGAATTTTTTGGCTACAAAATACGGGTCGGAAAAAGTCACAACGGCTTTACGTTCCGGTGAAATGCTCATGCCGGAGCATACCATATCTATTTTCTTGGCCAACAGGCTGGCGACAATGCCGTTCCAGTCCATGGGCTTGTGTTCAATTTCAAAGCCCATGTTTTTGGCTATCCAGTTCATGGAATCAACGTCAAAACCGGCCGGGTTGCCCTTTTCATCCATGTAGGCGAAGGGCGGGTAATTGGCGTCTATGCCGTTGATGTATTTTTCCGCGGCAACGGCAAGCCCGCTTACCAGCAATGCACCGGCCAGGGCCAGGCTGAAGAGAATTTTTTTCATCTGTAGCTCCTTAAATAATTGTTCATAAAATGTTTTAAGGTTGAAAAAACAGGCGCGCGAAAATTCACAACGCCGCCATAACAAATTATTTATTGCGCCAAACCGTGATCATCGCCAATCCATTGGCCCTGGCCTTCATCTTCCAGCATTTCCAACTTTTCTTCCAGCCAGTCCAGCACTGCGCGGGCCGTGTGGTAGTTGAGCAATATTTTTGAATTTATTTCGCGGGAAACCAGCTTGACGTTTTCATCATAGGGCATGCTTTCCGCCCCAAGGGTGCCGTCCGGGCGCAGTTGGCATTCGGAAAAGGGGGGTAATTTGTCGCTTTCCGTGTAAAAATTCATTTCAATTTCACCGTGCGGGTTTATGCCGCCCCACACGCCGTGGGCGTAATTCATGCGCAGGTTTTTATCTTGCACATATTCATAGCGAATGCGCAAGGGCTTGTTTTTATCCATAATAAACAACCAGCTCCTTAAAAAATGCTTTCAAATGCTTACTGCCAAAAGGGAACCGGAGGCCCTTTCCGGCAGGCGCAAGGTACTGCTGGGCACGGCGGACGCAACGGTGCCTTCCGGTATTTGACCGGCATGAAGCCGTGTGGTGAAGCCTTCCTGAAAGTCTACCATGGCCTTGTAAGTAAGGTCATCGCCCATGTCGGTGGTGCGTTCCAGCAAGGAATTGTAAGGCACAAAAGCGCCCGGCGCCTCTGATACGCGGTCTTCGGAAAAGCGCGTGCCGGGCACATAGATGGAAAGCGCCACGGGCGGCCGTTCCATCTCTATGATTTCCTCTATGCGCATAAGCACCTCGTATGCGGGTGCGGCCCCGCTGTTTTAACCATTTGCATTATGGCCCGCCGTGGGCCGCGCGTCAAGAGGTACGCCTATAAAAAATCCCGGTTTTGCCCCAATGTTTCACGCCCGGCCCCCGGCGCGCGGGCGGAAAAAATATTTGCAATAGCTTGGGAACAAGGGTAAACTATACCCGCCGCTTCGCGTTTTATGCCTTTATGAAACGCGCGGCGGGCAAACCACAAAAAAGGTTCAATAATATGCCGTATGCCACAAATTATAAACAATTCTGTCAGCGCCGCCTGACGCTGATTTTTTTGCTTTTCGCGCTTGCCGCTTTAAGCGGGTGCGACAAAATAACCGCCATGATACAGCCAACCCCTTCCGCTCCGGGCGCTTACACCCCCGGCCAGCCCGTTGACCGGGCCGGGCTGGAACAGGCCTTTCGCAGCGCCAATTACGCCCAGGCGGAAAGCATGGCAACCGCCTATGTGAAGCAAAGCAACCTTACGCGCCCCGACCAGGCCGCGGGTTTGCGCATTCTTTCCCTTTCCGCCTTGCGCAACCAGCACGGCGGCGTGGCCGTTGCCGCGCTGGAAAACTGGCGCGGCCTTGAACCGGGCGTGGATGAAGGGCAGGAATGGCGCAGCGCTTTTTTTGAAGCGGCCGCCCAGCTTCCGCCCGCGGAATCCGCCGGCCTGATGCAAAAAATCCAGGCCGATTCATCCCGGCCGCAAACCCTGCGTTGGGATGCCGCCGCCTTCGGGGCCGAGCAGGAATGGCGTTCCGGCAACCACCAGTCCGCCCTGGACAAGCTTGCCGTGCTTTATGGCAGCGCGGGCACCCACCCCACGCGGGGCAAGGCTTACCAGGCGGAAATGGAACAGCGCCTTTTCAACAACCTGCACGGCATTTCCCCCTATGAACTGGAAAAGTTGTCCGCCCAAATAAATACCGGGAATGTGAAAACCTACCCCTTCGCCCTGGCGCGTCTTGAAAGCGCCCGGCGTTACGCTATGGACCCGCGCACCAAGCCGCTTGGGCAGGAAATGGTTGATGCCCTTAAACCCGGCCTGTTGCTGGCCGACCCGAACATAGTCAGCCAGTGGGACAGCGTAAGCGGCCCGGCCACCACTGCCGCCCTGCCGGCGGGCGGGCAGACCATTGTGCTTGCCCTGCCCATGTCCGGGCAATACGGTTCCGTTTCCAAACGCATTGTGAAGGGCGCGGAAGTGGCCTGCGCGGAATTTTCCGCCGCCGGGTCCGCCGTGAACCTGCAAGTTATTGATACAGACAAACCCGGTTGGGTAGAAAGCCTGGCCGCCCTGCCTGATACCGCCATAGCGGTGGGCGGCCCACTGCGCTCGTCCGATTACAGTGCCCTTAAAACCGGCGGCGCTTTTGCCAAACGCGCGGTATTTGCCTTCCTTCCCCGCACGGAAAGCGGCGATGAAGGCGTTGCTTCCTGGCGCTTTTTTACCAGCCCGGAAGACCAGACAGACGCCGCCCTGCGCTTTACCAGCTCGTTGGGCATAAACACCTATGCCATTTTGTACCCGGAAGAAAACTACGGCAAACGCATGGCGGAAATATTCACCGCCCGCGCCCCGATTTTTGGCGGCACGGTTACCGCGCAAGGCTCCTACCCGGCCCAGCATCAGGATGGGTGGATAAAACGTGTGGGCAGCTTCCTTTCCGGCAGCAGGGGCACAGGCCACCGCGCCATATTCCTGCCCGGCGCGTGGGAAGATATGGACACCCTGGTGCCCAGCCTGTTCTATTACAAAGAAACCCGGCAGGTGCTTATAGGCACCAGTATTTGGGAACGGAGCCTTAGCAGCCAGCGCTTTGTGGATGCCCGCTACTACACCCTGGCCGTATTCCCCGGCGCGTGGGACCCGCAAGGCACCGCCCCGGCGGCGGAAAAGCTGCGCCTGGCCATGGGCGCTGAAGGGCAAAACGCGGCGGATTACTGGAACGGCCTTGGCTACGACTTTGCCCGCTTTGCCGCCACGCTGAACCTGGCCCCCGGCTGGAACCCGGCCAGCCTGAACAGCGCCCTGGCGTCCAGCCACGGCATTGCCTGGAGCAGCGCCCCCATGCGCTGGGACGCTTCTGGCAAAAACAAGCAGGAACTTTTCATGTTCACCCCGGCAGCCAACGGTTTTGCCCCGCTTGACCCGGCAGCCTTCAAAGAGGCCTATACCCAGGCCATGGGCGGCAAATAACGCGCATGAACGGGCCGGAAAAATCGGAATATGCCGGCTTCAGGCCTGCCCGCCGCCCACGGGCCTGGCATCAGGGCCAGCTGGATTTTTTCTGCGCCATTTACGCGGTTATTAACGCCCTGGTGCTTACCCACGGCATAAACCTTTCCGCCTGCCGCAAACTGCTGGCGGATACGCTGCATACCCTTTCCGGCCACAGCTTCCTTTGGCAGGCCGTGCTGCGCAATGAAACAGACTTCTACTGGCTGGTGGACTACATGCTGGCGGCATTCTGCCAAAGCGGGCCGCTAAAAACAAAGACCCTGGCCGCCAAAACCGGGCGGGCAGGCGGCTTTCAGGCAAAGGCCTTCGGGCCGGAGCATCTGAAGCTTGAAGAAGTGTTCCTTTACCGCAAAGACAGCAAGGAAGGGGCCGCAGCAAGCCCGGAAGACCTGTGGAAAAGGCTGAAAAGCTGGCTGCCGGAAGAAGACCCGTCCATCCCCCCCCAGCCATCGCCCTATGATGTGGAAAGCTGGTTCGGCCAGCCCGACACCGGGACGGGCACCGGGCCCAACACACGGACGGACACCGGGACGGGCACCGGCCCCAACACACGGACGGGCGCCGGGGCGGGCGCCGGGCCGGAACGCCACGCCCGCGCGGCAATCTTGCGCTTTAACCGTTATCTGCCCTTTTCAGACCAGCCCATTATCGCCCACTGGACAGCCGCCCGCGCCTTTGAAGGCGACACCCTTCTGCTTTTTGACGCCACGGCGGATCAGGGGGCCACACATTCCATACCCCTTGAGCAGTGCGCCCTGCACAAAAACCAGCTTTCCCCCACCCGCCAGTTGGAAATAGAACTGGCCTCCATCCGCCTGCTGGAAGCGGTTCCCTACAACGCTTTTTTCAATACTCCCCAAATATAAAGCGCCAACAGGCCGGTCAGCTTACAGCCG
>JAVBMP010000066.1:0-21439 GCA_031552315.1 Desulfovibrionaceae bacterium | reverse complement strand
TAAATTTGGTGGGCCCACGAGGGGTTGAACCTCGGACAATCCGGTTATGAGCCGGAGGCTCTGCCAACTGAGCTATAGGCCCGCATGGCGTTTTCACACCAGGCAGGCTTCTTTTACTTTCCATGTTTCATTCTGTCAATAATTTTTCTTGGCTGGGCAAAATAACTGGGCTAAATTTCTTGTCAAGCGCTGTTCAAAAGTAAAAAGATATGTTATGCAATCAAAAATAGGTAAGGTTATAAGATGGTTGATGCACAAGTTTTTGAATGCCGCATGTGCGGAGAATGTTGCCGGGGCGCGGGCGGTATAGTTGTTTCCGCTACGGACCTGGCGCGGCTTTGCGCCCATTTGGGCCTTGACGCGGCGGAATTTGCCGCCCGTTACGGCGATATGCGCAACGGCAAACTTACGGTAAACGTGGGGGCAGACGGCAACTGCGTATTTTTCGCGGCCGGGCGGGGTTGTTCCGTACATGTGGCCAAGCCGGACATTTGCCGGGCCTGGCCGTATTTTCGGGGCAATATGGTAGACCCGGTAAGCCTGAACATGGCGAAGGATTTTTGCCCCGGCATTGCCAAAGATTGCGCCTTTGCGCGTTTTGTAGAGGCGGGCAAGGAATATCTTGCGGAAAACGGCCTTACGGCCTCTGATAAACACACAGAGGCCAATGCCCTGATTCCGCTGGCCTGATGCGAATTTACCGGCGCTATGGCCTGCCCGTGGCCGTTATGCCCGGGCGCGTGTTTCAGACGGTATGAAGCAGGGGGGTATATGTCTTATTTCGTGAATTTGCCAATAAGCTGGGCTGTGCATGAAGAAAAATGGCTGCACAAATTTATAGGCATGGGCCTTAACCCGGAATTGGGGCTGGATGAACACAGCCTTGCCCTGCCTGTGGAAACGCACAGGGAAATTGCCGCGCGTCTGGAAGACGCCGGGCTTAAACGCGCCCTGCATTTGCCCTTTATGCACATTGACCCCGGCGCGGAAGACAGCGCGGCAAGAGGCAAGGCCAGAAGCGCCCTGCTGAAAGGCGCGGAAATTGCGGAACTTTATGGGGCCAAGCACATGATAGGCCATGCCGCCATTTGTCTGCCGGACGCGGAATGCGGCACCTTTGGGCAGGAATATTTTTCCGCCCGCATGGGCCGCCTTGGCCGCGTGTGGGAAACTGTGAACAGGGCCTCGTCCATCCCGCTTTTTTTGGAAAATACCTATGAGCAAGATCCGGGCAGCCTGGCGCACTTCATTGCCGGGCTGGATCAGGATACCCGTCTGTGTTTTGACGTTGGGCACTGGTTTTCCTTTGGGGGCGGCAAGCAGGAAAACAACCTGGAATTTTGGCTGAGCACCATCGGGGCCTACATTCAGCACCTGCACCTGCATGACAACGACGGCGCTTCAGACGCGCACCTTGCCCTGGGCGGCGGCGGCATAGCCTTTGAGGAATACTTCCGCCTGCTTAACCAGTATTGCGGCAAAATAAGCATCACGCTGGAACCGCATGATGAAAACGCCCTGAACGGCACCATAAACTGGTTCCGCTCCCATGGTGAAGCCCGGGCGGACTTGATGCGCATGGTCATGTTTTATTGATTATATTGTGTTGATATTGCTATATATAGCTACAGTTTTTCCACGTGCAACGGCATTGGAGTTTTCGCATGTATAAACCAATCGCGCTGGACGCCAGCAAACTTTGCGCCATTTTCCCGCCGGAACGCATCCCTTGGGAAAGCAGCGCGGAAATTACCCGGTCCGCCCGGCTGAAAACCCCGCAACCCCGCGCCATGCAGGCCCTTGAACTGGCCATGCACATAGACGACCATGCGTACAATGTGTACCTTTCTGGCGAAACAAACCTTGGCCGCACCTATACGCTGAACGACTTTTTGGGGCCGCGCGCCCGGCGTTTGCCCACCCCGCCGGATCTTGTCTACGTGTACAATTTCCCCAAGCCGGATTCTCCCCGCCTGCTCAGCCTGCCCGCCGGACAGGGCGGGCGCTTCAAAAGCGCGGTAAGCAAGCTGGTGGAACGCATCCGCAAAGACCTGCCTTCGCGCTTTGAGCGTGATACCTACACCAGGCGGCGTTCTTCCCTGCACAGCGACTTCCAGCTGAAGCGCGACCAGCTTTACAAGCGCATGGACAAAGTGGCGGTGGATCAAGGCTTCAACCTTGACCTTGATGAAAGCGGCAGCATGACCCTTTACCCGCTGGTGGAAGGCAAGCGCCTTAGCGAGCAGGAATTTGAACAGCTGGACACGCGCAAGCGCAATGACCTGAAATTGAAGGGAGATTCCCTTGTGCAGGCCATGGCCGGCCTGTTGCGCCGCCTAAGCCGTATGGAACAGGACTTTCAAGATGATGAACGCAATCTGGAGCGCGAGGTGGGCGGCCAGGCCCTAAGCGCGCTTATTGCCCCGGTGGCGGAAAAGTTCAAGGCCCTGAATGACGACAAGGCCATTGCCGCCTATTTTGAAGAACTGAAAAATGATGTCCTTGACAACCTTGATATATTTTTGCAGCCCCTGCCGGGCGAAGGGGAAGCCCTGCCCCCGGCGCCCCATGCGCCCGGTTCCGGCCTTGGCCCGGGGCATGACAATCTGGGGTTTGAAAGCATTGCCCACCGCTATGAGGTAAACCTGTTTGTGGACAACAGCGCCACGCACGGGGCCCCGGTGGTGCATGACGACCACCCGGTGCCCGCCAACTTGCTGGGCTGTATAGAGCGTGAGGCAGAAATGGGCGCTTTGGTGACCAACTTCACGCTTATCAAGGCCGGTTCCCTGCACAAGGCCAACGGCGGTTTTTTGCTGTTGCACATTGAAGATATCATTCAGCACCCGCTGGCCTGGGAAGGGCTTTTGCGCGCCTTGCGCTCGCGCTTTTCCCGCATTGAGGACGCCAGCGACGGCGAAGGGGTAAAGACCAAGGGCCTGCAACCGGAACCTATCCCCCTAAAGCTCAAGGTCATCTTGATAGGCGGTGAGGAAATTTATGAAGCCCTGCTGCTGAATGACGACCGCTTCGGCAAGCTTTTCAAGCTTAAGGCGCACATGACCGCCCACATGGCCCGCGACAGCCACGGGGTAAAACTGTACTTGCAGCACGTGCGCCGCATTATTGAAGAGGCGGGCCTGCTGCACTTCAAGCGTGAGGCCATGGCCGGGCTGGTTGATTTTGGTTCCCGCCTGATAGAAGACCAAAAAAAGCTGAGCCTGGAATTTCCCCTGCTGCGTGAAATTATGGTGGAAGCCTCTGCCGGGGCCAAAATGCGCGGCAAGGAAATTGTGGATGCGGAAGACCTGCGTCTGGCCCTGCGCGCGCGTGAATTTCGTTCCAACCTGGTGGAAGAAGCCTTTATGGAGGAATACGACCGGGGCGTAATCAAGGTGCTTACCAGCGGGCAGGCCATAGGCCGGGTGAACGGCCTTTCCGTAACCGCTTACGGCGACTTTGAATTTGGCCTGCCGCACCAAATTTCCTGCACCGTGGGCGTGGGGCATGGCGGCGTGATAGACTTGGAACGCGACGCCCAGCTTGGCGGGCCAATTCACACCAAGGGCATGATGATTTTGAAAAGCTACCTTATTGCCCTGTTTGCCCAAAACAAGCCGCTGGTGCTTACCGGCAGCCTGTATTTTGAGCAAAGTTACGCGGGCATAGAAGGCGATTCCGCATCCGGGGCGGAACTGGCCGCCCTGCTTTCCGCCATCGCGCAGGTGCCCATCAGTCTTTCTTTGGCCTTTACCGGCGCGGTAAGCCAGTCCGGGCAAATTATGGCCGTTGGGGGCGTTACCCGCAAGGTGGAAGGCTTTTTTGAAGTGTGCCGCCGCCACGGCCTTAGCGGAGAACAGGGCGTCATTCTGCCCAAAGACAACATTGACCAGCTTATGCTGAAAGATGAAATTCTGGACGCCGTGCGCAAGGGCAAGTTCCATATCTACCCGGTGGAACATATCAGCCAGGCCCTTGAACTGCTTACCAGCCTGCCCAGCGGCAACCAGCGCAAAAACGGCGGCTTTACCCCCGGTTCGCTTTATGACAGGGTGGATAAACGCCTGCATGACCTTGGGCGTATCGCCAAGGCCAAAAGCAGTAAATAAGACCGTTGCGCAATGGCCTTAAATAAGACAATTGCGCAACCATTCCCAAAGGCGGTAAGATGTTCAAGACCTTAGAAGACCTGCAAGCCCACCTTGACAGCCTTGGCCTGTTCCGCATGAAGCCGGGTTTGGAACGCATTTCCGCCGTGCTTGCCCGCCTTGGGCTGTTGCGTCCGCCTTTCCTTGTTATTCAGGTGGTGGGCACCAACGGCAAGGGTTCCACCTCGTCCTTTCTGGCCTATCTGGCGCAAAGCCGGGGGCTGAACACGGGCTTGCACACCTCGCCGCATTTCGTATCTTTTCGGGAACGCATCCGCATGTTCGGGGCCACAGCGGGGCCGGGCCACCGTGAAGCCTCCAGTTATGGCAGCCTGGCGCGGCCTGACAGCCTGGAACATTCCTTCATGCCGGAAGAATCGCTGTTGCAGGCCGCAAACGAGGTTATGCGGGCCGGCGGGGCGGAGCTTAGCTATTTTGAATTTCTTACCGCCCTTGCCCTGGCCGCGTTCCGGCTGGAAAAGGTGGAAGTGGCCGTGCTGGAAAGCGGGCTTGGCGGCCTGTTTGACGCCACAACCGCCATCAAGGCCGATTATGTGGTGTTTACGCCCATTGCCATGGATCATTGCGACGTGCTTGGTTCCACCCTTGCCGCCATTGCGCGTGACAAGGCCGGGGCCATGCGCCCAAACCGCCCGGCCTTTTCTTGCGCCCAGCCGCCGGAAGCGCGGCTGGCCATGGAAGAAACCGCCGCCCATAACGGGGTGGAACTTGTTTTTTACGGCCCGGAAAGTCTGGAAGAATTGCCGGAAGCCATCATTTCCGGCCGAAGGCGCATGCGTTTACGCGGCGGACATCAGATGGAAAATGCCGCGTTGGCCTTGTCCGCCTGGCGGGAAATAGCCCGGCGTGAACATTTGCCCGGGCCGCACGGCCCGGAAGGTGAAGAATTGCTGCGCATGAAGGAAGAGGAAGCCCTGGTATTTACCCGCTTGCCGGGGCGCTTTCAGGTGGTGCCGCCTCAGGTAGGCTACCCGCTTACCCGTCCCTCTCTGCTTTTGGACGGGGCGCACAATACGCACGGCATGGCGGCCCTGGGGCTGGAACTGGCCCGGCAGGGCATTGCGCCTGGGGCCGTGGTATTTGCCTGCCTGGCGGATAAAGACCCGTCCGCGCTGGCGGCCAATTTGCGCGCCCTTAGCGGCGGGCCGGTGTTTGTGCCCAATATCCGGGACAACCCAAGGGCCATGCCGGCGGAAGACCTGGCCCAAATTGTAGGCATGGGCGCTGTGCCCACGCCCGATTTGGCGGAAGCCCTGCAAAGGGCCGTGGCGCATGTGCTGTGGCGGCACGCCGCGGAAGCCTTGCAGGAGACAAATGAACAACCACTGCTTGAAAAGCTGGAAAAATGCCCACCAGTGCTGATTTGCGGTTCTCTTTACTTGCTTGGGGAGTTTTTTACACTTTTTCCAGAGTTATTATAGTGAGTTGCAAGGCAGCCAAATAATAGTCTGGAAAATATTTAACAGTTTGAGATTAATCCGATAACCAAAAGGATGCCAGTTTGAAAATTCTGGTTACCGGCGCGGCCGGGTTCATAGGCTTTCACCTTGCACGCAGGCTGTTGGCAGAGGGGCATCAGGTTTGTGGCCTGGACAATTTTGACCCATACTACAGCGTAAGCCTGAAGCAGGACCGTGTGGCCATTCTGCGGCGTGAGGCCGGTTTTTCATTTGTGGAATGCGACCTGGCGGAAAATGAGCCCCTGCAAACCCTGTTCGCGCAGCGCGGGTTTGAATGCGTAATAAACCTGGCTGCCCAGGCCGGGGTGCGCTACAGCCTTGTAAACCCCGGCGCTTACACCCGCAGCAATATTTTGGGCTTCAGCAACCTGTTGGAAGCTTGCCGGCAGCATGGTGTGGGGCACCTTGTTTTTGCCTCGTCCAGTTCCGTCTACGGGCTTAACCGCAAATTGCCCTTTGCGGAAGCCGACAACGTGGATCACCCGATAAGCCTTTACGCGGCCAGCAAAAAATCCAACGAGCTTATGGCCCATTCCTACAGCCACCTGTATAAGCTGCCCTGCACCGGGCTGCGTTTTTTTACAGTTTACGGGCCGTGGGGCAGGCCGGATATGGCGCTTTTTTTGTTTACAGACGCCATTTTGCGCGGGCGGCCCATTCAGGTGTTCAACAACGGGCATTTGCAACGCGATTTTACCTATATTGATGATATTGTTGAAGGCGTGGCCCAACTGGTCCAGCGCCCGGCCAGCCCCAACCCGGGCTGGCGCGGCGACCGGCCAGACCCGGCCAGCAGCCCCGCGCCCTGGCGCATTTACAACATAGGCAACAACCAGAGCGTGGAACTGGGCCATTTTATAGAGGTGCTGGAAAATGCCCTGGGCCGCAAGGCGCAAAAGGAATTTTTACCCATGCAGCCCGGCGACGTGCACAGCACTTACGCGGACATAACCCTGTTGCGCGATTTTTGCGGCTTTACCCCAAAAACCGGCATAGAAGAGGGCATTCCGCGTTTTGTGGAATGGTTCAGGGAATACTACAAAATTTAGGCTGGTTAATTTTAATGATCCATATAGTACGGGCCAAGCTCCACGGGCTGCGCGTCACCGGCAGCGAACTTGATTACCACGGTTCCATCACCCTTGATCCTGAAATCTGCGCCCAGGCGGGCATTTATCCGCTGGAATTTGTGGAGGTATGGAACAAGAACAGCGGGGCGCGCATCACCACCTATGTGATTTTTGGGGAGGCCGGCTCACGTTGCTGCATTCTGAACGGGGCCGCCGCCCGCACCTGCCAGAAGGGTGATGAGGTCATCATCTGCGCCACGGAATATGTGGACGCCCCGGCGGATATATGCAACGCGCGGCCCAAAGTGCTTACCTTCCACCCGGACAACAGCGTGGCGGAAGAGCTTTGTTATACCGTAACGCGGGGCGCGGACGGGGCATTTGCTTTTTCAATAATAACCCTTTCCGGTACAACACCTTCCAGCGCAACGGGGCAGGGGGAAGGTAAATAACGCCGCGCGGCTTGCCTTATTCGAGGCCATTGTGCAATGGCCTCTCAGATTGATGACAAACCCCGCAAGGCCGGGGTTTGTAAAGGCACGCCCGCTCCGGCGCCTTACGGCGGCAATGAATGCCGCCTGCGCCTGCGCAGCGGGCTGTTGGCAAAGAGGACTTTGTCAACAGCCTTAAGGCCATTGTGCAATGGCCTCTATTCTTCTTGCCCGCCTTTGTAGCCGTCTTCGCCCTGGCTGTCTGCGCCGTCCATGCGGCCCTGTTCTTCCGGTTCGCCCAAATTTCCCGGCAGGGCCTGTTCAAACTGCCAGCGGCACAGGCCGTTAAAAATATTTTTCTTCATCCACTTGCGGTCAGCGCACATGCCCAGCACTTCCGCCAGCATTTCTGAACGCCGCGTGCCCCCGGCTGACGGGCAGGGGTTGCCCCACACCGGCAGGCCCCACTGTTTTACCGCCTTGGAAATAAGCGCCTTTTCCACCATAAGCAGGGGGCGTATGACCATAAGCTTGCCGCCAAAAAATGCTTCTTTGGCAGACATGCCGGACACGCGCCCGGTTTGGCAAAGGTTAAGGAAAAAGGTGCTTACCAGGTCATCGGCGTTGTGCCCAAAGGCCAGGTGGGTAAGGCCGTATTGGCGGCAAAGCTCAAAAAGGCGCTTGCGGCGCAGCATGGCGCAAAGGAAACAGGCGGATTTTTTGCGGTTTTCTTCAGAATGCGCGCGTACCCCGTGGTCTGTAAGCTCAATGTGCCCGGCCACGCCGTTTTCACGCAGCCAGTCCGCAAGCGGGGCATGGCTGGAAGCGTCAAAGCCGGGGTTCAGGTGCAGGGCCATGAAGTCAAAACGGAAGGGCACTATGCGCTGGCGTATTTGCAGCACCTTCAGCAGAACCCAGCTATCCATGCCGCCGGAAACCGCCACCCCCACCTTGGCCCCCGGCCAAAGCATTTCTGTGCCCTGCATAACGCGGCCCGCGCTTTTAATGCACACTTCCTGCGCGTAACTGTACTTGTTTCTAGGCATTTAAGCTCCAAGGCTGAACATAACATATCACAAAAGAGCATTGCGCAATAAGAAACGGAGTGCGCCCTGAAAGGGGGAGCACTCCGCCATAAACATCAATTACACGGCAGCTATTATACGCAGCCGGTCGGCTTGGGCAGGCCAGCCATTTTGCAAGCGCCTTTACCCGGGCCGGAGGGGAAGAGTTCATAGACTTCTTTAAGTTTGAAGCCGGTGTTCTTGGAAAGAATGCGCACCATCGGGGCAATGCCGTTTTTCTTGTAGTAGTCCTGCAAGAAGTCCAGAATTTGCTGGTGCTGCGGGGTGATTTCAGCGATGCCTTCAGAATCTTTCACATATTCCATCCATTCCGGGCACCAGTCGTCGAAGCGAAGCAGAAAACCGTCTTCATCAACTTCAAAAGTTTTACCTTTGTAGGAAACTTCAGCCATTTTGTCCTCCTTGGACTTGATTCTGTGGATAAACAAACTAAAGTTGCAACCTCAGCTTGTCAGCCTTGATTATGCCCTGAAATGGGCTGGAACTATGTTAAAGCAAGGGATACTTGCAAAGTCCGCCAACATAATAACCGTGAACACTGTATAAAGAAAGTTGCTTCAAATGGCAACCTCTTTCTTAAATTGCCACAAGATACAAAAAAACTCAAGTATCAGGTAGGGCTTTTTTAACGCCGCGTCTTTGCGGGCACTTTTGGGGCGCCC
The DNA here is from genome assembly GCA_031552315.1 of Desulfovibrionaceae bacterium. Taxonomy (GTDB): domain Bacteria; phylum Desulfobacterota; class Desulfovibrionia; order Desulfovibrionales; family Desulfovibrionaceae; genus JAVBMP01. The sequence goes on along the minus strand of JAVBMP010000066.1, from coordinate 12,562 downwards.
ATTTTCGGGGGGCGGGTCTTTTCCAAACCCCGGCCAGCGCCGCTGCCTTTAAAAGCACTATAAAGCAAAAAAAGCCCAAAGGCAATCAGGGGCAGGCACAGTAACATGCCCATGGTGAAAAAATTTCCGGCCAGGTAACCTATCTGCGCATCTGGCTCGCGCACAAATTCCACCGCAAAGCGGAACAGGCCATAACCCAGCGCAAAAAGGCCGCTTACCGCCCGGCGGGGCCGGGGTTTGGCAGAAAAGACCCATAACAGGGCAAACAGCAGCAAGCCTTCCAGCGCCGCTTCATAAAGCTGTGAAGGGTGGCGCGGCTGCCCGTTGGTGCCGGGAAAGACCATGCCCCAGGGCATATCTGTCACCTTGCCGTAAAGTTCCGCATTTATGAAGTTGCCCAGGCGGCCAAAAAACAGGCCCGGCGGCACCAGGGGGGCCATAAAGTCCATGGTGCTGAAAAAGCCGCTTTTGTAACGCCGCCCGGCCAGCCACTGGCAAAACACCACGCCCAGCAGCCCGCCATGAAAAGACATGCCGCCATGCCAAATGGTAAATATGTCCAGCGGGTTATGCAGGTAATGCAAGGGGTTGTAAAAAATCACATAACCCAGGCGCGCCCCCAAAATAACCCCTATAAAGCCCCATATCAATACGTCTTCAAATTCCCGCACGTTAAAGGGGCCGCCCAGCTCCGCCTGCCTGGCGGCGCGGCTGCGGCCCAGCAACCAGGCGGAAAGAAAGCCCAGCACATACATAAGGCCATACCAGCGCACGGCCAGCGGGCCAATGGAAAAGGCTATGGGAGAAAATTGGGGGTATGCCAGCATATGTCCTCTTGTGTTCATGCCCGTGAAATCCTGGCGGAAAAAGCCGGGGCCTTCCACCGTCCACGCTTGCGGCAAGTTCGGGGCCTTCTTTTGCTATGACAGGGCAGGCCGCAGGTCAAGCAAAAAGATGGCGGTTTATGCAGAATGCGATAATAAGTGGCTTGCGAATATTTTTTTTAAAAAAATGCTTAAGGCCTATAGAAAAAAACGCCTTTGCCGAAAAGGTGGATACCGGGAGTTTGGCAGCTCTTGTTTCAGTGTGAATGCATTTGAATGTGTTGAGGGGAATATCGTGAATACGCAGTCGTTTTATACACGCAACATGCTGCACCAGTACGGGAAGCAGCTGGTTTCCGCAAGGAGGCTGGCCCGGTACCGGCAGCTTATGGGCAACGCAAGCCCGCAGGGGGTTGGCCCGCCGGAAGATGTGCGCCGCCGCCTGATGGTGGAACGCATTGCCCGGGAAATTGTGGACAACCTGATTTTTTCTGGCAGTGAAAACCCCGTGGTGCAAGAGGTGAAGCAGCGTCTTGGCAGCGCCATGGGCATGGAACTGGAATTTTATTACCCACCCGGTGAACTTGATTTCAAGATAATAAAAATCACGCCGGAAGGCCCGCGGGAAATAAGCCACGAAGAAAAACACTTGGTAATGGGCAAATTGTGGGATATAACGCTTGAAACGGTAAATGAAACAATGCTCTAGGGCAAGGTTATCGCGCCGCACCGTTTGGCAGGCGAAAAGGAAAGAGATTATGGAAATTAAAGTTGACCCTTACAGAGCGCAGCAGTTTGAAAGAAACGCGGAAACCCGCGAGGCCGGCAAGGCCGCCAATGCTCAGGGCCAGGCGCAGACGCAGGCCACCGCCGCCCAGGCGGACCGGGTTAGCCTTTCGCCGGAAGCCCGCCTTCAGGCGGCGGCCATGCAGGCGGCCAGTAACGCGCCGGACATGCGCGCCGACAAGGTTGCAGAACTGAAGGCCAAAGTGGAATCCGGCGAATACCGGCCGGATAGCCGCAACATAGCCGCCAAGCTGTTGCAGGAAGAAGCGGAAATTTTTGCGGAATAGCGCCGGGACTTCAAGATAGGGCGGGCAAAATGGCTTCAGCGCGTCCCTGAACTTAAACGAAATACTGCGGCCCTTTGTTCCGTCACGCATCAGCTGTTGCGTGGCGGAACAAAGGGCCGTTTGGCGTTTGCCGTATGTGGAGTGTTTTTGGGGCTGCGCGCAATGAAATGTACTATAATTTATTTTATTTCAGATATTGACATTGATATAGTGGGCCTTATGTATAAAAATACTGACCGGAAGATGATGTTTAATGAACGAGGTTTGCAACCTGGCGTTATTGCCAGTCTAATTGGAGGATAACATGGCTTTTTATAAAGATAAAGAGAACGTGAGTAAAGTGCATTTTTTTGAGGAAGACCAATATAATAAAAAAATGAGCCCCGGTGAATGTCCGTCAGCCCCTGGAATTTATAAATGCCAAAAATGTGGCTTTGAAGATGTCATAAACAGAAAATGCGATAAGCTTCCCCCATGCTCAAACTGTAATGAGAACATGACTTGGAAGTTGCTTGTCAAAGCGGTCGACGCGTAGAATTTGCAACGGAAAATTGTGGTCATAAAAATCATCTCCGGTTTCAGTCGAATGGTATTGCGTGGGAACTGCGCTAAATGGCAGGTAGAACTCACTGCCGTGCCTAAGCAGTTTTCACTGATAAAGTCCCCCAAGCGGCAATTCCAGCAATCCCAGCAATCCGGCCAGGGCGGAGGCGCAGGTAAGCAGCCGCACCGCGCCGCGCCCGGCCTGTTCGGAAATGGCCGGGGAATCGCAGGCGTAATCGCCGTGCAGGGCAAAGGGCGCGAACACGCACTGGCGCGAAGCCAGCAAGATGCCTTGTGGCAGGTATTGCACGGTGAATTGACCTTCCGGCCAGGGCAGGTAGTATTCCGGGGCAAGCAGGCCAAGCCTGTCAAATTTGTTTGGGCCCGCATCTTTGGGGGTGGCGTCTGTTTGGGCTGTATTCAGGCCTTTGCAGGCCCAGCTGATGCATACCGTGCCCACGGGTTTTTGCGGGCTGCCTCCGCCTGGCCCGGCTATGCCGGAAACCGCCACGCTTAGATCCGCCTGCAACAATTCCAGCGCCCCCAGGGCCATTTGGCCGCTTACGGGCAGGCTTACGGCCCCGTGTTCTTCCAGCATGTCCGGCGTAACGCCCAGCAGACGGGTTTTAAGGTCATTGGAATAGGTTACGGCCGCGCCGCGAAACCAGTTGGAACTGCCGGGCAGGCTGGTGCACAGGGCGCTTATAAGCCCCCCGGTGCAAGATTCCGCCGTGCCAAGCCACAGGCCGCGAGCGTTCAGGCGGCGAGCCAGTTCACGCGTTTGGGCGCGCAGAAGCTGGGCAAATTCGCTGTGGCTTGCCGGGGCGGCTTTTGGCCCGGCTTTGGGGCCGGGCATTTTTTTGCGCGTCATTTTCAGGCCTTGCGTTCCCCAGCCCTGTCATTCCCGGCTTTGCCTGGCCCAGACTTGCTTGGCCCGGCCTTGTCTGGCCCAGATCCGCTTGGCCCGGCCTTGTTTTCCGCTGTTTTGCCTGCCCCGGCCGTATCGGCATTATCTTTTTGGTGTTGCCCCCGGTAAAGGGCCTCGCTGTATTCTTCAGCGTAAATATGCAGCATTACCGCCGCGAAGCTCAGGATAAGCGGGCCGTAAAGCAGGCCCAGCATCCCGAAAAATTGTATGCCGCCAAAGACCGACATGAACAAAAACAGTACGGAAAGATTGGAACTGCCGCGCATCAGGATGGGCCGCACAAAGCTGTCTATGCTGGTAACCAGCAGCCCGCACCAAATCAGCAAAAATACGCCGGAACCCCAATCGCCCATTATGAACAGGTATGCCACTGCCGGGGCCCATACCAGGGCCGTGCCCACCACAGGCACCAGCGCGGCGAAGGCCATCATTGTGCCCCAGAACATGGCGGGTATGCCCACTATGGCCAAGCCTATGCCGCCCACCAGGCCTTGCAGGGCGGCCACGGAAAGCCCGCCTATCAACACGGAACGCGACATGCCGCGCAAGTCACGCAAAATGCGGAACTTTTGCGATTCCCGCATGGGCAAAAGGCGCATAAGCCCGTTCAGCATGCTTTGACCATCTTTCAGCAAAAAGAACATTATAAGGAACAGCAGTACGAAGCTGGTTGCAAAGCTGAAGGAATCGCTAAGGAAGTTGGTTCCCCAGGCAAGCAGGGTCTGCCCGGCGCGGCTGGCGAAAAGCAGCAGGTTTTTGCGCACCTGATCCGGGGCTATTTCAATGCCGAACTGTTCATGCGCCCAGGCCAGAATGGGGGTTACCTCGTCAGCTATAAAGGTATCCAGGTGCGCGCTTGAAAGCCACTGGGTAATCGCGCTTATGCTTGCGGTGCCCTGCACCAGCAGGGAAGAAACAAAAAAGCCCAGCGGTATGGCAATGATGAAAAATATAAAAAACAAAGTGAGCAGGGCGGCCGGTATGGAACGCCCCCCCAGCATGGACGCTATTTTGCTGAAAAGCGGGTAGGCCAGGGCGGAAAATACGCAGGCCATGATTATGGTGTGCAAAAAAGGCCAGGCCAGGCAGCCTATCAGATAAAGCGACAAAAAAAGCAGGCCGAACAGAAACCAGGAAAAGATGCCGCTGCGCCTTTCTTCATACGCCGGGCCGAATGCGTCTTCGGGCAGCCGGGACATATCCGGCTGGGCCGTATCCGCTTGGGGGGCCTCGCCTTGCGCGGGCTTCAGCACCTTGCTTAACATGTTTTTCAAAGGTTGCCCGGCGCGTTTTTTTTCGTTTAATTTTTCATTCTTGTTCATAACCGTACCCTGTGTCCGTTTTTGCATTGGGGGAATATTCTTGAGCCCGTTGTGCAATGGGCCTTTTATCTTTTTACCTTTTTCGCCTTGTTTTTTCGTCTGGAGCAATTCGCATTCCTTATAAAAGAACAAAAAATCGCATTGCGCAATGGCTTCTATTGACAATTCAGAGCGAATGGACAAAAAAAGGTTGTGCATTCAATGCCGGGGCAAGGGCCGGGTGCCCGGAATAAAACCCCGGCCCGCCACAACGCCCGGAATACAAGGAGCCGCCATGTCACAACAAATAATACCCGCGTTTCCGGAACCTCTTTTTACCCCGCACCCTTCGCGGGTGGCGGAAAGCGGCTGCATCAGCATAGTCGGCATGGCCGCCGCCGGCAAAAGCGCCCTGGGGCGCGAGCTTTCCCGCCTTTTCAGCTGGGCGCACGTGGACAGCGACAGCATAATAGAGGCCATGTACGGGGCGCGTTTGCAAAAAGTCGCCGATGCCCTTAGCAAGGATGAATTTCTTGACCTTGAAAGTATGGCCGTGCGCAGCCTGCGCCTTTCACGTTGCGTCATATCCACCGGGGGCAGCGTGGTGTACCGGGAAGATGCGGTGGAATACCTGAAAAGCCTTGGCCCGATTCTTTATATTGACGTGCCCCTGCCGATCATCCTTGAACGCATTGCCCGCAAGCCTGATCGCGGGCTGGCCATTGCCCCTGGTCAGACCATAGAAGATCTTTATGAGGAACGCCGCCTGCTGTATGAAAAGGCCGCTACCTACACCATCAAGGGCGGGGAAGAGCCGGTCGGCCATTACGCGCTGGAGGCCGCCCGCCTGCTGGCTTCCGCATAACGCTATTCCGCCGGGGCTGTTCAGTTTCAAGAATGCCTCCGGCGGGCGCGGCCTGCCTGTTCCGTCACGCCTTGCACCGCCGTGATTATTCATGCCTTGCACAAACAGCGTGTTATCACACGCCCTTCAAGACATGTGTTATCACACATCCAGATCCGTGCATACCCGGTTGCGTCCGGTTTCTTTTGCTTTGTATAGCAAATCGTCCACGGTTTTCAAGTGGTCGTCCATTTTTCCCTGGGCGTTGCATTCATGCACGCCCAGCGAGATGGTAAGGAATATTTTGGCGCTGCCGCAATAACAGGGGCTGGCCGCGACAGTGCTGCGCAGTTCCTCGGCAATTCTTGTGGCGTCGCCAAGTTTTGTTTCCGGCAGCAGGGCCATAAATTCCTCACCGCCCCAGCGTGACACGGTATCTGTTTTGCGGCAGCGGCGGTTCAATATGCCGGCAAGGTGCTTCAGGGCAATGTCGCCGCACAGGTGGCCGTAAGTGTCATTGACGGTCTTAAAAAAATCTATGTCGCACATAATCAGAGAAAAGGCGCGCCCGGTGCGCAAGGAACGTTGCAGTTCCATATCCAGCTTGCTTTGGAAGGCCCGGCGGTTGTGAAGGCCGGTAAGTTCGTCTGTCTGGCTTTTGTCCCTTAGCTGGCTCATAAGCGCGGCAACCTTCTGGTTGCTCAGCATGCGGATAAATTCTCCCCCAACGGAAAGCGCCGCCATGACAACATAGATAAGCAACAGCTGAAAGCGCATTTCGGCGGGGGCGCTTTCATTCAGCGCCGTGCCGTGCCAGAAAAAAGACGGCATGGCCAGCAGGCTGTGCAACAGCAGCATGACAGAACCCAAACGTATGCCCAGGGCAAGCTGATAGGTGAACGGGAAGACAAAAACCCAAATCAGGTACGGGGGCAAAAGCTGTGAGCTTATGGCGCGGTAAAGAAAAAAGCTTTCAAAGGCCAGCAGTATGAGCAAGGTATGCCAAACATGAAACTTTATATAACGGGCGTAAATCATACAGCCCAAAGAACCTATTATGCCAAGGCTGCCCGCCAAAAGAAAGGCGTAATTGCCCAAGGTGAAAAATTCGCAATAAAAAAATGCGCCTGTAAGAATAATTAACAAGTACAGTATGTTTGCGCCGTTGATGATGCGCTGCTGTTCCGGGCGGGTATTTTCATGCACGCCGGTGTCAAGCAGGTTTTTGAAGATAGTAAAAAATATGTTTTGCGCCACATCCACCTCATAATAAACGCTACGCCGCCTGCTGGCGGGAACAGCCGCAGCAGGGGCAGCGCCGGCGTAAAAAGCTGGCAAACGCCGTTTGCGTCGCGGGTTGGCGCATACCCGCCCGGGTATGCGCGAGGCTGCTGGCAAAGTCCCCGTTGTCAACAGCCCGCCGCATAGGCGCAGGCGGCACTTATTGCCGCCGTAAAGCGCCGAAGCGGGCGTGCCTTTACAAACCCCGGCCTTGCGGGGCTTGTCGTCAATCTGTCATATACCCGGGCTGTCATATACCCGGGCTGTCATATACCCGGCCTGCCGCATACCCTGGCGGGTATGCGGCAACGTATTAATTCGCTTTAAAGGAAGCGGCAAAAAGATTTTCAAGGGCCTTTTTGCCGTTATCTTCAAGAAAGCGGGTGCCTGTGCCGGTAAACAACCGTTCAGTCACGCGCACGTCATTTTGTTTGGCCCATTTGTTGTTGTCCCACAAAAACCAGGCATTTTGCTTTTGGTCAAAGGCAAAAAGACGTTTATTGCAAATTTTGGCAAATTCCGCGCCCCAGCCCGTGCCGCCTTTAACGGTGTTGTCGGGCATGATTTCACCAATTACAAACACCTCATTGGCGCTACTTACCTGCCAGCAAATGGACTGCAATACCTTGCGGAAAAGCGGGGCGCTGGTGTAGTCGCGGTTCATAAGCTTTGAAACGTAGGTCAGGCTTACGTCTTTAAGGGCCAGTTCATCACTGGTAAGCACCCTTACGCCGCGCGCGCGTTCGCTTTGGTGGCCGTCAAAGCTGAAGTTGACTTCCTGCAGGCCGTATTTTTCCGCCAACTGGCCAAAAAAACTTTCCGCCCCGGCAGCGCCGCCACTGTGCAGTATGCATTCTTTGGGATTAAGCATTTATAACTCCAATTAGTTAATGTTAATATTTTGAATTTGTGCGTTAAATCGTCAAGTATTCCAGAGCGGTTCGCGGGTGAAACAAGTGAATCGCCCGGCAAGGGCTTGCCTTTAAACCCAGCGAACAGCTTTTAGAGCAATTTACGATTGAAATGAGTGAATTGCTCAGCAAGGATTTGTCTTCAAATCCTTGCCGCGGAATAGTCGTAGGCGAGCTTTGCTCGCCGTTAAGCGACTATTTCAAGCGTAAACCACTCTAAATGGGCAGCTTTGTTTTTGGCGCAACACACAGGACAAAAGGGCCGTTGTGCCAACAGGCCCTAAAGCGGGCGGCAAGCTCCCCCGTTCAAACAGCAAGGCCGGGCTTCAGGGTTTTTGGCCCTGAAGCCCGGAAAATATTAAATATATCAGCGGGGTTGTACCCGGCTTGAACCATCGGAGCCTGCAAGCACCATAACCTTGTCACCGGCCCTGAAGTGTATGTCCGGGTCTTGCACCACGGCTATGTGGCTGCCGTTGTCAAGCTCCACAATAATTTCCAGCGCGTCATGGTTGCGGATGACGTTTTCAGTGGCGTAACCGCCCAAAGCGCCCAGGGCTGCGCCACCAACAGTGGCCAGCACCTTGCCGGACCCGGAACCGAAGAGGTTGCCGACAACGCCGCCGGCCACGCCGCCCACCACCGGGCCAACGCCGGAGGTATCATTTTCTATTTTAACCGTGCGCACGCTAAGCACCGTGCCGTAATGCACGGCGTTTGACCGCTGTTGCCCGCTGCTGGTAAAGGTGCCGCCGCCTTTTTGCGCGCAAGCGGCCAAAACCGACAGGGCCAGAAGTAATACGAACAGTTTACCGGCCAAATGGAATTTTTTCATATTTCACCTGCACTGAATATGTGAATGTTGACTGGCGCGCCTTCACTTTGAATTGATGCGCCAAGCTGCCGAGGAACGCGGGGAAACCATTTTCCCGCGCGGGTTTCTTCGGCCAAACTACGGGGCTTTGACCGCCGTGGGCATTATCAAAGTCAAACCGCCTTAAAACCGCGCCCGAGCGGACGCAGACGCCCTGCGCGGATGCCGTAATATGCGCGGTTTGTTCAAGACTACAGGAAATCTGAAAAGGAGTCCAGCCGTAAGTCAGGCCATTCTTTCAAATGCCGCCTTTGAAGCGCCGCATACCGGGCAACGCCAGGTTGGGGGAAGGTCTTCAAACAGGACGCCTTTTTCTATTTTGCCTTTGCGGTCGCCCCGTTCCGGGTCATAGATATAGCCACAGTTCACAGTTTTGCAGCGCCACATTTTTTGCGGATCCGGCATGACATTCTCCTTGCGTTGTTGCGCCGGCCTTGCCCGGTTGCGCCGCCAATTTGTTCAGGAAGGTTTTACGGCTGCGCAGTCCGGGCAGATGCCGACAAGTTCAATAAAAGCGCCGGTAAATTTAAACCCGGTATCGGCAATGCTTTGCAATACCTCTTCAGTAAGCGGGGGCACGGGTATTTCCGGCATGACATCGCTTATACGGCCGCATATGTCGCAACGTATGTGCTGGTGCGGCACCGGGTTGCCGTCAAAGCGTTTTTGACTTCCGGCTTTTTCCAATTTCAAGATACTCCCGCTGGCCACCAGGTGGTCAAGGTTGCGGTAAACAGTGCCCAGGCTGATGTGCGGCAGGCTGCCGCGCACAATATGGTAAATTTCATCCGCCGTGGGGTGCGTCTTCAGGGCGCAAAGCTCCTTAAGAATAACCGCCCGCTGCCTGGTCATGCGGCTTGACGGTCTGGCATCCGTTGATGGAGTTCTATTTTCTTCTAACATTATTTTCCTCTTTTTTTCAAGGGGTGAGACAAAAAAAGTAAACAAAATTTAGGTGTAATGGCCGGGCATGCCTGGCAACGCGGGTAAAGGACAAGTTTTGACAGACATAAAAATTACAGGCGCGCATTATTGCCGCCCGCAAGCAGTCCCCCCAGGCAAGGCGCCTGGCGGGAGAAAGCTTTTGAAGCAAGGGCAAGCTTATCGCGATACGTTATTGATAAGAGTTATTGAATAGCCAGAAAAAGTCAAGCCCCCAAAACGGAAAAATTGGCTCTGGCGCTACTTATTTGGTATTTGATATGTGTAAGCCTGTTAGAAGGTATCGCTTAATGGGCGTCCGGCATCACGCGGCCTTCGGCCAGGGCTTCAAGCCGGGGGCGGTTCAAAATGCGCACCTTGCGGCCTTCAAGCTCAATAACCGCGTCTTTGGCAAAGCGGCCCAGGCAGCGGGAAAGGGTTTCCCGCGCGGTGCCCAGCATGGCGGCAAGCAGGCCTTTGTTTATATCAAGTTCAAAGCATTCGGCGTTGTCGTTTACTTCGCTTTGGTGCAGCAAGTACGCGGCCAGGCGCTGGGGGGTTTCATGCAGGGCCAGGGTTTCTATGCGGTCGGCAAAGCTTTTCAGGCGCAGGGCCAGGGCGGCCATCAGGTTAAGGGCGAAGGAAGGGTCTTGCACAATAAGTTCAAGCAAAGACTGGCGCGGCCAGTACAGAATGTCTGTATCTTCAAGCGCTTCCGCCCGGGCGGGAAAGTTGCCATTTTGTAGGGCCGCCGCCTCGCCAATTGGTTCACCGGGGCCGAAAATGTGCAGTATGGCCTCTCTCCCGTCCAAAGAAAACCGGCTTATCTTCACGCGCCCGCTTAACACTATATAGAGTTTGTCCGCGGCTTCCCCTTCCTGAAAAATAACGGCGCCGCGCTTGAAAGCGGTTTTTTTCCCGGCCATAAGGAAGCGTTCACGCTGTTCAGGCGAAAGTTGGCTGAACAGCGGCACTTCTTTGGCCAGGTATTCCGCGTTGATGTCCTTCATATCTAACCTCCATGCGCAATTCGCGGAGCATACACCAAATTGGGCAAAATTCAAAAGCCTTATTCCCCTGTGAAATTTTTGCGTATGAGAGTAATAATTGTTGCTAATAATTTCCAGTTAATTTAAGATATTGACATTTTTTTCACAAAAATGCTTGCATTGCCTTGCGTTCTCTGTTACTGCTTGCTCAAGGCGAGGAGGGAACTGCGGCGCAAGCTGTAGCCTTGCCAGGTATGTAGCGGGCACCGTATTTATATTTTGTAAACGTAAAATTTATTTTTGCAGTGCGCATACCAAAATACTCAGGGGTTCACATCTTGTGGGCCCCTTTTCGTTTCCCCTCCCTCTGCCTTGCGCGGTTTTTTGTCCTGCTGTTTCCGGCAATTCATAGCGTTTTGGTACGCATTCATGAACGTGCGAATGTTCTTGCGGCGCAACAAGATTTTTTGCCGGCAAGGGGCTGTTCTTTTTGCCTTTGCGTAAATAAGAGTAAATCTGTCTTCATTCCGCTTGCCGCAAGGCGCTATTCTTGCTATGTTTTGCGAAGCGAGGCCGTTGCATAATGGCCTTTTTGCCCTTTTACTGCGTCACGCTTCGTCCCGCGCGAAGGTCATATATGCTTGAATATACTCCCTCCGCGCAGAACTCGCATTCCTTGTAAAAGAACAAAAATTCTCATTATGCAATGGCCTCGAAGCAGATTGATTTTTAACAAGCGGGTGAACCATGAAGTATGAAATCGTATTGCTGCCAGGTGACGGCATAGGGCCGGAGGTTACGGAACAGGCCCGCCTTGCGCTGGAAGAAATGGGGCGGCGTTTTTCTTTTGAACTTTCCTTCCAGACCGCGCTGATTGGCGGGGCGGCCATTGACCAGACAGGCGGCCCGTTGCCGGAAGATACTCTGGCTGCCTGCCGCAAGGCCGATGCCGTGCTGCTTGGCGCGGTGGGCGGCCCGCGCTGGGATGCCCTGCCCACAGCCCAAAGGCCGGAAGCCGGTCTTTTGGGCATACGCAAGGCCCTTGGGCTTTTTGCAAACTTGCGCCCGGCCCAGGTTTACCCGGAATTGGCCGGGCTTTCACGCCTGCGGCCGGATCTGGTGGAGCAGGGCGTAGATCTTGTTGTGGTGCGTGAACTTACCGGTGACGTGTATTTTGGTGAGCCTGCCGGGGCGGAACTGCGCAATGGCGTGCGTTATGCCTTCAACAACATGATTTATAATGAAGCAGAGGTGCGGCGCATTGCCCGCGTGGGCTTTGACCTGGCGCGGGGCAGAAGAAAGCGCCTTACGTCCGTTGACAAGGCCAATGTGCTGGAAGTAAGCCGCCTGTGGCGCGACGTGGTGGAAGAAGTACACAAGGACTACCCGGATGTGACCCTTGACCATCTGTATGTGGATAACGCCGCCATGCAGCTTATATCTGCCCCGTCATCCTTTGACGTGCTGCTTACCGGGAATATCTTCGGCGATATCCTTTCAGATGAAGCGGCCGCGGTTGTAGGGTCTTTGGGCCTTTTGCCGTCCGCGTCCGTGGGGGCTGCAAAGGCCGCGCAAGCCGGGGACAAGGCGCAAACCGTGCGCTTCGGGCTTTATGAACCGGTGCACGGTTCCGCGCCGGATCTGGCCGGGCAGGACAAGGCCAACCCGCTGGCCGCCATTCTTTCAGCCGCCATGCTGCTGCGCTTAAGTCTTGGGCAGCCGGAAGCCGCCGCCGCGCTGGAGGCGGCCGTGCGCAAGGCACTGTCCAACGGGGGCGCCGGGGGTTTGAGAACCCCGGATTTAAGAGGCAACGGGCAGGCGGGCGCAGAACGCGTTGTCGGCTGCCGGGAAATGGGGCGGGCAGTGCTGGGCAACCTGTAATTTTCAAGCTGAGGCCATTGCGCAATGGCCTTGAGGCTGTTGACAAAGTCCTCTTTGTCAACAGCCCGCCGCGCAGGCGTAGGCGGCATTCATTGCCGCCGTAAGGCGCCGAAGCGGGCGTGCCTTTACAAACCCCGGCCTTGCGGGGTTTGTCATCAATCTGGCGGCCATTGCGCAATGGCCTTTTTGCCC
>JAVBMP010000003.1:0-24210 GCA_031552315.1 Desulfovibrionaceae bacterium | reverse complement strand
CAAGACGCCTGCATTATGGTTGAACACAAGAAATTGGTTTAAAATAATTTCAAATGGGGCCGTTGCACAATGAGAATTTTTGTTCTTTTACAAGGAGTGCGAGTTCCGTGCGGAGGGAGTATATTCAAGCATATATGACCTTCGCGCGGGATGAAGCACGACGCAGTAAAAGGGCAAAAAGGCCATTGTGCAACGGCCTCCAAATGGGGAACCCGGCAATGTAGCGGAGGGCCAAAGGCCTTGCGGCTACCCTGCCGCGTAGTCCCCCCGGCTGAAATCAATGGCATACCCGGCCTGTTTCGCCAGTTCCATCAGTTTGTCCAGCCCTTCGGCGCTTTCCGCCCCAAAGGATGCCTTGTTGTCATAAATGGCGTAATGGCGGCGGTTTTCCGGCGGGGAAAGGTTGGGCATTACCACATTGGCCCCGGCCTTCAGCCCCAGTTCCCGCCCTTGCGGGTGAATGCTGCCCAAAGCAGTGGTGGAAGGCAGTAAAGAGCGCGGCAAAAGCAGACGCGTAAGGGCCAGCATGACCAGCGTTTCTTGCAGGCCGCCCCCCGGCTTGCCGGCAAAGGGGGTGTCATGCTGCGGAATAAAGGGGCCTATGCCCACCATCTGCGGCTGGAGCTTGCGCAAAAAGATCAGGTCTTCCGCCAGGTGTTCCGGGGTTTGGAAGGGGGAACCCACCATGAACCCGGCCCCGGTCTGGTAGCCGGTTTCCTTCAGCGTAAAAAGGCAGCTCTGGCGCTGTTCCGGGCTTAGATCCGTTGGGTGCAGCTGCCTGTAGTGGGCGGCATCCGCGCTTTCATGCCGCAGCAAGTAACGGTTGGCCCCGGCGGCCAGGTAGCGCTGGTAGCTTTCCCGGCTTTTTTCCCCCACGCTAAGGGTAATGGCGCTATCCGCAAAACGTCCGCGCAATTCCCTGATAATTTCCACCAGCCGGTCATCAGTAAAATACGGGTCTTCCCCGCCTTGCAGCACAAAGGAACGAAAGCCCAGATCATGCCCCAGCTCGCAGCAGGCCATTATTTCTTCGGGCTTCATGCGGTAGCGCCCGGCTTTGGCGTTGCTGCGGCGTAGCCCGCAGTACAGACAGTCATTTTTGCAATAACTGGTAAACTCGACAAGCCCGCGCACATAGACGGATGCGCCGAAGTTGGCCCGGCGCACGGCGTCTGCCGCCGCGAACAGTTGCGGCGAAGGGGCGGCAAATTCCCGGCGGATAAGCTGCGCCAGTTCATCTTTATTCAGGCTGTTCAGGCCGGAGCTGTCATAGTTCACGGCGCGGCCCCCGCTGCGTCTTTACTTCCATTCCTTCCGTTCCCTCCGCTACTTCTGGCCTTGGCTTCAAGGGCGCAAGAGAGCGTTCCAGAATGCCGCCGCAGAAGGCCAGCACCACGCCGTAGTTGGTTATGGGCACCTGAACTGCGGCGGCCCGGCGCATGCGGGCGCTCATTTCCGCGTGGGTTATCATGCAGGCCCCGCAATGCACCACCAGGGCGTAATCCGCCAGATTTTCCGGGAAGTCGCGGCCGCAAACGTGGGTGAACTCCAGCTTTTTGCCGCTTACCTTTTGCAGGGCGGCGGGTATTTTCACCTTGCCTATGTCCTCATGCGTGCGGTTGTGGGTGCAGACCTCGGCCATAAGCACCCGGTCACCGTCTTTCAGGCCTTTTATGGCGGCGGCCCCGGCGGCCAGTTCCGCAATGTCGCCCTTTTGCCGCGCCATGAGGATGGAAAAGGAGGTTAGCGGCATACCTGGCGGTATAAGCCCGGCCACTTCCGCAAAGATTTGCGAATCTGTTATCACCAGATCGACCCGGCCTTCAGGGCCCATTCCCGCACAGGATCTGGCCACCTGATCCGGCGTTACAACCAGACAGCGCACCCCGTTGTCCAAGCAGTCGCGAATAACCTGCACCTGCGGCAGAATAAGCCTGCCCTTGGGGGCCGCGCTATCCAGCGGCACCACCAGCAGGGCCAAAGCTCCCGGTTCCAGCAGGCCTTGCACCAGCCCGGCCCGTTCTCGCGCGGTCTTTGCCAGTTCTTCTGCCAGGCGGGCGCGCAGGGCGCTTATGGAAGATGCGTCATATACAGAAACATTCAGCAGCATGTGCGGAGAAATATTCGCGCCATGGGCAAATTCCCCAGCCAGGGCCGCGCGGGCCTCTTTATTCGGCAAATCGCTTTTGCTTAGAACAACCATGTGTTCAAGCTTGCGTTTTTTCAATTCCGCCAGCAAGTCCGCGTAGGCGGCTGGGTCAAACTGTTCCGGGTCAACCACATAAAGCGCGTAGTCGGCCCTGTCCAGCATTTGCAGGCTTTTGGCAATGCGTTTGCGGCCCAGTTCCGTGCTGTCGTTCAGCCCGGCGGTATCTACAAACACCACGGGGCCAAAGGGTATAAGCTCCATGGCCTTCAGCACCGGGTCGGTTGTGGTGCCGGACTGCTCGGAAACTATGGAAATATCACTATCGGTAAGCGCGTTGAACAGGGCGGACTTGCCGGAATTGGTCTCGCCAAAAAGCACAATGTGCGCCCGGTTGCTGTTCGGTGTGCCTTGCATATTTGTTTCCTTCCGGGGCGCTGCCCCCAGACCTTGGCAAAGGGGCCATTACGTGTGGCCACCCTTTGCAAACCCCAACAGTTTCCCGTGAAACCATACCGGGGGGGCCTGGGGGGAATCATTCCCCCCAGTTGATTTTTGTTTTAAAAGAATAAATCTCTTTGCCCCTGTTCCAGGCTGCCCAAATGGCGGCGCGTCATTTCGCGCACCTGCGGGTTATCGATATCGGACAATTTTTCCTGGATAAGGCTTTCCGCCTTGCTTTTGAGTTTGGAATTGCCGTAATCCAGCGCGTATTCCTTAAGGGTAAGCAGGGCGTTGGGCAGGCAGACATCTTTTATGCAGCCGGATTTCGCCAGTTCCATAAAGCGGTCGCCGGTGCGGCCCTGACGGTAGCAGGCCGTGCAAAAGCTGGGGATGAGGTTTTCATCCAGCAGCCAGGCAATGATATCTTGCGCACTGCGGTCATCGGCCAGGGTGAACTGTGAACCGTTGGTCTCGCGCAGGGCATAGCCGCCCACTTCAACGGAAGAACCGCCGCTGATCTGGGAAATGCCCAGCCGTATAAGTTCCTTACGCATGGCCGGGCTTTCGCGGGTGGAGACTATCATGCCGGTGTAGGGCACGGCCAGGCGGATAATGGCCACCAGGCGCTTGAAAATTTCATCATCCACCAAATAACCGTGTTTGGCCTTGTCATTACCGGCGGAATCACAAAGGCGGGGCACGGAAATGGTGTGGAAGCCCACGCCGAAGGCATCTTCAAGGTGCTGGTTGTGCAGCATAAGGCCAAGCACTTCATAGCGCCAGTCATAAAGGCCAAAGAGCACGCCGCCGCCCACGTCCTCAATGCCCGCTTCCATGGCCCGGTCAAAGGCCGTGGTGTGGTACAGGTAGTTTTTTTTCGGCCCGGCCAGGTGCACGGCCTCATAGCTGGGCTTGTGATAGGTTTCCTGAAACAGAATGTAGGTGCCTATGCCGGCGTCCTTCAGCTTTTTGTAGTCTTCCACCGTGGTTGCGGCAATATTTACGTTGGCGCGGCGTATGGCCCCGTTTTCGAACTTCATGTCATAGATGGTTTGCAGGCTTTCCAACACATATTCAATGGGGCAGTTTACCGGGTCTTCGCCCGCTTCCAGGGCCAGGCGCTTGTGGCCCATCTTTTCCAAAATTTCCACTTCGCGGCGTATTTCATCCTGGGTAAGGCGTTTGCGCGGGAAGTCGTTGTCGCGGCGAAACCCGCAGTAATCGCAGCGGTTTATACAGTGGTCACTGATATAAAGCGGGGCGAACATGACAATGCGTTCCCCGTAAATATGTTTTTTGATGGCCCCGGCAACCTGAAAGATGCGTTTTATATGTTCCGGTTTGTCCGCCATAAGCAGGGCGGCCACTTCTTGTGGGGTCAGGCCGGAAAACGCGGCGGCCTTGTCCAGAATGGCGTCTATTCGCGCATCATCCACATTTTTGGCATCCGCAAGCAATTGGTTGATAAAGGAATCGTTTATGAAAAAATTTTCCGGCAGCATGTTTATACCCCTATTGTTCTATGGTGGTTTGGGAAATGGTTGTCTTTACGCTTACTGAAGGTATTTTGCCCAGTTTGCCGGTGAAGGAATTTATTTCATCCATGCTGCCGCAAACCACAAGGGCGATTACAGCCAGGCGGGCTTCATCAAAGGGCAGGCCAAGACGGCCCCTTACAAAACCTTTGTAGGAAGAAACAATTTCATTAAAGGCCTGCTGGTGGCTGGCCGGGTCTTCAATTATGGCGCCGACTATCGCGACTTTTTGCATAAATTCTCCACTGGAGGCCATTGTACAATGGCCTCACTGGTTCTGGCCGGGTTGAAACAAAAAAAGGCATACCTTCCAATAGATTTACACTATCTGAAAGGTATGCCTTAAAATTTGTTTGCAAGCGTTCAAGCCGGATGAACCGGGAGCCGGTGGGAACCGGGGAACCGGAAAGCCGGGGCGGGCCGCAAAGGCGGCAAGCCGCGCTGAACCTTGCTGCCCCCTTGCCCGCCAGACTTCGGCCATTCATGCCTTTGCCGGAGGCCTCTCGCCCGGCAAGAACCAATCTCGCCAGCCAAGAAAGCAGGGGGTAATTTTTTCAGCAACCTTTCAGATCAGACAATTCTTTTCTGTCAGGTAAAAAAGCTACGTCTTTAAACTAGAGCATTTTTTAGAAAATGCAAGCGAAAGTTGAGAGCATTGTGCAACGGACTCAATTTGCGCCCGGAAAAAATCTTGCTTGCCGGGTTGCCGGGTTGCCGGCAAACTCCGCAAGGCCGGAACTTGCAGCGGCGGGCTGTTGACAAAAATAGCCTTGTCAACAGCCTTACTTGCCAAGGTCTTCCAGCGCCTTTTTGGCCTTGGGGTGCTGCGCCTGCTGGGCCTTTTGCAGCCATTCCCGCGCCTTGTTCACGTCTTGCGGCACGCCTTCACCCTTTGAAAGCATAAGGGCGTATTGATATTGGGCGTCCGGGTGGCCCAGCCGGGCGGCCTTTTCATACCAGCTGGCGGACTGGGGCAGGTCTTTGCCTACGCCGTCGCCGGTGTTGTACATGCGGCCAAGGCAGTACATGGCGTCGCCGTGGCCCTTGTTGGCGGCCTGAGTCCAGTAATCGCGGGCCTCTTCCATATTGGGCGCGCCCAAAAACTTGCCGGAATAGAGCATGCCAAGCTGGAATTGCGCTTCCGGGTTACCAGAGGCGGCAGATTGCTTCCACCATTTTTCCGCGTCTTTGTAGTCCGGTTTTTTGGCCTTGTTTTCACCCCGCGCCGCCATAAGCCCAAGGCCGAAGTAGGCGCGTTCATCATTTTTTTGTGCGGCGGCTTCAAGCACGGCGCGGGCTTCATCCGTGCGGCCATGCTGATAAAGCTGCGAGGCGTGGCGCACCGGGTCGCCGCCAGGGGGCATGGCAGGCATGGTGGGCAGTGTTGGCGCAACGGGGCCTGCGGGCGCGGTGGGGCCAAGTTGCTGGTTTTGACCTTGACCCTGGCCTGCCCCCTGATTTGGTAATGACGGGCCGGAAAAGGCCTGACGCCCGCGCGTGGTGCTGTTGCCGGATGCGGGCGGGGTGGCGTAACCTTCCTGCTTTTGGGCGCGTCCGCTATTCTGGGTGTTCTGGTTGTTCTGGTTGTTCTGGTTGCCCTTCACCTGGTTGCTTATATCAAAGCTGCCGTACCCGGCGGCCAGGGCGCCTTGCGCCGCGCTGAAAGAAAGAAGAACGCCGCAAAACATGGCTAAAATACGTTGCATGTGTACCTCTGATTAAAGTGAAGGGGGCTGTGCGGCCCCCTTCATTCCGGCTTATTCAATAAAATTTTCCACCCAGGGCAGGCCGTCCAGATTCAGGCGGGCCATGAAGGGATCCGGGTCAAGCTGTTCCATGTTGAACACCCCGGCCCCGCGCCACTGGCCGCTAAGCATCAGCATGCCGCCTATCATGGCGGGCACGCCGGTGGTGTATGAAATGGCCTGTGAACGCACTTCCTTGTAGGCTTCTTCATGGTCGCAGATGTTATAGACATAGTATTGGCGCGGCTTGCCGTCTTTGATGCCCTTGATGAGGCAGCCGATGCAGGTTTTGCCTTTGGTAAGCGGGCCAAGGGATGCCGGGTCTGGCAGCAGGGCCTTCAGGAACTGTATGGGCACAATTTCCTGCCCGTTGAACTTTACCGGGTCTATGCGGGTCATGCCTATGTTGCCCAGCACTTTCAGGTGGTTCAGATAATTTTCAGAAAATGTCATCCAAAAGCGGGCGCGTTTCAGGCCCTTGAGGTTGCGCACCAAAGATTCCAGTTCCTCATGGTACATCAGGAAGCATTTTTTCGGGCCAATGCCATCGGGGAAGTCATAGGTCATGCTCCAGGCCAGGGGGTCTGTTTCCACCCATTCGCCGCGTTCCCAGTAACGGCCGCGCGCGGTAACCTCACGAATGTTTATTTCCGGGTTGAAGTTGGTGGCGAAGGGCTGGCCGTGGTCTCCGGCGTTGCAGTCAATTATGTCCAGCTCATGAATTTCATCAAAGTGGTGCTTTTGGGCATAGGCGCAATAGACGTTGGTAACGCCGGGGTCAAAGCCGGAACCCAAAAGGGCCATAAGGCCTTTTGCCTTAAAGCGGTCATGGTAGGCCCACTGCCATTTGTATTCAAATTTCGCTTCATCAAGCGGTTCATAGTTGGCGGTATCAAGGTAATCCACCCCGTATTCCAGGCAGGCGTCCATAATGTGCAAGTCCTGATAGGGCAGGGCTATGTTCATTACAAGGTCTGGCTTGTAGGCGCGCAGAAGGGAAACCAGTTCAGGCACATTGTCTGCGTCTACCCTGGCCGTTTGAATTGGCCTGTTTATCTGTGCGGCTATGCTTTTGCATTTGGCTTCCGTACGGCTGGCGAGCATAATTTCGCCAAAAACCTCGGGATGTTGGGCGCATTTATGGGCAACAACCTGACCCACGCCACCGGCACCGATAATCAAAACTTTCTTCATTCCTTCATCTCCCGCGGCCTTGCTCTGCGCCGCATTGCTACAGGTTGCGGGCCGGGTTGAACTGTATAAAGCCGCCCGGCCCCGAATAAAAACTCCATACGCATTATTTGCCATAAGGGCAAGGGTTTTCATCATGGCTGCAAGCGCCGGCTGCCCTGAGGCAAAATTTACAGACTAGAGGCCATTGCACAATGAGAATTTTTGTTCTTTTACAAGGAATGCGAGTTCTGCGCGGAGGGAGTATATTCAAACATATATGACCTTCGCGCGGGACGAAGCACGACGCAGTAAAAGGACAAAAAGGCCATTGTGCAACGGCCTCGACTACATTTTTTCAGCATCCTCCGCCAGCCAGTTGTCCGGGTTTTCCAAGGCCTTTTCCATCGCCGTGATGATGGTCGCGGCAGGAATGCCCAGGCCTTTGGCAAGCAGAAGCAGGGTTTCCACCCGGATGCCGGATTTCCCTTCCTCAAAGCGCCGCAGCCAGGAATTATCCACCCCGGCCTCTTTTGCCAGGGCGTACCGGCTCATACCAAGGCCTTCACGCAGGGCGCGGACAATCAACCCCATAATTATTTTGGTGGCATCTTTTTTCATGCGCATAGTAAATACCAACTGGATGACTTGCGTAAGAGACCAAAGTCCTATGCTTTATGGTTGAAAAAACAAGGCAAGGCGAGCTATGAAAAGGTTTATAGACCATCCCCCGGTATTACCATGGCAGAAAAATTTACGATTATATGAAACAGCTGAAGAGCTTGTGGAAAGGCAGCTGGCAGAAGATGCCCTGGCGCGCTTAAGTACCCGCGCGTTGGCGTATGAGCTGATACGCCGCCTTGAAGTTGCGGAAAAAGAACTTGCCCACAACGTCTTAAGCCGTCCGGATTGACTTCACTATCTTCCGCCGCCCGCCCCGCTTTTACCCGCGGCCCGGCCATTGCGAAAAGATATTGCAAAAGCCCGCAATTCAACGTAGAATAAAAAAAATTAAAAATCAGTTTAATATGTTGTTCTTACTTATTTACCTTTTGCAGGCGCGTTGCAGGTGATTGCCGTATGCGCCCGCTTTTACTGTGGCCCTTGTTTGGTTGAAGTGCTGTGCGGCCGGCGTCTTGCCGCTGACGCGGCCCTATAAAATTAAAATGCTTCCAGATGGTGAACCATGTGCGCCTTTACCGCCGCCCCGCAGGACAAAAACTGTCCACTGCCAGACCCGGCCTACCTTGCTGTTTTGGAAAAACGCTTCCAACTTGCAGGGTTGGAACACCCGCTGTACCAATGCCTTTTTAATCAGGCTGTAAAGCGCCTGCCGCCGGAAGGGACAAACCCGCCCCCGTTGCGCGGGCTGGCTGTTGACAATAGCCAGGAACCGCCCCTGATTACCCTTGACCCGGTCAATCTGGTGCAAATGGAGGTAAAGCTGCCCCCTTTGCCCACAGTGCTGGCCGAGTTGCAGGCATTGACCAGCAACCGCAATTCCAGCGCATCCGATGTAGCCACGGTCATTGCCAGAGACCCGGCCCTTACCGCCTGGATACTGAAGCTGGTGAACAGCCCGTTTTTCGGCTTTTCCGTGAAGGTGGACACCGTCACCCGGGCCGTTACCCTGGTAGGCATGCAGCAAATCCATGCCCTGGCCATAGGGGGCATGTTAAACACCCTTATGGTGCGCATTCCCCAAAATATTCTGGATATAGACACCTTCTGGCGGCACAGCATAGCCACGGGCATTGCCGCCCAGCTTATCTGGAAGACCATTAACAGGCCGGAATCTGAACGGCTTTTTGTAGCCGGGCTGCTGCATGATTGCGGCATGTTGGCCCTGGCCTATGCCGCCCCAAAAACCTTTACCACGGTTGAATGCCGCCTGCGGGTTGCAAACCAGCCCCGGCACGTCATGGAACAGAGCCTTCTGGGTTTTGACCACCCGCGTCTGGGCGGCATGTTGTTGCACCGCTGGAACATGCCCCTGCCTCTGGTAATGGCGATTTTGCACCACCATGAGGTAGAAACGCCCCAGCGCCACCCGGAAGCCGCCGTCGTACACATTGCCGACCTTATAGCCTTTGCCATACTAGGCGCGGATACCCACGACGCCATGCCCCCCATAAGCAATGCCGCCTGGGACTTTTTGGGCCTTGGCCTTGGCCAGGTGGAACAAATTTTTCAAGAAACCAGCCAGAAATTCGGCGCCCTCAGCAGTGCCTTCACAGAAGGGAGCAAGGCGCAAAAGCCCCGCCGGTAGATGTAATCACGAGCGTGAATTTTGTTCTCTGCCATGGAAGAAAGCCTTTTTATGCAGTTGCGCTTTTTTCTTATTACCCGGTTGTAATAAAAAATTAAAAGATGTATTGTACAGTTTCGCGTAACAACCAATGCGCAAAAAATATCTTGGAGGTGTATTATGAAACCAGTTAAAGGCAGCCGTACAGAAAAAAACCTGCTTACCGCTTTTGCGGGTGAATCTCAGGCCCGTAACCGCTATACCTACTTTGCCGGTCAGGCCCGCAAGGACGGCATGGTGCAGATAGCGGACATGTTTGTTGAAACCGCCGAACAGGAAAAGGAACACGCCAAGCGCCTGTTCAAATTTTTGGAAGGTGGAGACCTGGAAATAAGCGCGGCCTTCCCCGCCGGGGTAATAGGTTGCACCCTTGACAACCTTATTGCGTCCGCCGCCGGTGAAAACCATGAACACCTGTCCATGTACCCGGAATTTGCCCGCATAGCCCAGGAAGAAGGCTACCCGGAAATAGCCGCCGTGTTCAAATCAATTGCCGTTGCGGAAGCCTGGCATGAACGGCGCTTCCTTGGTTTTGCCAAAAACGTAAAAGACTGTACAGTCTTCAAACGTGAAAGCGCAACCGCATGGCGTTGCCGCAACTGCGGCTATGTGCACAGCAATTCAACCACAGCCCCGGAAGCTTGCCCGGCCTGCGCCCACCCCAAAGATTATTTTGAACTGCTGGTAGAAACCTGGTAGACAGCGTAGTCAAAAGGCGTCTTTTACCGACACTGTCTGACGCTTGTTTAAAAACAAATCCCTTGCGGGCAACGTCCGCAAGGGATTATTTTTTTTGCAAGCCAATATGAAAGGAGGCCATTGCACAATGGCCTTTTTGCCCTTTTACTGCGTCGTGCTTCATCCCGCGCGAAGGTCATATATGCTTGAATATACTCCCTCCGCACGGAATTCGCACTCCTTGTAAAAAAAACAAAAATTCTCATTGTGCAACGGCCTCAAAGCCAAATTGGAATACTTGCGCAATGGCCTTAATTTGCGGCTATTTCGCGGCAAGAAGCTGAAAACAAGCCCTGGCCGGGCAATCCGCTCATTCCAATAGTAACTTGTTCTGATTGCCTTGGGCGTTTTTCCGGACAATCAGCGTTTTTCCGGCCGGGCAAAACTGATGCGCCCTTCCGCCTTCGGGTCGTTCCATTCAAGGGTAATTTGCCCATGTTGCGCTGTGCTGCGCAAAGGTATGCCACGCGCCTGCAAGGCTGCGGCAACCTTTGCCACAGGGAAATTCCAGCGGTTGCCATACCCGCAGGAAACCAGACCAAGACGGGGAGCCACCGCGTCATAAAACTCCGGGCTGTATGAACCGGCGGAACCATGGTGCGGTATGACAAGAACCTCTGCCCGCAAGGCGGGGAAGGGCGCATGGGCAGCTTCCGCCCCGCTTTTCTTGTCTGGCTTCCGGCCCGTTTCCGGCGGGGCGTGCCTGCGCAGCAACCTGTTCAACCCCTTCCGCTCAATATCGCCGCAAAGCAGGGCCAGGGGCTGCCCGCGCCAGACCAGACGCAACACCAGTGACGCGTCATTGTCACGCAAAAGCGCGGCGTCTTCCGGCGTTGGGTGCAGCACCTCCAGCTTCAGTTCGCTGGAAAGTTCTATTTCCGCCGGGGCCTGCCACAGTTCGCGCCGCTTTTCCGCATTGCCGCCCCCATTGCCAAGCCCGGCACTGAAGACATAGCCGGATGCGGCAAGCGTCCGTTCCAGATCTTCGGCAAAGCCTTTTCCAGAGGCATGCCCTTGCATGTCGCCGCCGTTGGAGGCGAATACCTTTACCCGCAAATGCGCCGCCGGGTAAATAAGCCCGCGCAAATGGTCGGTATCCGGGTGGGTGTTCACTATGAAATCCACATCCGGCGGGCGGTTGCGCGTAAGCAGGGGCATTATCACGTCTTGCCCGGTATCAAAGCCGGGGGAATTTACTCCGCCGCCGTCCAGCAACAAACGGCGCACCTTGCCGTTATCGCTCCACTCCAATAAAATGGACTGGCCCTGACCCACGTCAAGGGCATGCAGGCGCACAAAATCTTTGCGCCCTTCCAACACCCGCAAAAGCGCCGGGGTATAAAGCAGGCCAAAGCCCAAAAGCAGTAAAAATATCACGGACAAATTGGAAAAAGTTTTCTGGCGGGCAGGGCCGGGTTCATTCACCGCCCGCATCCCTGTTGCGCTACGCGCATGCATATCCGCCGGCTCGGGCAGTTGGGCGGCCAGCTGGCCCGATATTTGTTCAGGCGTGGACTCTGCCGCCGGTTTTTCCTCCGCGTCTGCGTCAAGACCAGCAACCCCGCAGGCACCAAGACCAGCAACTCCACAGGCGTTCCGCGCATGCCTTTGCTGCGCGGCCAGCACAAGGGCCAGAAGCAGAACCCAGAAACCGGCAATGGCCATTTCAAGGGGACGCAAACCCACCGGAGAAAACAGCAATCCCCGGTCATTCAGCCCTTGCAGGGCATTTACCAGCATGGAGCAGGGCAGGGCCGCCAGTTCAAAACACTGCTGCGCAAGGCTGTGCAACCCGGCGCAGGCCAAGGCCAGCCCGGCGAAGGCCAGGGGCATTACCCAGGCCCCAAGCACAGGCAGCCACAGCAAATTAAGGTAGAAAGATACCCCGATGTTTCCAAACACGGCCAGGGTAAACGGCTGCAAGACCACCTGCACGGCCAAGGAAATTCCCAGCAGATAGACAGCGCCCTTCACCACGCGGTTATACGCGGATGCAAAAAATTTAAGCGCCCGGTCTTTAAAGTTCGCGCAAAACCAGGGTCTGCGCCATTCCAGAACAGCGAACGCGCGTTCGATCAGCGGAACAGCCAGGGCAATGGCGCAGATGGAAAGGGCGGAAAGCTGCAACCGCAAGTCAAAAAGCGCCAACGGGTTGACAAGCAAAATTACGCCAACCGCCCACAATAGCCCGTCAAGCAGAACAGCCGGCCGTTTGAGCCAAAGCAAAGCGCCCCAGAAAAACAACATCAACCAAGCGCGCAACAGACTTGGCGGCGCACCGCCAAGCCAGGTGTAAAATGCGGCGGTTATTAGGGCAAAAACTATTTCCACCTGCTGGCGCAAGGGGGCAGGGCGCTGCAAAAAAGAACACAAAGGCAAAAGCAATGCGTGGAACAGCCTGCCCAAAAGGTAGCCCACGCCCGCCGCATACCCCAAATGCAGGCCGGAAAGCGCCAGACTGTGCGCCAAAGTGGAAAGGCTGAACAAATCCATGGCCCCGGAATTAAGGCCGAAACGGTCACCCAGCAACAGGGCCGGCAAAAAATCCGCCCCTTGCGGCAGAACGGACAGGACTGCCCCTTCTTGCGCTACTTCTTGCGCCGCTTCTGGTGCCGTTTCTGGCGCCGCTTCTGGCGCCGCTTCTGGCGCCTGTTTGTCCAAGGCCTCGGCAGGGGCGGGGGCTTCGTCCACGCTTCCCTCTTTTGCCGCGCCATCTTGCCCGGCCGCGCGGGGCAGGTTGCGGTAAAGGGCCTGACGCAAGGCCTCGCGCCAGGCGTCCAGCGTTTTTGGCTTGCCTTCCACAACTACCGGGGCCTTGTCGCCATAAATCCAGGCGCGGGCGATAATGCCCTGCATGTTCCAATAGGCTTCGGTATCCAGCCCGCCCTCGTTCACCAGACCGCGTACAGGCCGCAAATTCAGACGGACGCGTATTTTTTGCCCCGGCAGCAGGCCGGAAATACCCGCGCCCTTGAAATCCGCCGGGCCGCCGGAAATGGATGAGACGCCGGGAATGGCCGGGCCGCCGTCTCCACGGGCATTTCCGGGCGCGTCATGCGGCGCATCACCAGACATGTTCCCACGCGCATCACCCAGCGCATTTCCGGGCGCATTTCCGGGTATCTCGCCGCCCGCTTCATTGGTCTGGGCCGGGATCGTGACATGGGCCGGGTTGCCGGTGACTGAAGCCCTGCCCGGGCCATGCTCCATATTTGCCGGCAACGGATAAAAGTCCGGACTTTGCCAGGTA
The DNA here is from genome assembly GCA_031552315.1 of Desulfovibrionaceae bacterium. Classification (GTDB taxonomy): domain Bacteria; phylum Desulfobacterota; class Desulfovibrionia; order Desulfovibrionales; family Desulfovibrionaceae; genus JAVBMP01. Next base: position 10,874 of record JAVBMP010000003.1, on the reverse strand, counting down.
AGGACAAGCAGGCCAGGCAGCGCGTCTGTTTTCCGCAACAACTTTTGCTGTTCTTCAGTCAGCGCGTCCCATACTTCTTCAGACTGTTTGCCCAAAGGGCGCACCTTGTCCAAAATAATCCGCAAACGCTTGTCCGGCATGGGTTGCACGTTTTTTACCACAGCGCTTATCCACAGGCCTTTGGCATAAAAGGCCCCTTGCGGCGTCAAGGCTTCCCGCGCCCAGGATAAAGCTTTGTTTTGCTCAAGCGCAAGAGAGCTTGCGCTTTGCGCCGTGGCGGAAAATGGCTTGGGCAAAGGAAGGGTTTGCGGGGCGCGTAAAACGGCATAGCCAAGCCCGCAGCCCAAACAGACAAGCAGCAAGGCAAAAGAGGAAAGCCGCAAGGCGCGGCGGTGGGCGGAAACAATTATTACCAAAAACCCCAGCGCCCCGGCCCAGGGAAGGCGCAGGCAACAAATGCCGCAAATAAAAGCCAGCAACGCAAGTTGCCGGAAAAGCAGGGGAGGTTGAAACGCGAATGCCCTTTCAGCAGGCCGCGACATTGTACGCTCCAAAAACAGGGGAATGCAGGTTCAGAAAGGTTCAGGCGCGCGTGCGGGCAGCACCTGCTCAACGAATGATGACATTTTACCTTTGGAGGCCGTTGCATAATGGCCTTTTTGCCCTTTTACTGCGTCATGCTTCGTCCCGCGCGAAGGTCATATATGCTTGAATATACTCCCTCCGCGCAGAACTCGCATTCCTTGTAAAAGAACAAAAATTCTCATTATGCAATGGCCTCCTTTGATATCTTCTATGACATTTTGCTTTGAGGCCATTACACAACGGCCTCCTTTGAGATTGTCGCTGGTGGTCGCGCTCAAAATCCTGCAAACGCCCGTATGGGCCATGCGGGCGGCAAGCCTTTTCAGGCATTAAACGCCCTGCGGACACGGGGAATGTGTTCTTCCGCCAGCCGGGACAATTTGTAGCCAAGCCACCCCATAAAGCAGCCCACCAGCCAGCCGCCGCCAATATCCAGCGGATAATGCCGCCCCATGTAAATTCTGGCGTAGCCCACCAACAAGGGGATAAAAAATATCCAGATGCGCAACTTGGGGAAAAACATGGCCAGGCAAACCACAAACGCGGCAGAGTTGGCGGCATGGGCGGAATAGAAGGAATCCCCGGCAGACAACGGATCTTGCGCCCGCTCAAGCCTATGCCAGTTGTTGTCGGCATAATAAATGGCCCCGGCCACGGCTTTATCCGGCCTGGGGCGGCCAATGGCGTCCTTGCTTATATTGGTAAGCGGTTCTGTCGCGCCAAGGCAAAGCAGAACGCAGCAAAATTTCAACAAGATGCCACGCCAGTTTTCTGGCCGGTAGCGCAAAAAAAACCAGCCGGACAACAAAAAAAACAGGGCTATCCAGGGCAGGCGCAATGATGCCACGGGCATAAACCAGTCAAAAAATTCATTCCGCCAGCTTATGTTGAGCAGGGAGAAAAATTTTTCATCCCATTGCGGCAACCAGCCGCCCGGCTGAAAAAAGGAGTTCATAAGTTGGGGCATTCGCGTTCAGGCACGCAAAAAGCGGCAAAAATACAGGGTGAAAGACTCCGCATACTAATCCAGTATGTAGCGCATGGGGTTGACGCAAACCCCGCCTATGCGCACTTCATAATGCAAATGCGGGCCGGTGCTGCGCCCTGTGGAACCAAGGGTGCCTATAACATCGCCCCGGCTTACGGCCTGGCCTTCCTTCACCTTAAGCTCGTGCATGTGGGCATAGCGCGTGCTCAAATTATTCCCATGGTTTATAATGATGCAGTTGCCGTAGGCCCCGTCCCACCCGGCGCTTACAACCACGCCCTTGGCCGGGGCGCGAATGGGCGTGCCTGTGCTGTTGGCTATATCCAGGCCCTTGTGAAAGTCCGGCTTGCCGCCAAACGGCGCGGCGCGGCCGCCAAAACCGGAAGACAGGTAGCCTTCAACCGGCCAAATGGAAGGGGTGCTGCTTAACACATCCTTATTCAGGCGCACCAGATGAAGCAATTCCTGCTGCCGCACTTCCTCCATACGGGTATCGCTGGTAAGCTGGTCAAGCAGGTTGTGCACCCGGCGGGCCAAAAGCTCCTGCCGGTAAAGCGGAAGCTGCACAGCGCCGGGCTGGGCGGCATTGCCAATGTTTATATCTTGCGGGTCTTTTTCCAGATTCATCATTACCCGCAGCTTGGTATCAAAGGTTTGCACACGGCCCAGATCTGCCTGCAAGCCTTGCAGCTTGCCGGCCATGCTGGCAATTTGGCTGTTTTGTTCCTGCACGGTTTTATTGGCTTCATTCAGCTGTTCTTGCAAAAAGCGGCCCTGATTGAGCAAATGCCACATATATGCGGTGCAGACGCCAAGAAAAATCAACCCGAGCACGGCAATTACAAACAAACTGCCATGCACGCGAATACGGCGGGTAACCCCTTCACGCTCGCGAAATATGATCAACGAATATTTTTTGAAAAGCATCAAACCCAGCCATTCTTTTGTTGCGTAAACTTGCCTGACCTTATGCCAAACGAGTTTTTTCACAAAATATTTTACCAAAGAGTTCTTTAACGGCAGGGCGGGCAGGTGTCAAGCTTTGGACAGAAGACGGTCTCGGGGGGAGGGGGAAGGAGGCAGAAAGAAGGAGGAAGGAAGGTAGGAAGGAAGGAAGGAAGGAAGGAAGGAAGGAAGGAAGGAAGAAGGCCAGAGAAGAAGGTGCCCAGAAATAAAAGCGGCCAGGGCGGTGATGCGCCTTGTTGTAAGCGGGCTGTTGCCCCACATTCGGCAACCCCCGTTACCGAAATCCCCCAGGACAACAGCCCGCCATGCAGGCGCAACACCATTAATAAATCAGCATGGCATCGCCGTAGGAAAAAAAGCGGAAGCGTTCACGCACGGCCTGTTCATAGGCGCGCAAAATATTTTCCCGCCCGGCCAGGGCGGAAACCAGCATAAGCAGGGTAGATTCCGGCAAATGAAAATTGGTTATCATTTTATCCACCACGCGGAACGGCCTGCCGGGGTAGATAAAGGCGTTCAACCAGCCGTTGTAAGCTTCAAGCCCGTCTGCCCCATTTTGCAAGGCTGCCACACCCTCAACCACCCTTGTTGCGGTTGTGCCAATGGTTAATATTTTAATGCCATTTTTGCGGGCTTCATTAATTTGTCTTGCGGTTTCCGCGCCAAGTTCCACAAATTCCGGGTGCATTTTATGTTCCCGAATATCTTGTACCCGCACGGGGCTAAAGGTACCATACCCCACATACAGGGTAAGTTCCGCCCATTTGTGCCCGGCCCGCAACAGTTCGTCCCGCAATTGCGGGGTAAAATGCAACCCGGCTGTGGGCGCGGCGACAGAACCGCTTTTTTGCGCGCTGGCGTAAAAAGTCTGGTAGCTGTTGCCGTCTTCCGCCTCTGCGTCACGCCGTATGTACGGCGGCAGGGGCAGGCTGCCCAGTTCTTCCAGCAAGGCATCCAGGCCGCCGTTCCAGCCAAGCAGGGCCCTGGCCTGCCCAAACTCTTGCTGTTCAAGCACCTTCAACCGCAAATTCGCGCCAAATTCAAGCACCGTGCCCGGCCCAAGCTTTTTGGCCGGCTTAAGAAGCCCCTCAACTTCCGCCACCCATTCCATTTGCTCCAGTCCGTGGCCTTGCGGATAAGGCTGCCCTGAATGCGGCGCGGGATAATTCGCCTGTGCTTTGGCTTGTGTTTTGGCCTGTCCCCCCGCAATAGCCCCGCTCAATACCAGGGGCAGAGGGGTCAGCAACAAAAATTCCGCCTTGCCGCCGCTGGGGCGCTTCCCCTGCAAGCGGGCCGGAACAACCTTGGAATTGTTGGCTACAAACAGGCAAGGTTCCTGTAAAAATTTCGCCAAGTCGGCAAAGCTTGCAAGGCTTGTCTTGCCGGTGTTCCGTTCAAGCGCCAGAAGGCGTGAACTGCCGCGCGGCAACGGCTTTTGCGCGATAAGTTCTTCAGGCAGGTGGTAGTTGTAGGAAGAAAGAAGAAAATCCGGCTCAATCATGCAGCCTGCCTATGTTGGGTATGGGCAAATTGCGGAAGGCTTCACGCATTTTTTCCGGGTTGGCGCTGGCCGCGCCCACTTCGCCTACCACAATGCCCGCCGCGTAGTTTGCCAGCACGCAGGCTTCCAAAAGGTCAAGCCCGGCGGCCAGGCCAAGGGCAACCACGGCGATTACGGTATCGCCGGCCCCGGTAACGTCGTACACCTTGCGCGCCATGGTGGGCACATGCCAGGCCTCTTCCGGGCCGGTAAACAGGGCCATGCCTTCCGCGCCAAGGGTGGTAAGCAGGTGCTTGCAGCCCAGACGTTCAAAAAAGGCCCGCCCGGCCCTTAAAAGATCCGCCCGGCTGTGCACGGCCATATTGGCCCCTTCCGCCGTTTCTTTGGCGTTTGGCGTAAGCATGGTTACACCGGCATACAGGCCGAAATTAGGAAGCTTTGGATCCACCAGAACGGGGATATCCGGGTTGGCAAGGCAAAGGGCGCGCACGCCGTCCATAAATGATGGGGTAATCAGGCCTTTTCCGTAGTCTGAAATGATTAGCGCCCGGTAATTCCGCAAGCGGGATTGCAGTTCCGTCAGAAGCAATTTCTCTTGCGCTGGGCCAACTGGGCCGGTTTCTTCCTGATCTATCCGCAACATTTGTTGTTGCCGTGCAAGGACCCTGGTTTTGCAAGTGGTTTTGCGCCCGGATTGGGGGAAAAGAATGGCCTCTATGCCGTCACCCTGCAAAAGCCCGCGCAATTTCTGGCCGGAAAAATCATCGCCGCAAACGCTTAGCAGACAAATTTCCCCGCCCAGGGCCTGAATATTCCGGGCCACGTTCCCCGCGCCGCCTACAAGGGTGCGGCTTTCTTCCACCAACACAACCGGCACCGGGGCCTCTGGTGAAATGCGGCTGGCATCGCCCAGCAGGTATTCATCAAGCATTACATCGCCCACCACCAGCACAGGGGCGCCGGAATAGCGGGCCAGACCAGCTTCCAAAGACTGCAAACTGACCGGCTGAAGCATTACAGCGCCCCTTCATTGCCGGAAGCGGCTTCTTTGGCAAGGCCCAACAAGGCTAAAATTCCTTGTAACTCTTCGGCACTTGAATAAGTGATGCTTAATTTACCCTTATCTTCTTTACCCGTTATTTTTACAGGCAATTTTACAATGTCTGCAACTTTATCTTGCCAGTTCATCAGAACGGCGCTTTGCGGTAATTTACGCTTTGCCGGTTTTAAATCCGCATCTTCCTCAAAGGAATTTGTTGGCGTATTTTCCGCTTGTTCCAATGAATCAGGGGGGTCAAGGGGCATTTCCTGCGCCTTGAATTGTTCTTTCCATTGGGCGACCAAGCCTTCCGTTTCCCTTACCGACAAGTTTTCGGAAATTATACGTTTACGTATAAGCTCTTGTTCTTCAAGGCTGCTGATCGCCAACAAGGCCCGGCCATGCCCGGCAAAAAGCTTGCCATCCGCCAAATCTTGCCGCACAGCCGGGGCCAAATTCAAAAGACGCAGGGTATTGGCTATGGCGGAACGGCTTTTACCCAATTTTTGGGCCAAATCATCCTGACTTAAGGAAAACTGCTCTTTTAGCTGCAAAAGCCCCTGGGCCTCTTCCAAGGGGTTAAGGTCTTCACGCTGCAAGTTTTCTATAAGGGCAATCACCAGGGCGTCTTGATCAGAAAGTTCGCGAACAATGACCGGGACTTCTGTAAGCCCGGCAATTTTGCAGGCCCTGTAGCGCCGTTCCCCAGCCACTATTTCATACTGGGTGGGGGCAGTGCCCGGCAAGGGACGCACAATTATCGGCTGTAACAGGCCCTGATTCCGAATGGAATCCGCCAGGTCATTCAGGGCGCTTTCCGCAAAATGCCTGCGCGGTTGTTCCGGGTTGACCAAAAGCTGCGCAAGGGGAAGGCGGCGAGATTCTTTTGAGCCATCAGAGTTTTTATCTGTGGGTATAAGGGCTTCCAGCCCGCGCCCAAGGCCTTTCATTTGTAAAGACATGCTCCCGCTCCTTTATTTGTTGCCACGCGGGCGGCGTAAAATAACTTCTTTAGCCAAGGCCAAATAGGCTTCTGCGCCCTTGGACTTCACATCGTAGTGGATGATGGACTTACCGTGGCTTGGGGCTTCTGAAACGCGTACGTTGCGCGGCACAACGGTTTCCATAAGGTAATCCGGCAGGCATTTGCGCACTTCATTTTTTACCTGGCGGGCCAGCTTGTTGCGCACGTCATACATGGTAAGCACAACGCCAAGCAAAGAAAGTTCTGTATTAAGGCGCTTTTTTACCAAATCATAAGTCTGCATCAGCTTGACAATGCCTTCCAGCGCAAAAAATTCGCACTGTAGCGGGATAAGCAGTTCCCTTGCCGCGCACAGGGCATTCAAGGTCAAAAGGCCAAGCGAAGGCGGGCAATCCAGCAGTATATAATCAAAGGAACCGCTTATATTCTTCAGCACTTCATCCAGATAGTATTCACGGCCTATTTTATCCACCAGTTCCAATTCAACCGCCACCAAATCGGTAGTGGACGGCATTAGGAAAAGGTAGGGGCTGGATGTTTTGTAAAGCGCTTCTGAAGCCCTTTCCGGATGGAAGAATACAGAATAAAGATTGCTGCTTATATCTCTGCTATCCACCCCAAGCCCGCTAGAGGCGTTTGCCTGGGGGTCACAATCTACCAGCAGTACCTTTTTTTCCATAATAGCCAATGAGGCAGCCAAGTTTATAGCTGTTGTGGTTTTGCCCACCCCGCCTTTTTGGTTGGCAATGGCAATAATTCTAGCCATTATACCCTCGCATACGTTACTGTTGTACTGAAAAACTTATCGCCATGTTTCATGTGGAACAATTTCTTTTAGGTTAGAATGCGTGTACTGTCAATTTATTCTCTAAACTTTTCTGAAACTTTGCTTGCATCATAATACTGCTTTATATTTTGGCTTACTTTCTGCGAAATGCAGGCAATGAAACATTTTGCGTTAAAATACTCCTATGCCGCTTGCTGGCTTTTGCTGTGCAAGTGGCTTAGGAGCATGGGGCAGAGTGCCTTTCCGTTTTTGATAAAATGATTCTCTCAGCCTTCAGGGTAGGCCTCCACTTATTTATGAATAATACCTGAGCGCTGGACAAATAAAAAGCAACACAGAATCCCTGGCATATTTTATCACGGAGTAATATTCCAACGGAGCAATGTTTCATGTGAAACATTGCTCCGTATGCTATGGGGAAATAGGATACGGTTCTACGCTAGACAAACCTACAGCACGGGCCGCAAAAATCCGCCTTCAAGGGCATATGCCTTTACGCGGTCCAGGGGAAATTGCATAGCTACGGCGGCATTTTGTAATGTTGTAAAGCTGTGGCTGGTTAAAAACAGGGCATAACCCTGGTTGGCGCGTTCCAGACAATGCTGGGCCACGATTTTCTGGAGGGCTTCATCTAAAAAGGCAAAGGGTTCATCCAGTAGCAACAAGCGGCGTTCAGAGGCAAAGGCGCGGGCCAGGTTCAGACGCCGCCGCATTCCACCACTCAATTCCGGGGGGAATTTATCCGCAGCAAGCCCAAAGGCGTTAAGCCAGTGCCGGGCTTTGGCTACACGGTTCGTAAGACTTTCTTGTGCTGACAAGATGTATAAGATATTTTCCAGACAGCTTGCCCAAGGCAGCAGGGCGTCATCCTGAAAGGCCAGGGCAGGGGGGCAGACGCGGCGCACAGTGCCCGCATCCGGCAATAGAAGGCCAGCGGCTATTTCCAACAAGGTGCTTTTACCCACGCCGGAAGGGCCGCCAAGGCAAACAATTTCACCGGGGGCAAGGTTCAAGCTGATGTTACAAAGCACAGGATGCCCGGAAAAAGATTTCGCAATATTCTGTAACAGCAACATCAGCCCACATCCTCCATCTTCGGGGTACTTGCGGTCACCGTATTATCCGCGTGGGCAGACTGCTCCGCCGCCAGCTTGCCGGAAGCGTCCGGGGTTGGAGAAAGCGCTTGGCCGGGTGTGGATGGCGACTCAAACTGGGGAACTGCTTCAGGCGCGGTTGCCAACTCAAATGTGAGCGCGGCTTCACACGCGGATGCTGGGGCAAGCGTGGATTCCGGCGCAGGTGTGGATTTCGGCTCAAGCGTGAGTGCCGAATCAGATAGGGATGCCTGGTTAGATGGGGATGCCTGGTTCGGTAAGAGTGCCGGATCAGGCAGGGACGCCGAGCCAGAAAGGGAACGCTTCTGGGCGTTGCGCCCGCGCTGCCGCAGTGGCGCAATAAGGGCAAGTTCCAGCACCGCGCCCAGCAGGATAAGCGCAAGGGCGCAGGCGAAAAGTTCCGCCATGTTCAGGGCGCGGTAGCACCAATAGATACGCGCGCCTATGCCCTCATGGCTACCCAAAAATTCTGCCACGGCCGCGGTCTTCCACCCGGTGGACAAGGCTATGGAAAAGCCGGAAATCCAATATGGCCGCAAGGACGGCAAATACAAACGCCGCAAGCGCCGTAGCCAGGGCACATTATAAAGCCGGCTCATGCCGCGTAAACGCTGGTCGGTGGATTGCACCCCGTAAGCGCTGTTACTAAAGAAAATTGGCCCCGTGGTAACCAGCACCACAGCCACAGGCACCGCGCCGCCAGTACCCGCCCATACCATGGCCAGGGAAATCCATACCACAGGCGGGCAGCTTTGCACCCCGGCAATAAGCGGGGCAAGCATGCGCATAACAAAAGGGGAAAGACCGGCCAAAGCCCCCAAAAAAGTGCCAATGGCCGCCCCCATGGCCAAACCTGTCAAGGCGCGGCCAACCGTTATGCCCAGGTCGCGCGGCAGTTCACCCTGAACCAGCAAGCCCCAAAAGGCCGCCAGCACATCCGTGGGCGGAGGGGCCAACATGGGGCCAAGCAACGCGCTTGCCCCATAGCCTAACGCCAGCAGAAGCAGGGCGGCCAAAACAAACGGCAGTACTTTTTTTAGAATTTTCAGCATCATTTCCGGGTTTATCCAATTGATTGCGCCTGCGTTGGTGTTGGTGCTGGCGGGTTGTTTGCGAAGGAAACCTTGCCCGCAGCCAGAGGCCATTCCGCAATGGCGTCTGGCTTTACAAATCCCGCAAGGCCGGGCTTTGCTCACCCACAGGGGCCAGGCGGCAACGAATGCCGCCTGCGCCTGTGCGCCGGGCAGTTGACAAAGGGAACTTTGTCAACTGCCTCAGGTGAGCTGTGCTCGCCGCTAAGCGGCTATTTCATGCGCAACCCGCTCTCTAAGGTTACACTGCGTTTAAAAGGCTTTTGCCCCTTGCCCAGGGCGCAAAACCCATTTTGAGGCCGTTGCACAATGGCCTTTTTGCCCTTTTACTGCATCGTGCTTCGTCCCGCGCGAAGGTCATATATGCTTGAATACACTCCCTCCGCACGGACCTCGCACTCCTTGTAAAAGAACAAAAATTCTCATTGTGCAACGGCCTCATTTCTTTTATTGGCGTTCTTTGAACTTCCACTTCAAATAGACAGGGCGGCGCAGGGGTTACCCTGTGCGCCGCCCTGTTTGTGGTTAGTCTGATCATGGTTTGAAGATAAAATCCGGCGGCAAGGGGTTGCCGGGGCCAAAAATTTCCGGTGCTACCATATCCAGAAAATGAGCAATTTCCGTATCCACTTCCCAGGCTGGTTCTGCCAGTAGCATTTCCCTTTGCAGGCTTTGGCGCAGGACTTCCGCCCCCATGTTTTTGCGCATGGCTTCCGGCAGCAGGTCAAAGGTTGAAAGCACGTCCTGCTTTAGCAGCATGGAGAAATTTTTCATGCTTATGGACATATTCCTGACCATGTCCTGATCCTGTTCCGCCAGGGCGCGTTGCACGGCTATGCCCACCATGGGCAGCCGGGCGGGGCCGCCAAAAAGCTTGGCGTATTCTTCTTCCAGACTGCCCACAATGCGCAAGCGCGAATTTTTCGCCAGGGCGGCAGAGACCAAAGGTTCCGGCAGCAGGGCGCAATCAACCTGGCCGCGCAACAGTTCCAGGCTTAATTGCTGTGACGGCTTGCCCGCCAGCTGAAGTTTTATTGGCGAGCGTTTCCCGCCGCCTTCAAGAAGCTTGCGCAGCACGCCGACACTTGGGCCATCTGCCGGGGCTACTGAAAGGGGGGCCTTGCTTTCTTGCAAGCTGGCGAACAGGGAAGCCGTATTGTGGACATTGGGGTCGGCGCTCAAAAAATAGAACTTGCGCCAGCCGGTTATGGAAACAAGCTGTAGCGGCGCGCCTTGCTTGAAGGCCTGAGCCAGTCCCTCGATATGGCCTACCCAGATGTCCCCTTTACCTGCCAGAATTACGCCGCGCAAATCGTCCAGATTTTTCCATTCACGCTTTTCCAGGCAATAGCCGGTTCTAGTGAAAAAACCTTCCTTTTCAAGCTGCAAAAGGGGTAGCTGCGGGGTGGTGACCGCGCTGGAGGTATAAAAGACCAGCACCTTCAGCCCTTCATCCGCACCAGAGCCGGAATCAGAACCGGGGCCGGAACCGGGGTTGTCCGTCTGTTCAGAGGCAAAAGCCTGAAAGGCGGAGGAAATGGGGGAACCCTTCCCCGAAACGGGAAGGTTTAGGCGCGACCAGAAGGCCGGGGCTGTGAAAAACAGCAGCGCCACACAAAGGGAAAAGAAAAGGGCCTTTCTCATGCAATGGCTCCCTGGCGTTTAAGATTTTGACCGCATTGTGAGGCCATTGCACAATGAGAATTTTTGTTCTTTTACAAGGAGTGCGAGTTCCGTGCGGAGGGAGTATATTCAAGCATATATGACCTTCGCGCGGGACGAAGCACGACGCAGTAAAAGGGCAAAAAGGCCATTGT
>JAVBMP010000025.1:0-23426 GCA_031552315.1 Desulfovibrionaceae bacterium | reverse complement strand
ACGCAGTAAAAGGGCAAAAAGGCCATTGTGCAATGGCCTCAGCTTAATGACAAACCCCGCAAGGCCGGGTTTTGTAAAGGCACGCCCGCTCCGGCGCTTTACGGCGGCAATGAATGCCGCCTACGCCTGCGCGGCGGGCTGTACTTTGTCAACAGCCTGAGGCCATTGTGCAATGGCCTCAACTTTGTTTTTGGAGGCGTGGGCCGGTAATATCCGCCCCGCGCCCCCAATGGCCTGTTGACTGTTGCCCATTTGCTGCCCATTGCCTGTTGACGCGGCGCTGCGCTACCCCAGGCGTAACTGCCTTCAATCTTGCAACATTTTAATGGCGCAAAATTTGCCGCACATGCCGCAAACTTCTTCATTTTTGTGCGGTTCACGCCGGGAATGGACAATTGCCGGGTCAAGCGCCTGAAGGCTCATGCCTGCCCAGTCAAGCGCCGCCCGCGCTTTGGACATGGCCTGTTCCCGCTGCACGGCGCGGGGCCGCCCCAGGGCCGCTTCCCCGGCCTGAGCGGCAACGCGGGATGCGAACACCCCGGCGCGCACATCGGCAATATCCGGCAAAGATACATGCTCGGCCGGGGTCAGGTAACAAAGGAAGTCCGCCCCCGCCCTTACCGCGGCGGCCCCGCCGATGGCCCCGGCAATATGGTCGTAACCGGGGGCCGTATCCGTCACCAGAGGCCCCAGCACATAAAGCGGGGCGTTGTCCGTCAAACGTTTTATGGTCTGCATCTGGCTTTCAACCTCATGCAAGCGCACATGGCCCGGCCCTTCTATGAGGCACTGCACCCCGCGTGACCGGGCGTGCCGGGCCAGCCTGCCCAGGGTAATCACTTCCTCAAACTGGGCCGCGTCCCCGGCATCGCACCCCGCGCCGGGGCGCAGGCCGTCGCCAAGCGAAAGGGTGACGTTGTGCCGCAGGGCAATATCCACAATTCTGTCAAAATCTGTCAGCAACGGGTTTTCTTTGTCGTTTTTGATCATCCAGCGGGCCAGAAGCGCCCCGCCTCTGGAAACTATGCCCATGACGCGCCCGCCGTCCATGGCCCATTCCGCCCCGCGCCGGGTCAAGCCGCAATGAACCGTCATAAAATCAACGCCTTGCACGGCCTGTTTTTCTATTTCTTTGAACAGCTCTTCCGGGTTCATCCGGGCCGGATCCTGTTCCGCGTCCAGATAAAGTTTGCCCACCGCGTACATGGGCACCGTGCCAAGGGGGTTGGCGCAACGGGCAAGCATTTCCAGGCGAATGGCGTCCAGGTCTCCGGCGGTGGAAAGGTCCATTATGGTATCCGCCCCGGCCTGTATGGCGGCGTCAAGCTTTTCCAGTTCCGTTTTCAGGCAATGGCAAAGGGGTGATGTGCCAATGTTGGCGTTGATTTTGATCCGGCAAGGTTGCCCTATCAAAAGGGGCATGCCTCCCTGGTGGCCGGGGTTGCCAAGCAGCGCCACATGGCCGTCATTGATGGCGGCGGCAAGGCTGTCTGCGGAAAGGCCTTCATCTGCGGAAAGGCGGGCGCTGTGCTGTTTGAACAGCGAAGACAGCGCGGTGTTGCGTGAAAAAATATCCATAAGCTCCTCGCTATAGTGATGATGCGCGGCTGCCCGTGGGCATAAAAAATGCCCACGCAGGTGGGCAAAGAGCTTTGGACTCCAGCTTCCCTACGGCAACTTCCCCGGCAAAATGCCGGATTACGCTGCATCAGGTTCAAAGGGTGGTGGGCTTTGCCCATCTCAGCCCGGTACCGGGCCCCCCTAGCTACAAAAGTTATATGACATACTTACAGGGTAGTAAGGAATGTTTCTTCAGGGTGTTCATTCAAGGCGTTTCAGCCTGAATGGAGCTATAACAGCAGTTCTTCCTCTGTGGGCATCATATCCCACTGGATTTTGCCGTTGTTTTTTTTGTATTTGCGCAGGGCTACATAGACCGCCCCGGCCCCGCCGTCACAGGGTTGAGCCGTGCAAAAGGCCAGCACCACCCGCTTGAACGGGTCACGGGTAAGCCATTCTTGCAGGCTTTCACGCAGCACGCCTATGCCGTCTGGCGAATTTTTGCCCCGCCCGGTAACCACTATTACCGTGCGCATGCCGCGCTGGTAGGCGTCACGAATGAACCAGGTCAGGCTGTTGTAGGCCTGCACGGCGTTAAGCCCGTGCAGGTCAAGGTTGGCTTCCGGGCTGTATTGCCCGGCCTTCAGCTTGTTCATGACCAGCGGGTCAAGCCCCAGCACATGGCCCTGAATAAATTCTTCTGTAAATTCCAGCGCAAACTCCAGTTTGCCCTGTAAAAAATCGGTCAGCAGGGCGTTGGGATCCCTCGCGGGTTGCCCGATGGCCGGGCCAGCCGGGGCGGCTGGCTTGTTTATATCGCGCCCGCCGGCGCTTACCGGCTTTACGCCCTGCATGGCCTTGGCAAAAAGCGTCTGTTCATGCTCGCTGGCGCTGGGCGCGGCTTCAAAATTTTCATCCAGCCAGCGCTTTTCTATGGCTTCCAGCCCCTTGCGCCCGCGTTCCACAAATTTGGGCTGGCCGGGCTGCGGCTGCGTTTGGGCAACGGCATTTTGGTCTTTAATGCCAGCTTGAACTTTTTCGCCGGGCCGGGCCTTTCCGCCCTCTTTAATTTTTCCGCCCTGTTTGATTTTTTCGCCCTGGCCGGCGAAAAGTTCGGCAAAACTTTCACCTTCCGCGTTATCCGCCAGCTGTTCACGGTTGCGCGGTGAAGCTTCACCGGCCTTGCCGCCACGGGCGCCGGCAAAATCGTTTTGGAAAAACGCTTCCGCCTGCATCTTTGTGGCCGGGCCGCCGTGCCCTTCTTTACCCTTGCCGTGGCGCTTCATGTCTTGCGCGGTAACATTGCGCATGGCCTCTGCAAAAAGCTGGGCGTCCTCGCTTTCATCCTGCGGTTTGGGGGCCTGCCCCTTGCGCCCGAACACCTTGGCGTTTTTTGCCGGTTGCGCGGGCTTTGCCGCTGGAAGCGCCTTGCCTTCCGCGCCCCCAGCCGGGCTATTTTGGGACTTGCCGTCCTGAAGCGACTTACCGTTTTGTGGCTTGCCGTTTTGAGTTTTTTCCGGCTTTTTCAGTTGCTTGCCCAGGCTGCTGAACGGGTTGTTGAATGAATCGGACATAGCGGAACTCCCTTAGGCTTTTGCGGCGCCGGCGGCCTTTTCCGCCCGGGCCTTGCGCAGCCAGTCATACCAGGCCGCAAGCCCGTCGTCCGGGCTTTGCGCGTCCGCGTCCTTGCGGCGGCAGGCCAGCGGGAATATTTTCAGGCCCGCGTTAAGTTGCGAGGCAAAGCGCCCGGCCCGTTCCACATCAAAATCCACATAGGGCAACAGGTCAATTTTATTCAAAATCATTACGGACGCCAGGTTGAAGAGCAAGGGGTATTTTTCTGGCTTGTCGTCACCTTCGGTCACGCTTAGCAGGGCTATTTTGTGGTCTTCTCCGCAGTCAAATTCCACCGGGCAGACCAGGTTGCCCACATTTTCCACAAAAAGTATATCCAGCTCGTCAAGATTGAAGTTGTCCAGCACGCGTTCCACCATGCGGGCGTCAAGGTGGCAGCCGCCGTTGGTGTTTATTTGCACGGCCTTCGCGCCGGTGGCCGCAACCCGGCGGGCGTCGTTATCTGTTTGCAGGTCTCCTTCAATAACCGCCATGCGAAATTCGCCGGAAAGATCCTTGAGGGTGCGTTCCAAAAGTGAAGTTTTGCCCGCGCCGGGAGAGCTTATAAGGTTAAGCACAAGCACCTTGCCGCGCCGGAAAATTTCTCGCAACCGCCCGGCCTGCTGGTCATTGCTTTCCAGCACGCTACGGCCCACTTCAATTTCCATTTTCACTCCGCTTCAATATGTTCAAGGTAAAGGCCCTTGCCGGAAATTACCCGGTGGGTGAACTCATGCCCGCAAAACGGGCAGGGCGCAAACTGTGAAGGCAGGTAAACGCCGCCTTCAGCCGGGTCAAATTCCCGCCCGCACTGCCCGCAGGACAGTATAAGAGGGTCTTTTACAATTTCCAGCCGGGCCCCATCAAAATCCGTTTCCTGCACGGCCAGTTCAAAGGCCATTTCCAGCGATTCCGGCACTATGTTGGAAAGCGCCCCGCAACGCACACGCGCCAAAAGAAGACGTTGCGCCCCGTGGCGTTCCATCTCTTCACGAATCATTGCCAAAAGGCTGGCAGCAACAGACATTTCATGCATGGGAAGGACTATAGGCCAAAAAACTTGAAAAGTCGATACACCCGCCGGGTATTTCACAGGGTGCCGCCGGGGCGTTTCATGCGACCGGGCGTTTTTACCGCACGGCGGATGCGCAGCAGGCGCCCGCAAGCGAGCAGCGTAGCGTGCCTTTAGCACCAGCCGTTTCGGCTGGTGCGCGTGCGATAAAATGTTGCCTTTCAAAATGCCTTTAAAATGCATAATGTTAAAATTAATCTGTTCTAAAGAAATGCTCTAACCACAAACGTAAGGCTGCTCACGGCAAAATATTCTGTATTTAACTGAAAGTTTTTTTTGACTTTTATTTCATTTTGGGCATATAGTAGGGCCAAAGTCAGATTTTCACATAAAGGAGGTAACACCGCAAGAACATAACAAAAACATGTTTATCGGCGGCAAAGGCTGGCCCCTGCGGGCAAAAACCATAATTTGACATTTTATGGTAAATGTGAAAATTTAAACCAACTTTTTTTATCGCATTACTCTTTATTCAAGGTAGACTACGTTATGAAGCTTTCAGCAAGAACCCGCTACGCGGCCAGAATTCTTCTTGAACTTGGCCGGCATGATCAGGGCAAACCTGTGCCGGCCGGAAGACTTTCTGAACGCACGGGCGTATCTGTTCAATTCATTGAACAAATTCTCAAAGACCTCAAGCAGGCCGGTATAACCAGCAGCATACGGGGTTCCACCGGGGGGCACATGTTGGCGCGTCCTCCCAAAGACATCACCCTTGGGCACATTGTCCGCCTTATGGAAGGCGGCATAAGCCTTACCATGTGCAGCGCGCATGAAGAAACAAATTGCGAGCGCAAAGACCAGTGCCTTACAAGGGCCGCCTGGATCAAAGCCTCACGCGCGTTGGAAAATGAACTGGATTCCATAAACATTCATGACCTTCTGGGCCAGCGTGCTCACGCGCCGGCAACCCACGGAGAACAGTGCCACATTGCCCAAACGCTGCCGCCAGCCAGCAAAAAAAACAGCAAAAAGGCAGTGATTCACAAAAAAGTGAAGAAATAACCTTTGCGAACAGCTCAGGCTATTTGCTCAGAGGGCGTTATGCTGTAAAGGCATAACGCCCTCTGAACGAGTGGCATGGCTGTTTGGCCCGTACGCGCGGGATGCCGGACAACGCCGCAAAAGGGCAAAAGGGCCATTGCGCAATGAGATTTTTTGTCCTTTTGCAAGGCGTCCGCGCCCCGCGCGGGGGGAGTATATCCAAACATATATGACCCCTGCGCGGGACGCCGGACAACGCCGCAAAAGGGCAAAAGGGCCATTGCGCAAGCTTGCCTTGAAGGGGGTTCGGGTATATATTGAAGCCATTGCGCAAGGGCCCAATATTGCCATAGTTATTTGAAACTGTTGCCCAGCCGGAAAAAAACATGCAAGAATTTAAAGCGGATTTGCACATTCATTCCCGTTATTCACGGGCCACAAGCTCTCGCCTTTCCCCTGCCCTGCTGGCGGCCTGGGCCGGAATAAAGGGCCTGTCGTTGCTGGGCAGCGGCGATTTTACCCACCCGGCCTGGCTGGCGGAACTTGAAGAAGCCCTTACGCCGCATGAAAATTCCGGCCTGTACCGCCTTAAAGACCCAAAAGCCGCCGACAATGCCCTGCCGGAATGGAAAGGGCGCATACCCGGCCAGCCGCCGCTGTTCATGCTTCAGGGGGAAATAAGCTCCATTTACAAGCAGGACGGGCAGGTGCGCAAGGTGCACAACCTGGTTTTTATGCCCAACTTTGAAGCGGCCAAACGGTTTTGCGCCAAGCTGGGCGAACTGGGCAACCTGAAGTCCGATGGCCGCCCCATTCTTGGCCTTTCAGCGCGCAACCTGCTGGAACTGGTGCTGGAAGCCCACCCCCAGGCCTTTTTGATACCCGCGCATATCTGGACTCCGTGGTTTTCTCTGTTCGGTTCCAAATCCGGCTTCAACCGGCTGGAAGACTGCTTCGGCGACCTGAGCGGCCATATTTTCGCGCTGGAAACCGGCCTTTCCTCAGACCCGGCCATGAACCGCATGGTAAGCGCCCTGGACAAATACCGCATGGTTTCCAATTCTGACGCGCATTCCGGGGAAAACCTGGGGCGGGAAGCCAACCTCTTCAGCGGAGAGCTTTCATATGACGGCGTGTTGCAGGCCTTGCGCGGGCCAAATGGAAGCCCGGAAGGAGGCCCGGATGGAAGACCGGAAGGAGGCCCGGGCGTACCCGCCCCCGCCGGACAGGCCGCGCAAAACGGTCAAACGCGCTTCCTTGGCACCTTGGAATTTTTCCCCGATGAAGGCAAATACCACCTGGATGGGCACCGCGCCTGCAACGTTGTGCTTACGCCGGAAGAAACCCGCGCCCTGAACGGCCTTTGCCCGGTTTGCGGCAAGGCGCTTACCATTGGCGTGCTAAGCCGGGTGCATGACCTGGCGGACCGGGCGGAGCCGGTCTTCCAACCGGGTGAAAGCTTCCATTCCCTTATCCCCCTGCCGGAGCTTCTGGGTGAAATTTTCAATTGCGGCCCAAAAACCCGCAAGGTGGCGGAAGCCTACGCCAAGCTGGCGCAACTGCACGGGCCGGAGCTGCAAATTCTTACCCAAACGCCGGAAGATGACCTTGCCCGCTTTTACCCGCCGCTGGGTGAAGGCATTGGCCGCATGCGGCGCGGGCAGGTGCGCTGCCAGGGCGGGTATGACGGTGAATACGGCGTGATACGCGTGTTCAGCGACGCGGAAAGAAAGGAATTTATGCACGGGGCCGCCCTGCTGAGAACGCCGGAACCAAAAACAGCGGAACTGGCCCTGCTGGATGGCCTGAAAAAAGGCAAAAAAAGCCGTAAAGCGGAAAATTCCGAAGCTGGAACAGGCAGCGCGGGCAACCCGGAAAATTTGGCGGAAAATGCCCAGCCACCCATAAAAAAACGCAAGGCCCGCGCCGGGAAAAAAACGGACGAAGAACCGTCCGAGCCTGCTGGAACGGCGGGGACGGCGGGAACGGCTGGAACGGCGGGGACGGCGGGAACGGCGGAAGCGAGCCAGCAAGGCAAATGGGCCAGATCAGCGGCAGGCTTGCCCGCGGAAGCCAACGGGCCGGAAGGCGCGGACGCGGAAGAATCCGGCGGTTTTTCCTTTTCCACCCTTGAAGGCGCCCCGGTAACTTACAAACCCGGCGCGCTTGACCCGGCGCAGGAAGCGGCCATCGGCAGCGCGGAAACCGTGGAACACCCCGCCCTGGTGCTGGCCGGGCCGGGCAGCGGCAAAACCCGCACCCTTGTCGCCAAAATAGACGCCTTGATCAAGGCCGGGGTAAACCCGAAAAAAATTCTGGCCCTTACCTTTACCCGCCGCGCCGCCTCGGAAATGGATCAGCGCCTCAACGCGGCCCTTGGGCCGGGGGCCTTCCTGCCCCGCACAGATACCCTGCACGCCCTGGCCCTGGAACACTGGCTGCGCCTTTCCGGAGAAAACCCCGTCCTGCTGACCGAAGAAAGCGCCTTTCAGGTGTTTGTGGAAGCCAACCCGGAACAGGCCCGCCCCGCCCTGCGTGAACACTGGAAAAATTTGAACCTTTGCCGGGAACGGCTGGCCCTGCTGCCCCCGGAACTGGCCCCGCTGAACAGCCGTTACACCCTGCAAAAAAACGCCTGGAACCTGCTGGACTACACAGACCTGCTGGAATTTTGGCTGGAACAGACGCGAAGCGGCAAGTTTATCCGCCCCTGGGATTTTGTGCTGGTAGATGAAATTCAGGATCTTTCGCTCCTTCAGCTCACCCTGGTAAAAAACCTGCTGCCCCCGGACGGGCGCGGCTTTTTTGGCATTGGCGACCCGGATCAGTCCATATACGGTTTTCGCGGGGCCTTTGGCGATGTGGAACCGTTTTTGCGCCGCCAGTGGCCCGCCCTGCTCAGCTTCCGCCTGAAGCGGAACTACCGCAGCGCCCCGCAAATTGTGCGTCTGGCAGACCAGACCCTGCACGGCCCGGACGCTGCGGAACCAATGCTGCCCGCCCCGCAAGGCAACCATCCCGGCGAAATAAAACTTTTTGACGCCCCCAGCGCGGAAGCGGAAGCGGCCTGGATAGCCGGGGAAATTATTCGCCTTATGGGCAGCGGCAGCCACACGCTGGACGATGCGCTCAGGGACAAAAATGCCGGGGCCAACAAAAGCGCCGGGGCCGGGCAAAATTCCGGCCAGTCCGTATTGGCCGGGCAAAGCTTCAGCCCGGGGGATTTTGCCGTGCTGGTGCGCACGCGCGGCCTTATTTTGCCCATTCAGCGGGCCTTGCACCGGGCGGGCATACCCTACAGCATTCCCCTGGCGGACGCCTTTTGGGCCGACCCGCTTATTCAGCGCATTTTGAACGCGGCCCGCCGCATGCTGGGCATAGGCGGCCAGCCGGTGCAGCCGGAAGAATACCAGCTTGGCGTAAACCCCGTCCTTAAAGACCGCCTTGCCCCGGATGTGAACCCGGAACGCTTTTCCAGAGAACAGCCGGACAGCGACCCCGGCATGGAATGCCCGGAAACCGTAATGTTGCGCGGCCCCATCGCCATTGCCGCCTACATGGAAAGCCGCCCGCCCTTCAACGCCGGGTTTTGGAAAAGCCCCGCCTTTACCGGCCTGATAAAGGCCTATGACCGCCACCGGGGCTGGAAGGGCCTGTTAAACTGGATAAGCCTGCAAAATGAGCTGGAACTGGTGCGCGCCAAAAGCGAAAAGGTGCAGATAATGACCTTGCACGCTTCCAAGGGGCTGGAATTTCCCATTATTTTTATGCCCGCGCTGGAAGATGGCCTGCTGCCCTTCATGGGCGCGGGCCTTTTGAGCGGCCGGGCCGACCAGCCCCCGCCCTCGCCCATGGATATGGCGGAAGAATTGCGCCTGTTCTATGTTGGCCTTACCCGCGCCCAAAAAGGCCTGTACCTTTCCCGCGCGGTAAAACGCATGCTGTTCGGGCATGAACAACGCCTTATGCCCTCGCGCTTCCTAAGCCGCCTGCCGCAGGAAGATTTGAAGCGCAGCTGCCTGAAGGCCGTGCACCGCAAGGTGGAAACCCAGCTTTCATTGATGTAGGAATGCCGCGAAAAAATCCCCGCAGCAGCTTGCTGACAAACCCCGCGCGTCTTATTTGCCAGCAGGCGCGCGCGGAAAAAATTTTCCCGCGCCCCCGGCGCTGACCCGCCATAAAAACTGCCGGGGATTGCAAAGGGCATCATGCCCTTTGCCGGGGGCCGGGGGCAGCGCCCCCGATTATAACAATCTTCAAACCGCCCCGGATTACACTTTACAAAACCCGGTAAATGCTTAAATAAGCTTAACCAATAAAAAACATATGAGAATATGAGGCATATAAATGTTACTTGAAGTTTTAAAATATCCCCACCCCATTCTGGCCAAAAAATCCGCGCCGGTTACGGTATTTACCCCGGAGCTGGAGGCCTTGGCCCGCGACATGGCGGAAACAATGTATGAAAATGAAGGCATAGGCCTGGCCGCCCCGCAAATAGGCAAAAATATCCGCATGGTTGTAATTGACCTTAGCGGCCCTTCAGAACGTTCCGGGGCCAAGGCGTATATAAACCCGGTGCTGGAACCGTTAAGCGATGAAATTTTGGAATCGGAAGAAGGCTGCCTTTCCGTGCCGGATTACCGCAGCAATGTGAAGCGCCTGCAACGCGTGCGCGTACGCGCCCAAAACCTGAAGGGTGAACACTTCGCCGAAGACGCGGAAGACCTGCTTGCCATTTGCCTGCAACATGAATGCGACCACCTGGACGGGCGGCTTTTTCTTGACCACATCAGCCGCCTGAAACGCAGCCTTTATGAGGGCAAATTAAAAAAGCGCCTGAAAACGGAAGCGGAAAAGCAGGGCAAAGGTTGATGCGGCCATGAAAACAGTTTTTATGGGCACGCCAGATTTTGCCGCCGCCATCTTGAACGCCCTTATAACTTCCGGCCAGCATGAAGTAATTGCGGCATATACCCAGCCGGACCGTCCGTCCGGGCGCGGGCAGGCCCTTAAGGCCCCGCCGGTGAAGGAACTGGCCCTGGCGCATAATATCCCGGTTTATCAGCCCCTTAATTTCAAGGCGGAAGAAGACCGGGCGCAAATTGCCGCCCTGAAGGCGGATGTTTTTGTGGTGGCCGCTTACGGCCTTATTCTGCCGCAAGCCCTGCTTGATATGCCGCGCCACGGGGCGGTAAACGTGCATGCCTCGCTGTTGCCGCGCTACCGGGGGGCCGCGCCCATTCAGCGGGCCATTATGGACGGCTGCAAAATGACCGGCATAACCATAATGCAAATGGAAGCCGGGCTGGATACCGGCCCCATGCTGCTGCAACGCGCCCTGGGCATAGGCATAAACGACAATGCCGCGGCCCTGCATGACGAACTGGCGGAACTGGGCGGCAAACTGTTGCTGGAAGCGCTGGAAAAAATGGAACAGGGCCAGGCGAACGCCATTGCGCAAGACAACAGCCGGGCCAATTATGCCGCCAAGCTGACCAAGGCGGACGGTTTTTTGGATTTTACCAACACCACTGCCCGGCAGCTGCACAATACCCTGCGCGGGGTAACGCCCTGGCCCGGAGCGCGCGCGCGGCTGGAAAAAGCAGACTGGGCACGCGGCAAGACGGAAATTATTGAACTTTTACTGGAAGAAGGCCGCCTGGCAGAAGAGAGCCCGGCAGAAGAGCGCCTGACAGAAAAGGGCCCGGCAGAAAAAGAGCGCCCGGCAAAAGAAGAATGCCGGGCAAGTGAACCGGCCTACAACGCTGTAGACGAGGCGGCAAGCGAAAATGCGAAAAACGCCAACCCTGATGTGAAAGGCCCCGGCCAAACGCAACAGGCAGGCCTGCAAACGCAACAGACTGGCATGCAAACACAACCGGCACGCACGCAACCGCAACAGGCAGGCCTGCAAACACAGCCGGACAGGCAGGCGCAACCGGGCGATGTGCTGGGCCTGTATGATGACGCCCTGCTGGTAAAAACCCCGGACGGGGTTTACGCCCTTACCCGTTTGCGCCCGGCCGGGGGCAAAAGCCTGCGCGCGGCCGATTTTGTAAACGGCTACCTGAAAAATTCCGGGGCAAGGTTTTTACCGGGATAAGCCCTACTCCGCCTTTTTGGCCTCTGCCTGCCTTCTGGCAATAAGCCTTATGTGCTTTTGCTCTTCTTGAATGCAGTGTTCAACGTGCTGTTGTTCACCGGCGGGCAGCAGGGGCATAAGGCCGTTAAAAAAGACAATGCTGTCTTTTTCAAGCTGCATGGCTATCACGTAGGGGTTGGAATAAAGCGTGCCCAGTTCTCCGGTAAAAAGCTGGTGAGAATCCAGCAGGCCGGACATATATTCCAGGTATTCCGCCTGATCCGACCCCAACGGAACATACAGCCCGCCAAGGCGCTTCAGCATGGAGGCAAAGATTTTTTCATGCCTTTGCTCCTCATCCGCCATGAAGTTGAAAAATTCCGCTTCTTCCACCCTGTTGGCGTCTTTGGCCGCAACAGCGGCCCTGCTGTAAAAACTGTGCCCGCGCTTTTCTATTTCAACCGCAGCGGCCAGGGCGTCTGCGGCGGATACGAAACTGGCCATTGATATTTCCTTTTCTTTTGCTTCAACATGGGAACATGGTGGACATGGGAACGTGGAAACATAAGGACATGGGGACATGAAAACATGGAGGCATGGGCTTGCCTGTTTTGCGTTCTATCCCCTGCCGCTTTGTAAATACTTTTGCAGTTTATTTACAACTTCGTCAAGGTTCAAAGGTTTTCCCACATGGTCATTCATGCCGGAGGCCAGGCTTTTTTCCACATCTTCACGAAAGACGTTGGCTGTCATGGCAATTACCGGTATATCCGCCGCCCTTGGCAAATCAAGGGCGCGTATGCGGCGGGTGGCTTCAAAACCATCCATTTCCGGCATTTGAATGTCCATAAAAATCAGGCCATAACCTTCCGGGTTGCGGCTAAAGGCATCTACCGCCTCGCGCCCGTTTTCCACACAATCTATTTGCAGGCCTGTGGGTTCAAGCAAAGATAGCACAATTTCCCTGTTGATTTCAACATCTTCAGCCAACAATATTTTATGCCCTTCAAACAGGCCGGCAAGCGCGGCCTGGCTGCTTTCTGCGCGCAGGTTGTTTTCCTGCATGGCCGGGGCAAGGCTGTGTTTTATGCAGTCCACCAGCACAGAGGCAAAAAGCGGCTTGGGCACAAAGCTGTCCACGCCAACGGCCCGGGCGTCCGCTTCAATTTCATTCCATTCTGTGGCGGAAATCATGATGACCACAATTTTTTCCCCAAAACGGCCACGAATTTTGCGGGTAAGCTCAATGCCGTTCATGCCGGGCATTTTCCAGTCCACAAACACCAGGTCAAAGGGGTGATTTATATTTTCATCAAAAAGGCGCAGGGCCTCATCGCCATCTGCCGCCACCTTGCAGTCAATGCCCAGTTCCGTTGCGAAATGCGTAAAATATTCACGCACTTCAGGGGCATCATCCACAGCCAGCAAGTGCAGGTTGTCCAGGTTTATTTCCGGCAGCAGGCTGTCTTCAAACTGGCGGCTGCCGCGCTGGGCGCGCATGGTAAAGATAAAGGTGGAACCCGCGCCCTCTGCGGATTCCACCCAAATTTCACCGCCCATCAATTCCACTATGCTTTTGGAAATGGCAAGCCCAAGCCCGGTGCCCCCGAATTTGCGCGAGGTGCCGCCGTCCGCCTGTTCAAAAGAACGGAAAAGGCGGCTTTGCTGTTCCGCCGTAATGCCTATGCCGGTGTCTTTTACTTCAAAACGCAGCCCGACAACACCGCAAGGGCCATAAACGCCGTCAGCTGGGCCAGCGGGGTCAGCGCCGTCAGCGCCGACAATGCCGCAAGCGCCGTCAACACCGTCAGCGCCGCAAGCGTCGTCAACACCGTCAGCGCCGCAAGCGCCGTCAACACTGACAATGCCGTCAGCGCCGCCAAGGTCTTCTGTTTTGCGTATGCCAAGGGTTATGCGCCCGGCTTCCGGCGTAAATTTTATGGCGTTTGAAAGCAGGTTGGTAATAACCTGGGCCAGGCGCTGGTCATCGGCCACAATGGCGCGGGGCACATCCGGCGCTATGTCCAGCACCAGGCTTTGCCTTTTTTCATCCACCCGGAAGTTGACCACGTTGACCACGCGCATAAGCATTTTTTCCAAAGAAAATTCACTGGAAGAAAGTTCAAACTTGTTGGCCTCTATTTTGGACATATCAAGAATATCATTGATTACGCCCAAAAGGTGGTTGGAGGCATCGCTTATTTTTTCAAGGCAATATTCTTTTTTATGCACATCTGCAGAAGCTTTGGCAATGCTGGTCATGCCAATTATCGCGTTCATGGGGGTGCGCATTTCATGGCTCATGCGGGAAAGAAATTCCCCTTTGGCCCGGCTGGATTGTTCCGCCTGTTCCTTGGCAAGGCGCAGGTCTGTTTCCATGCGGCGTTTTTCTGTTATATCTTCAGCCATTACGCCTATGCCGGCGGAATGTTGCCCAATGCGGAAGGCATAGGCGTTCAGAAGGCGTTCTTCCTTGTCTTTGCGCACAATAGGAAATTCAAAGGTGCCGGACCCGGCCTGCACGACGCCGGGCAGGGTGTTGCTGACCAGGTGGCGGAAATGGGCGGGAGAAAGCACCTGGCGCAGGCCTTCACGCAACATTTCTTCACCAGTAAAGCCGGTGGCGGCCAAAAAGCCGCGGTTGAAGTATTCCAGGTCGCCGCGTTCATTCACATAGGCCACAAGGATGGGGGCGCTTTCCACCACGGCGGACATGCGGGCCAGTTGTTCCTCTGTGCGGCCCCGGTCTATGGCGGCGGAAATGATGCTGGCTATAAGGCGCACCAGCTGGATGTCGCTGTCGTCCCATGTTCTGTGCCTCAGGCAGTCGTCACAGCTCAAAATGCCCCAAAACCCGCCGTCTACCATCAGGGGGGCCGCCAGCACGGCCTTTACGCCAAAGGGCAGCATAAAGGCGAACTGCGTTTGTTGGGAAACATCGCTACAGGCCAGGTAGGAGGCTTGCTCCTTCAAAAAGGTGTCATGCACCAGTTCACCGTCTTCAAAGGGGAAAGAGCGGTTTTCCAGCCGGGTAACGGGGTAGGCTTCATTGTACCAGGCGTATTCAAAATCCAGAGTGGCCCCTTCAACATTGCTGCGGGCCACCATCACCTTGCTTACGCCCATAAATTCGCCTGTCATTTTAAGGGCCTGCTGAATAAGGTCATCAACCCCGGCAGTGGATATAAAAATCTGGGAAATGGCGGACATCAGCTCCTGCTGTTCCAGCCGCTTTTTCAGGGCCGCTTCAGCCATTTTTACCGGGGTTATGTCCACGGAATGCTGCAAATGCACCTTTTTGCCGCCTGTCCAGTTTATAAGGCAGTCTGTATTCTGGTAATACTGGCCGGTTACCGTGCTGTGTTCTTCCCACACCACGGCGGCATCCGGTTCCAGCGCAAGTTTATGGTTGGGGCAGAAGGAGCAGCGTTCCGTAAAGCCGCTTTGCAGCACCTTCCAGCAAATCTGGCCAACGGCCTTGCCTGCGATGCCGTAATGCGCGGCCATTTTTTTATTTATGAAAAGGATTTCATCCGTTTCCGGGTCGGAAACATAAATGTAGGCGTCTATGCCGTCCACAATGTGCTGAAGCACGTCCATGGAAAGCTGCGAATGCTGAAGGCGCTGGAAAAGCGTGTTCATGGAACGGCACAGGGCGTTAAATTCGCGGCTGCCCACGCAGGCCGCCAGTGAATTGCCCCCGTTTTTGGCGCTTAGATCCAGATTATGCGTAAGGGTTTGCATGGGCAGAACAAGCGCCCGGTAAAAAGCCAGGTAAGCCAGCGCCGCGAAAACGCCCAGCGCCGCGAACAGGGCCAGGAGTTCAAGCGGGTTGCGAAAAAATATGAAGAACACCCCACCGCATAACACAAAACTGATTATGAAGGTAAGGAGCAGTATTGTACGCAGTGAAAAATTTTTTTGCATAATCCGCCCCGGTGAAGCGCTTCAAGCGTGGCCTTTCGGCCTGTTAAGCTATCGCGCCTGGAAACTGTCCGTCTGTGAAACTGTCGCCTTTCGGCTTGGCAAACTGTTTGCTTTACAAAATGGCGTTACGCGCCAATTCGCGTCAGGGTGTTGAAATTTTTTTCTTGCCGCGTGAACGCAGGGCAAATATTTTTTCCCGGTGTTCACGGTTGGGGCCAAGGCTGTGCAAGTGGTCAAGCGCCAAAAGCAGTTCTTCTGTAAGCTGGCGCATTGTCTGGTAATAGGTGAAAAGCTGCAACAAACGATGCAGGGGCAACACGTTCACCATGCTTTCCCGCGTGGCGTTCAGGCTGGCTTCCATGGCGTCCGCCGCGCTGGAAAGTTCCCGCACCAGATCCGGCCTGGGTTCCTTGGGCGCATCGCCGCCAAAGTGGCGCAAGGCGCGCACAATCACATCCGCCAGGGCGCGCAGTTCTTCCGCCACGGCAAACTGGTGCTCTTCTTCATCATATTCATTAAGCGCGTCCAAAAGGTGGCGCATAGCGTCAATGGTGCGGTCTATCACCAAAATTTGTATTTCAAGCACATTGGGGTTGTATTTATAGATAAACCCTTCATTGTGCGCGATTTTTGACAAGCGTTCCCGGTTGCTGTTGGCTTTAAGCCCTATGGCCACCAGGGTGCTGGGTGAAAGCTGTTTTTGCCCGTCCAGAAATGAATCCACAAGCCGGCTGAATATGGCGCTACAGTAGCGGAATTGCCGCTTCAGGTCATTGTTCAGGGTATCTATAAGGCGCACCGGCCACAGCAGGACAGAAACCACAAAGGCCGCGCCCACACCAATGCCTATTTCCGCCACCAGCAACAGGCCAAAACTTATGGCGGAACGGTAGTTGCCGTCTTTCAGCATTGACGATCCGGCCAGTATAAGCATGCAGGTGCCTATGGAAACCAGCATGTAACGGGAACCGTAGCGGGTAATATAGGCCCCCACGGCAGTCACCCCAAAAATTACAGCCCCAAGGCCAAAGGGATTTTGCGGGGTAAGTATGAACAAAATTACGCCGCAAACAGCGCCCAGGCCCATGCCGCTAAGCCGGTGCAGGCCGGCCTGCAAAGATTCCGCCACGCTAAGGCCCTGCATGGCTATTATGGTGGAAACAACCGCCCAGGTGGCAACCCTTGGGTCAACCGGGTAGGACGCGCCATAGGACAACAGGCAGGCCAGGCCGGTTTTTATGGAATGTTGAATGTGCGGCAGCAAAAGTGGATATTTTTGAAAAAGAGTCATTAGCAAAAGCCTTTTCGGCCAGATCCGCAGCTTTTAAATTTTATAATTGAAATATTACAACGGGAACAAATTTTGCCTGCCCGGGCAAAGCATGCGGCAAAGCATGCGCGTAACCCAACACGCGAACGGCATTAACCGCGCTTGCTGAAAAGACCGCAGGTGGATGGAGTAATATTTATGCGAGGCCATTGCACAATGGCCTTTTTGCCCTTTTACTGCGTCGTGCTTCATCCCGCGCGAAGGTCATATATGCTTGAATATACTCCCTCCGCACGGACATACGGGATAGGGGCACTCCTTGTAACAGAACAAAAATTCTCATTGTGCAACGGCTTCATGCCATGCTCTTAAGCTTTTCCAGCCCGGCGTTCAATTGGGCCAGCAACTCGTTCATGCCCAGAGCAAAGGCGGTAAAGGCCGCGTCAATTTCTGCCTTGTCGCCGCTTTTGCAGGCATATTCCAGGGTGCGGCAGGTTTCAGAAAATTTTGTGGCCCCAATTGTCCCGGCCAGGCCCTTGAAGGTGTGGGCGCTGCGTTCCGCGTCCTGAATGCTGCCCGCGTCTATAAAACCCTGCATTTCGCCGGCCGCCCCGCCATAGCTGGCGGCAAACTTGGTCAACAATTTTTCATAAAGCCCGGCGTTGTTCGCCAAACGCTTCAGGGCCTCATCAATGTCAAAATCAGGAAAAACCGCTTTAATGGCGCTGAGTTTATCCATTTTTTACCTCATATGCAGTTCAGGTCTTAATATTTATCACTGTTATACCAATATCAACCGTAACAATTCTTCTATGCCTTTGGCGTCCAGGCCAAGCTCGGCGTGCAGTGCCGCGCTTTTGCCATGTTCAACAAAACAGTCCGGCAAGCCGCGCGCATGTATGCGGCATGCGGCATCCGGCGCTTCCCGCCGCAAAAGTTCCAGCACGGATGAGGCAAAGCCGCCGGCCTCCGCATTTTCTTCAAGCAGCAAAAGGTGCTGGAAGGAACGGGCCAATTCACAAATTGCCTTGCTGTCCAACGGCTTAAGCCATACCGGGTCAAACACGCTTATATCCGCCAGGCCACAGTCAAACAGGTTTTGCGCGGCCGCCATGGCGGGAACCAGCATTGAACCCGTTGCCAATATAGCCACTTTTTTTTCCTTGTCACCTGTTCCTTTGGGGCGGCGCAAAAATTCCCCCCGGCCAGGTTCCAGCGGGGCCATGGCGTCGGCCAGCGGCAGGGCTTCACCCTGCCCGTCAACCGCCGGCATGGGGCGCGGCGGGCAAAGCCCGCGCGGGTAGCGCAGGCTTACGGGGGCCTTAAGCCCCACGGCAGTGGCCAGGGAACGGCGCAACATGTGCTGGTCTCTGGGGGCCAGCATATACAGGTTGGGAATGTGCCGCAAATAGGAAATATCAAAGGCCCCGTGGTGCGTGGCGCCATCTTCCCCAACCAGGCCGGCCCTGTCAAGGCAAAGCGTAACCGGCAGATTTTGCAGGCAAACGTCGTGCACTATCTGGTCATAGGAACGCTGCATGAAGGTGGAATAAATAGCCAGAACCGGTGAAAAACCCTGCGTTGCCAAACCGGCGGCAAAGGTGACGGCATGCGGTTCACAAATGCCCACATCCACAAAACGGTTGGGAAAACGGCGAGAAAACGCCGCAAGCCCGGTGCCTTCCGGCATGGCGGCGGTTATGGCGACAATTTTGGGGTTTTGTTCCGCCATTTCACACAGGGCTTCAGAAAATACCGATGTATAGCTGGCTTCCGGCTTTTCCGGCCCGGCTATGCAGCCGCTTTCCGCATCAAAACACCCCACGCCGTGGAAGGCGGTGGGGTGCAGTTCCGCCGGGGTGTAGCCGCGGCCTTTTTGGGTAAGCACATGCAAAAGAACCGGCTCATCCAGTTCCGCCGCCAGCTTCAGGCCGGTATCAAGGTCATGCAGGTTGTGCCCGTCAACCGGGCCTATGTATTTGAAGCGCAGGGCCTCAAAGAGTATGCCCGGGGTGAAAAAGCTTTTGAAACTGCTTTTGCTGCGCCGGGCCACTTCCACCATATCATCGCCAACGCCGGGTATGGAAAGCAAAAAGCCTTCAATTTCACGCTTTACGCGGCGCACCCAGCGCGAGGAAAGGTTGCGGCTGAAAAAGAAGGAAAGCGCCCCCACGTTGCGGGAAATGGACATTTCATTGTCGTTAAGCACCACAATGAGCTTGCGCCCCATGGCCCCGGCCTGGTTCATGGCCTCATAGGCCATGCCGGAGGTTAGCGAACCGTCGCCTATTACCGCCACCACATGATGATCCTGCCCGGCCAGGTCTCTGGCCATGGCCATGCCAAGGGCGGCGGAAATAGATGTGGAAGCGTGCCCCACCCCAAAGTGGTCATAAGGGCTTTCACTCATGCGGGGGAAGCCGCTTATGCCGCCAAGACAGCGCAAGGTATGGAAGTTTTCCGCCCGGCCGGTAAGCAGTTTGTAGGCATAGGCCTGATGCCCCACGTCCCAGACAATTTTGTCGCGCTTGGGGTTGAAAATGCGCAAAAGCGCCATGGTAAGCTCAATAACGCCCAAAGAAGGGGCAAGGTGCCCGCCATTGTGTGAAACGGTTTCTATAATATTTTCACGCAATTCCTGACCAAGGGCTTCAAGCTCTTCCATAGTGAAGGACGCCAGATCATACGGTTCCTTCACCCGGCTTAGCAGGCGGCTGTGGTCACTGGGGGCATTTGTCATCTTCAATCTTTCCTTAACTCATACGTTCAACAGTATACAGGGCCAGGCGCTGCAAAAACACCACTTCGGCGGCCATGTGCGGTTCAATATAAGAGCCCAGGGCCTGAATGGCCCTGTCGGCCTCCGCCTTGGCCTGTTCCGTGCTTTTTTCAAGGCCCAGCAAGGACGGGAAGGTATTTTTACCGGCCGCCGCGTCACTGCCCGCGGGCTTGCCAAGGGTGGCGGAATCGCCTGTTTCATCCAGAATATCGTCCGCTATCTGAAAGGCCGCGCCAAAGGCCGCGCCGTAGCTTGCCATGTTTTGCAGGTCGCCTTCACTTGCCCCGGCCAGCATGGCCCCGCTTACGCAGGCCGCCTTCAGCAACGCGCCGGTCTTCATGCCCTGCATGCGGCGCACATCTTCCAGGTTGACCCCGGCCTTGCCGGTGTATTCCATATCCAGAAACTGCCCGCCCACCATACCGGCGGAACCGGCCGCCCGGGCCACCTCGGCAAGGGCCAGCAGGGTTCTTTCCGCCGGCACGCCGTTTTTACTTACCTGGCACATCAGCAGGAAGGCGTCTGTCAAAAGGCCGTCTCCGGCCAGAATGGCCGTGGCTTCATTAAATTTTTTGTGGTTTGAAGGCCTGCCCCGCCTGAAATCGTCATTGTCCATGGCGGGCAAATCATCATGAACAAGAGAATAGCTGTGAATGCATTCCAGCCCGGCGGCAAAGGGCAAAACCGCGTTTATGTCCAGCCCGAACAGCGCGGCGCTGCTCATGCACAGCACCGGCCTTATGCGTTTGCCCCCGGCCAGCAGGCTGTAATTCATGGCCGCGCGCAACCCTTCCGGCAGGCCGGAAAAAACAGTGGAAGAAAGGCAGGTGGAAAGAAAATTTTCCACCACTTCCGCGCGTTTTTTCAATTCTATTTTCGGCATTGCGTTCTCCTTGCCGCCGCTGAGATCTGAACCAGGCCTATGATAACCGGGCTTGCGGTGACCGTTTTGGCGATTGGACAGATTATTATTCCGGCCTGTTATTCCGGGCGATTACTGCCTGGGCTGTTATTACGGGCTATTATTTGTGGCGATTGCCGTGGCCGCTTATTCGGCCCCGCGGCTTTGTAACCCGCGTTTTTTACAGCCACAATTGGCGTCCCTGATTACCGTCCCTGATTAGCGGCCCTGATTAGCGGCCCTGATTTTCGGGGCCGTTCTGATCCGGCTTCAGGGGGGTAACTTCGCCCTGACTGTAAACAAGCACCTCATGCCGGGCGGTTTCCAAAAGCTCACGGCAGACGCGGGCCAGCTCAAGCCCTTCTTTATAAAGCTGCACGCTTTTTTCCAGGTTCAGGCCGGGTTCTTCAAGGCTGCGCGTCACTTCTTCCAGACGCTTCATGGCCTCTTCAAAACTTGGGGCCGGGCCGGGCCGGGCTGTATTTTGATCTTTTTTTTTCGCCGTTCCACTCATAAATTTCAACCGCTTATTACAAAATATATATATCTGGAACAGATAGAACCAGTTGCCGCGCCGTTGCGGCAGTTTTACAACAGGCCGACAATACTTTGCGGCCAGCCAGCTGCCGGTCAGCTGCCGGTCAACGAGCAGTCCGCGGGCAGTCCGTGGGCAGTCCGTGGGCAGTCAGCGGGCAGTCCGTGGGCAGCATTCAACGGCGCTGTTTTCAAGTAACGCAGCAAAGGCCGCAAGGTCAAGCATGTATTGCAGCTTAAGCGGTCAAGATTTTTCACGGGCATTTTTCGCGGGCAAATGCTTCACAGGCAAAATTTTGCAACGGCCAATTCCTACAAACCAAGCCCCGGAATGAAGGTGGCCGGGTTTACCGTTTCACCCAGAACATGCAGCCCAAGGTGCAAATGCGGCCCGGTAGACCGCCCGGTTTTGCCGACTTTGCCCACAATTTGCCCGGCGGTCACCTTTTGGCCCTTCTTTACCGTAATGGCGGAAAGGTGCATGTAAATGGTCTTTACGCCAAGGCCGTGATCCACCACCACCACTTTGCCCGCGTAATAATGGTGCGCGGCCAAAACCACCTGCCCGGCGGCGCAGGCCTTTACCGGCGTGCCTTCCTTCCCGCGCAGGTCAAGCCCCTTGTGCGGGCTGCGCGGCTGGCCGTTAAGCACGCGGCGCAAACCGTACAGGCTGCTTACGCTGCCGGGAACAGGCCGCGTAAAACGCGGGGCGGGCGCAGCTTCCTTCCAGTAACGGGCGGGTATTACTTTTTCAAGCGCGGCGCGCATCTCCGCCTGTTCACGCTCTATGCGGGCCGCAAGTTCCGCCGGGGGTTCCACATATTTTGGCTCCACCGTAAGTTCCTGGGTGGGGTAGACGCGCTGTTCCACCCGCAATTGCGCGGTATACGTTTTGGGCGGGTCGGCGCAACTCGGTACAGGGATGCCTTCACCAACACGCACCAGCCCGTTCCCAAAAACGTTCTCCGCCTGTTCCAGCTTTATTTGCAGAATGAAGGCCTGCTCCTGGCTGTCCAGCGGTATGGAAAGCAGGCACTGGCCCCGGCTTGTTCCGGTTTTGGAATCAAAGGTTAGCGGCACCCGCAGCTCTTTGCCGCGCCAGCTTACCTGTACAGATTTATTCGCCCGGCCGCCCTGAAAGTTTACCGGGAAAGCCTCGCCGTCTCCAGCAACATCCGGGTGCGTAATTTGAACCCTTCCCAAGGCCGGGCCTGCCAGACAAACCTGCAACAACAAGAACAAACAGAGCACAGGCAACGAACGCCCCACCCCTGCCCTGCCGCTGAAGCGTAAAGTTACCGCAAGGTGCCCTAATAAAGGCCACCCGGTTGAGCATTGCCTTGCCGGGGCTGCCCCGGCGCCTTTTGGCGTTTTAACGCGCATTGCCCGCCCCAGAGACGCCCTGTTGGGCCTGCCCCGGTTGCAAAATTCCCGATTGCGAAATTCCCGGTTGCGCGGCTTCCGGTTCTGAGGGTTGCGGGGGCACAAGGCCTTGCAAAAAGTCCGCCGCATCCACGGACGTGCCCAGCACATTGAAACCAAGGTGCAGGTGCGGCCCGGTAACCCGCCCGGTTTTGCCCATAAGGCCAAGCTGTTCCCCGGCCTTGAGCATTTGCCCGGGCCGGACATTGATGGCGGAAAGGTGCATGTAGATGGTTTTTATGCCCAAACCGTGGTCAAGCACCACCACCTGGCCGGAATAGTAGTGATCCGCCGCCAGAACGACCTTGCCGGGGGCGCAGGCCAAAATTGCGTCACCTTCCACCCCGTCCAGGTCAAGCCCCTTGTGCGGGCTGCGCGGCTGGTTGTTGAACACCCGGCGGGAACCGAAATAACTGGTTATTTGCGTGGTGCCGGGGCTTGCCAGCATAAAGGCCCCGTTTGCCGGCTTCCAATACAGTTCCGGCGTAAAATGGCCCAGGGCGGCGTTCATTTCCTTGCGGTCACGTTCTATGCGGGCTTGTTCCGAAGCCGGGGGGGCCACATATTTTGGCGGCACTGTAAGCTTTTGCACCGGGTAGGGACGCGGGACTATGCGCACCGGAGAAAGCGGCAAGTCTTCAACCTGAACATGGTTGCCGTCTTGCAGCACCCGTTCAAATTCCGCCACAACATCGGCCACCCGCAAAGGGGGGGCGGTTTTTTTGGGGAAGCGCACACTTACCGGAAACTCCCCGGTTTCATCAAGCGGCACGGCCAGCAGGCAATAACCCACGCGGAAGCGCCCGCTTGCATGCTTTTCCAGCGGAAGGGCAATTTGCTTGCCCCGCCACAACACCTGCATCTTTTCCACTTCCAAAGGCACGCTGACGCTGAAGGTAAAGGCCTGCCCGTCGCCAATGGCGGAAGGGTAACTTATGAAAACCGGGCCGGGGCTGTCAGAAACAACAGACGCGGCCCAGGCCGGAACAGCCCCGCAGACCAACAAAAGGCCAAGCGGCAACGCCGCAAACAACCTGACAAAACGCTTCATACATAAACTCCTTATCAACCCCACCCGGTCAATTCTTCCCAACCACTCTACCTTCCAATACAAAAAAGTTTGGGTGGAAGGGGGATGGGGGGTGTGGGGGGCAGGGGGAAACTCACCCTTTATAAAGGGTGGTTTCCCCCAGCCCCCCCCCGTGAGGCCATTGTGGAACGGGCCCCCCGTGGGTCAAAACACCACAACATACACCCCCACGTCCGCCCGCAGCAGGG
>JAVBMP010000142.1:0-3628 GCA_031552315.1 Desulfovibrionaceae bacterium | reverse complement strand
GCGCAGTTCGGTCACATCATTCGTTTTTGCCAAGCGTTGCCGCGCTATGTGAAGTACCTCTTTGCCTCGTGGTGGACGTGCCATAATCACCTTCCTTGTTGAGATGATTGTAGCATATTTTATTTAGAAATGGAATGAGGCTGTTTCGCAAAATTGTTTCGAGGCCGTTGTGCAATGGCCTCGTTTCGTTAAAATCTGGTATTGCTTTGGTTTGGCGGGGGTATTTTGGGCGGGTTTTCCCCGTCCTTTTTCTTTTCGCCAGATGCGGATGCGTCCCTTTTTGTCCATTGGGCCAGTATGCCGCCAAGGTCGCGGGCCAGGGCCTGGCTTATGCTTTGCACCGCGTCGGCAGGCAGTTGGGTTTGTGTTGTGAACAGCATGTAATCTTTGGTTTCCGGCCGGGGCAGCGTGCCGCTGTGCCCCATTGACCATACCAGCACGCCGGATTGCACGTCATAGGCTTCAACCTGCACGGCAATACTGGTTTGCGATATGGAACCGCCGGGGTTCAGGTGCGTAATAAAGCCGCCAATCAGCAACTCCGCGCCCTTGCGGCGGGCCATGCCAAGGGCCAGGTCGCGCCGAAAAGGCCCGGCATCGGCGGAAAATTCCATGTAGTTGAAAAGCCCCATGGAAGACCAGGTCTGCCAGAATATCCGGCTTATGCCGTAACCAACGCTATCCACATCCTTCATGGGCTGGGTTACGCGAAAGGGCACCATCATGACCATTGGGGGGGCATCTATGGAAGCTGTGGGGTAAACATACACTTCCGGCTTGCCGCGCACCACGTCCTGGTTTGTATAGATTACCGGCGTGCTGGCAAGGTCAAAGGATGTGCTGTTATAACCGCAGGCGCTGCCTGACAAAACAAATAACAATAAAATGGCAAGTCTTTTCATAATGGCTCCGTGCAAGGCGAAATTGCGAAGGCGAAATTGCGCTGGTATCCGCTGTCAATTATATGACAGAATAGAGGACGCAATTACAGTAAAGCAAAATTGATACCATACCGTACGGATTAACATTCAGGACACAGCGGCCCGGCAATCCGGCGCAGTCTGAAATGCCGCGCAATGCCACCCAATGACTCCCAAGGCCCATTAGGCTCATTAGGCAATGGTCTCAAAACGAGGTTCAGGAAGGAAGGGGGTCTGGGGGAAGGGAACCTCAAGGACATCATGTCCTTGGGGTTCCCTTCCCCCAGTTTCTTCATATAACGCTACGGATAAAGGAATTTCGCCAGTTCTTCGGCGGCTTCAATATTGCGCGGGCCGGGGCGGGCGTAGCGGTCTTCATCCACCACCAGAACACGATGGTTTTTTATGGCGTCCAGCGGGGCAAAGCCGGGGCGTTCAGCCGGGTTGCCGGGGTTTTTGTTCATGGGGCCTTTTTGCACCAGGTAAACTGCCGGGTTCAGCTGCAACAGCCTTTCCTCGCCAAGGCGCAGCAGGCGGGTTGGGCCTTCCGGGCCTTCTTCCGCCTTCAGGCAATTGCGCCCGCCAGCGGCTTCGATAATCGCGTTGCTCATGGTGCCTGCCCCGGCTGCCAGCAGGTTGGGGTAGCGCGTTTCATAAAAAACAGCGGGGCGGGCTTCCGGCGGCGGAAATTTGGCGGCAAGCGCCGCAAGGCGGCCGCGTATGTCGGACTCCAGATTGTCCGCCCTGCCCTCTGCGCCGCAAATAAGCCCGAGCGTGCGCACAAGGCGGCAAAGGTCTTCAAAATCACGCACCCGGAACACAGCTACCTGCACCCCAAGGCGGCGCAGGGCCAGCACGGCTTCTTCCGCCTCTTCCCGGCCTTGCATTTGCAGCACCAGATCCGGTTTCAGGCTGATAATCTGTTCCAGATTGGGCCGCATGTGCGTGCCGATTACCGGCAGGGCGGCCAGTTGGGGGGCGCTTTCCGCCGCTGTGCGGGCAATTATGCGGTCTTGCAGGCCAAGGGCCAGCAGGGTCTCATTGAATGAGGCGTAAAGGGGGGCCAGGCGTGTTGCCGGGCCTTGCAGGGTAATTACCACGCCGCTGTCGTCTGTAAAGCTTATGGGGCCGCTTTGGACGGTTTGCGCCGCGCTTGCGGGCCATTGTGCAATGGCCTCGCTTGCGGGCATTGCCATGGTAAAAGCGTAAAACAGCGTAAAAAGGCAGGCCGCGCGCCTGAAACGCGCTGCGCCTGCCTTTATGCCGCAAAGTCTCAATTTATAACTGCTCATTGTATGGAAAACCGCTGGGGCGCGATATTTCAAAACAGGTGTAACATGGAGTTTTAGTTGACTTTCAACACTTCAATTTCAAAGTTCAGGGTTTCACCGGCCAGGGGGTGGTTGGCGTCAAGAATGACTTCACCATCTTCAATGGCTATTACGGTAAGGTCAATGGGGCCTTCATCGGTATCAAATGAAAGTTCCATACCAGGTTCAACTTCCAGTTCTTCCGGCAGTTCGGACACGGGCACGGTGATGATAAGTTCTTCTTCAGGCTCGCCATAGGCGTCTTCCGGCTTAATTCTTACCTTGATGATGTCACCGGCCTTGTGGCCCAGCAGGGCTTTTTCAAAGCCTTCAATCAGCATGCCCTTGCCCAGGGTGACTTCAAGCGGCTCATTATCGCGGGAGCTGTCAAATTCAGTGCCGTCTTCAAGGGTGCCGGTGTAATGCACAACTACGGTGTCGCCATTTTTAATGCTCATTTGTTCATCCTTTTATGGGAGTTGGTGTGTAAAATTGGTTAAAGGGCCAGGGCCAAGGCGGCGGACAGCGGAACACCCGCCCGTCCGGCAGGCGCAGGGCTTCGGCATGCAACATAAAACCATTGGGGCATATGTGGCTGAAGCCGGACATATCCGGCCCGCCTT
This sequence comes from Desulfovibrionaceae bacterium, assembly GCA_031552315.1. Taxonomy (GTDB): domain Bacteria; phylum Desulfobacterota; class Desulfovibrionia; order Desulfovibrionales; family Desulfovibrionaceae; genus JAVBMP01. The sequence goes on along the minus strand of JAVBMP010000142.1, from coordinate 775 downwards.
GCCGAAATGGGCCAGACTGCGTGCCCGGGCAGCCGGATTCTGACCGCCGGGGCGGCCCTAATAATTCCCGAGGCAATTCCCGAGGCAATTTCTGGGACAATTCCTGGGGCACTTCCTGAAATTCTTGAGGCAGCGCCCGGCACAGCGCCTGGCACAATGCCCCAGGCAACCGCACAGGGCCGCCGTAATGCGCGTCGCCAAGAACCGGGTGCCCGCGCCCCGCGCACTGCACGCGAATTTGATGCTTGCGCCCGGTTATCAATTCTATGCGGAGCAGGCTGGCGAATACCCCGCCGGCGCCTTCGCTTCCGGCAGGGGCAAGCCCGGCTTCAAATGGCGTATAGCTGCCGTCAAAGTGCAAAAATCCGATAAGTTGGGCCATAGCCAGCGCCTTGCGCGGCCCCGGCGTATTGGCGTCATGCCCACCCGGTTTGCCAGGCTTGCCCGGTTTGCCAGGCGGGGCTATGATGATGCGTTCCTGTCCGTTTGGGCCGCGTTCCACGCTCAGCTCGTCTTCAAGAAGCTGTTGGCCTTGTATGGGCCAGTGGCCGCTTACCCATGCCAGATATTCTTTTACCAGGTAGTTGTTGCGCAAAGCATCCGGACAGCCCGTGCCGGTTTCTTCCGGGCAGGCTTTTTCTATCCGGGGGTTTTCCGCAAGATCCGGGCGGCTTTTTTCCGCGAACAGGCTGTGCAGCCACTGTTGAGCCTTCAGGGTGCGCCCGGCCAGAATAAGGCCGGAACTGCCGTAATCCAGCCGGTGGGCCGGGGCCGG
>JAVBMP010000161.1:0-27735 GCA_031552315.1 Desulfovibrionaceae bacterium | reverse complement strand
CAATGGCCTTTTTGCCCTTTTACTGCGTCGTGCCCCATTTTTTCAGGGGCCGCGCGAAGGTCATATATGCTTGAATATACTCCCTCCGCACGGAACTACGGGATAGGGGCACTCCTTGTAAAAGAACAAAAATTCTCATTGGGCAACGGCCTCTTGTCTTTATTTAGAGCAATTTACGATTGAAATGAGTGAATTGCTCAGCAAGGATTTGTCTTCAAATCCTTGCCGCGAAATAGTCGTAGGCGAGCTTTGCTCGCCGTTAAGCGACTATTTCAAGCGTAAACCACTCTAGCGGAATTTATGCGTAAATTCCGCATCATACAGCAAAGACCGCGCGTCTTCGGCGTTTTCGCCCGGCAGTACCAAAAAAACCGTTTGTTTGTCAAAGGCTTCTTCAGCCAGCATATTTTCCAAATTCTCCAGCGTGCAACGCGCAAGCCTTTCTTCCGGCCAACCAACGCGGTAGGCCGCTATGATGGTGGTTTGCGGCCCCAGCCCGGCGGCCCGCAGTTGTTCGGCCAGGCCGCCATTCTTACTGGCAGAAAGGTCGGCTGAAAGGTAAATGGCCATTGCCCCCTTGTGGGCGGCCAGTTCCCTTACGCTTTGCCCTTCCGGCACCGGGGTGCGCCCGGCCAGGCGGGTTATGGAAAGCGACTGAACAACCCCCGGCACGGTAAAGGAAGCGTTTGCCGCCGCCGCTGCCGCAAAGGCCGCGCTAACCCCAGGCACCACGCCGTATTCTATGCCGTCGGCCCGCAAAAGTTCCATTTGCTCGCGTATGGCCCCGTAAAGCGCCGGGTCTCCGGTGTGCAAACGCGCCGCCATGCCCCCGTTTTGAGTGCAACCGCGCAACAGGGCATGGGTTTCCCGCAAGTTCAAAGGGGCCGAATCCACTACCGGAACCCCCGGCCTTACACCGCGCAGCAGTACCGGCGGCACCAAAGACCCGGCATAAACCACCAGATCCGCCTCTGACAAAAGGCGCTGGCCTTTTACCGTGATCAGTTCCGGGTCACCCGGCCCGGCCCCTATAAACCAGACTTTTCCAGCCATGTAAAATTCCTTATATAATTTCATAGAGGCCGTTGCACAATGGCCTTTTTGCCCTTTTACTGCGTTGTGCCCATGTTCCGTAGTCCCACGCGAAGGTCATATATGCTTGAATATACTCCCTCCGCGCAGAACTACGGGATAGGGCATTCCTTGTAAAAGAACAAAAATTCTTATTATGCAACGGCCTCTCATAAGGACGAACCACGCAACGCCGGGTTTTGAATGCCGCATACGCGCCTACTTTTGCGCAGCAAGAATGAACACCGGATTGTGGGCCTTAAGGTATTCCTGCCCGGCCAGGCTTTTACCGGCGCTTTGTTGCAGGCAGAATATTTCATAGCCCGCATCCAGTTTTTTCATGGTGTTGCGGCAAGTTTCCAGGCTGTTAAGCAGTATGCAGCTGGCTACCAGGCGGCCGCCGCGCGGCAGCAGTTCCCAGGCTTGCAGCAGGGGGGCCGGGTCGTGGCTTAGGCCGCCGCCAAAGAAAATGCGCTGGGGCCGGTCTGGCGGGTTACGCAAAAATTCGCCAATATCCGCGTGATGAATTTCCAGATTGGCCGCGCCAAATTTTTTGCGGTTGGCGGCAATAAGGGCCACGCGCTCCGCGTCTTTTTCCACCGCGTGGACAACGCCTTCCGGCAGCAGGGCGCAGGCTTCCACGCCAAGGCTGCCGCAACCCGCGCCAAGGTCAAACAGGGTGTCACCGGGTTGCAGGCGCAGGGCGGAAAGTATGGCCGCCCGGCTAAGACGCTTGCTTATAAGGTGATTTTGCTGGAAAAAGGCATCATCGTCCATGCCTAAAACAGGCGCTTTGCGGTTGCCTGAACCTGAAGCCGCATAAAGACTTTCACCGCTTTCCTCCCCCGGCAGGGTGGGGGTAAGTATGATGAAGCGCAGGGGGCAGGCCGGGCGGGCCGGGCTTGCGTGCGTGGACGCTTCAGCATTTGCCCGGCTGTTAAAATCCGCCCAGCCGTTGAAATCAGTCTGGCCGCTGGAATCAGCCCGGCTGCTGGAATCCGTCTGGCCGCTGGAATCAGCCCGGCTGCTGGAATCCGTCTGGCTGTTAAAATCCGCCCAGCCGTTGAAATCAGTCTGGCCGCTGGAATCAGCCCGGCTGCTGGAATCCGTCTGGCTGTTGAAATCCGTTCTGGCGGCTTCTTCCAGGGTGAAGCTTTGCAGCTTTTCAGGCGGGTTACAACCCCCTTCCGGGCAGCCAAGGTTTTCAAAAAGGCGCAGGGTGTAATGTTCCTGCCCGCGTTCCAGCAGAAAGGCGGCTATTTTGTCCGGGGTGTTGCGCTGGTCTGTAAGCACGGCAAAGGCTTGGCCGCGCATGGCCGCCTGGGCCAGTTCAAGCCAACTGGCCCGGTTGCGGCCGTGCAGGGAAATGGAACGCAAATTGGCCCAGGGCAGGCCAAGACGGGCGGCAGCGCCCTGCAAGCTGGAAATGTTGGGAATTATGCGCACGCGCCCGGCCTGAAACAGGGCGGTAATTTCCGGCCGCGCCAGCAAGGAGGAGGCTATGCCGTAGTAAAGCGGGTCGCCCCCGGCCAGCAGCAGGGCCGGCTTGTTGTTGCCCAGCGCGGCCAGAATGCTGGCCGTCAAGTCCGCAATTGAAGATTTTATGCAAAAAACTTGTTCCGGCAGCGGGTAGTGGCGGCTGAAAAGTTCCAGCTGCTTTTGTCCGCCTGCCAGCAAAAAATCGTTGCGCGGGCCGGAACAGGCGCGAACAAGCGCATCCGCGCCGGGGTCTGGTTGCCAGGGCAGGTTCAGGCCAAGGCCGAGTATGGTCAGGCAGGCTTCAGGCATGGGCGCTTCCGTGGTGTTTGCCGGGGGTTTCAAGGCGTAGCCACAGGCTGTTGTCCGGGCGGAAAAGCAGCAGTTCAATACGCGGCGTTTTGCGGGGGGCGGCTTTCTTCACCCATTTGAACAGGCTTTCCAGGGCCAGCGTGGCGGTTTCCTGGGCTACAAGCATACAGGCTGGCGGATTTTCCGCCTCCAGCAGGTCAAAAAGCCCCTGAGCGGTCGGGCATTTGAGCCAGGCTTCATTCCGGGCCAGGGCTTGCGCGGTTTGCGGGGCCTTGCGGGCGGTGATGCCGCGCAAGAGGTCAAGATCTGTTTCCGCGCTGTTGGCGTGGGTCCATTCCAGGCCTTGGGCCAGCTTCAAAAGTTTGCCGCTGAAGCACCCCCAGATAATGTGCTCAACGCCGGGGCGGCAGGCTTCACGCACGGCAAAGGCGGCATAATCCGCCGCCTGAATAAAGGCCTGGGGGGGCAGGGCGGGAAATTCGCGTTGCAGGGCCAGTTCACTGCGGCGGCCAGTGCTGAAGGCCAAAGAACTTATGCCAAGGGTAACAGCCTGTTCGGCAGACTGGGCGATAACCGCCTGCCAGGCGCTGTGGCTGTAGGGCTTCACAATGCCGCTGGTGCCCAAAATGGATATGCCGCCCTGAATGCCCAGGCGGCTGTTCAGGGTAAGGGCGGCTTTTTTGTGGCCTTCCGGCGCGCGCAGGTAAATTTTTAGCGGGCCGTGGGGGGGGTAGTCTGCCAGGGCGCTTTGCAGGGCCTTCAGGATTTGCCGCCGGGGTTGTGGGTTGATGGCCGCTTCTCCGGGCGGGACAGGCAGGCCGGGCAGGGTGACAAGGCCAATGCCGGGGCCGGGGTACAGGGTAAGGCCGGGGGCCAGAACCAGCGGCGGGGCGTTCACTTCCGCCGGTCTTTTGAAGGCGGCGGCGTATTCTGGCGCAAGGTCTTCCAGCGCGGCGTCTTCCGGCAGAGCTATGGCTTCCAGCCGCAATTTGTGTGTGGCGTCCGGGTCATCGCCGCCGTCTTTTATTACAACGGCCAGGGCGGAGATTGCGCTGGCCGGGGCAAGCTTCGGGGCAAAGTCCGGGCCAGTGGCCGAATCAATGACCGGCTTGATATTTGAAGCTGTCGCAGGAAAAGTGGCCGGGGCAAAGGCCGGGGTAGCGGCCTGACCAGAAGCATGGGCAATGGCTTGCCTGTTGCCTGAAGCGCCACTGTGCCCAATATCTTTAAAACCTGCCGTATTTATGAAGGCAACCGGAATGTTCAGGCTGGCGGTGAAATTTGGCGGCAGGGCAACAGATATTACGGCCGGGTGGCGCTTGCCCAAAAGAGAATGCACGGCGGCTGCGCATACCGCCGCCGCCGCCGTGCCTGTGGTAAAGCCTTCGCGCTGCCCTTTTATTCCGCCCGGCCCCGGCAAACTGGACGCTTCTGGCAAGTTGCCTGCCTCAAGCAAGTTGCCAGCCTCAGTCAAGTTGGACGCTTCTGGCAAGTTGCCCGCCTCAAACAGGCCGGACGTATTTGGCAAGGAAGCATCGGCGTTGGGCATGCCTTCCGGCGTCTGCCTATTTGGCGATTTTGGCACGGCGGTATTGGGTAAAGCCGTCGCGGACGGCGGAATATGGTTCCACTGCGATTTTTTTCATATTTTCATATGTGGTGATGGTCGCGTCCAGGTTATTTACCGTTCTGACCGTGGAAAGGGCCAGGGAAAGCTCAAATGGTTCCAGATAGGTAAGCGGGTCAAGGAAGGTGTCGCCGACCATGCCTATGGAATCACGCAGGTTGCTTGGCCCAAGCAGCGGCCATACCAGGTATATGCCTTCGCCTATGCCCCAAACCCCAAGGGTTTGGCCGGTATCTTCATCATCCGGTATATAATCCGCGCGCAACTGGTGTGAAACGTTTACCAGCCCGGCGAAACCAAAGGTGGAATCCAGCAGGAAGCTGCCCAGTTCCGCCGCCGCGACCTTGGGTTTGCCTTGCAGGATGTTGTTCACAAAGCGCACCGGGAAAAGCAGGTTGTGAAAGAAGTTGCCCACCCCTTCACGCAGGGGCTTGGGCACAATCATAACATACCCGTCGCGCACCGGGGTTGCGACATAGGTTATGCCAAGGTCGTTGACGTTGTGCCAAAAGCGGTTCCACGGTTCAAGGGGGTCGGCTATTGTGCGGGTAAGTTCCGGGCTTTCAAGAAATTCATCATCTTCATCAAGTGAAGACAGAAAGCCGGCGCCATAGGCGGCAGTGCCCTGCTTGGGGTTTTCACCCAGGGCGGCTTTTTCTGTGGATGCTTTTTCATTTTGTTCCATGCCGGGCGCAGGTTGCGTATTGGTGGCGCAACCCGCCAGCCCGCAAGCAAGCAGAAGAAGAATTGCCACAATATGCAGGGAACTGCGGTAAGTGGCCCGAATTTTCCGGCTGGAAGGTCTGGTCATGGTATATCTGCCTGTTGGTGTATCTGCCTGTCAGGATATTGGGCCGGGATATTGGCCTGCCTGGTTACTTGCCAGTGTTGTTGGTGGATGCCCTGGTTGTATCCGCCTTCTGGTTTATCTGGGCAATCAGGCTTTCCGCGTTGCCCTTGGCAAGCAGTTCCTGAAATTGTGAACGGTAGTTTTGCACCATGCTCACATTTTCAATAATCATGTCATATACCACCCAGGCGCTGCCTTTTTGTATAAGGCGGTAGCTTACAGGCACGCTTTTATCCTGAAGTTGCACATTGCTGGTTATTTCAACCTTGTCGCCCTTGGTGCTGGTGGTTTCCCCCGTAAATGTGACCGCTTCGCCATTGTATTCCTTAAGCTGGTCAATGTAGGTAGCGCGCAGCAGGTTGGCAAAGGCGTCTCTGAAACGGGTTTGCTGGTCAGGGGTAAAATCCTTCCAGGCCGGGCCTATGGTGCGCATGGCAAATTCTTGGAAATCAAAGGTTTTTTCAATTTCCACTTCAATTTTTTTAATTTGCGCCTCGCGGGTGGCCTGGTTTTTAAAATCCGGGCTTTGCAAAAGCTTAAGCACGTTGTGCACGGTCACTTCAATGGTTTCACGCGCGGTAGCGGCGGAAGCCGCGGAGGCGGAACCAAAAACCAGAACCAGCAACAGCGCCGGCGCAAGCAGGAAATATCTATTACGCATTTTTATACTCCTCCGAAAACGTATTTGCTGATAAGCGCTTCAAGGTCAACAGAAGATTCTGTATCGGTAATTTCATCACCGCTGGCCAGAATGACCGTTGAACCGCCCTGTGAGATGTTTATGTATTTGCCGCCTATCAAACTGCTTGATTTGATTGAGGCAATGGCATCATCAGTTATGTTTACTTCCGGCGCTACCAGCATGGTAACCCGCGCCCCGGTCTGTTTTTGATAATTCAGGGTTATTTCTGAAACCGTACCTACCTGAACGCCGGAAATTTGCACGGAAGCGCCAAGGCTTAACCCGGCCACGGAAGCAAACTGGGCGTGCAGCACGGTGCCGCGCGCGCTAAGGCTTTCCATGCTGGAACCGCCAGAGATAAATTTGCTTATTAGCTCTTCAATGTCAACAACAGATTCCGTTTCCAGGCAGGTATCGCCGCTTTCCAGCGTTTTTTTTGACTTGCCCGGCGTAAGGGCAAGGTACTTGTCGCCAATAAGGCCGTTGGTTTTGATGGATACCAAAGTATCCGCGCCCAGATCCAGCTTTTCTTTTATGCGCATGGTAACCGTGGCCTGGCGCGGGTTTTTCGGGTTAAGCCCGATGTTGGTAACCTTGCCCACCGGCACGCCGGAAATGCTTACCAAAGCGCCGCTGCGCAGCCCGGTGACGGAACTGAAATTGGCATGAAGCACATAGCCGTTTTCTGAAAACAGTTCCATCTTGCCAAGCTTTATGGTCAGGTAGCCAACGCAGAGCAAGCCGGCCAGCACAAAAAGCCCTACCACAAATTCCAGATTATGTTTTTTCATAGGCCTTGCCTCTGTTCATTTTTGAGATATTTGTCTGTCTTTACGACAAGCATGCGCCGTTCACGCAACCCACTCGCCTTTCACGATAGCCACTCGCTTTTCACGATAGCCATTCGCTTTTCACGATAGCCATTCGTTTTTCACGATAGCTATTCGCCTTTTACGATAGCCATTCGCCTTTTACGATAGCCATTCGTCCAGGGCCTCTTGCACGGCCTGGCTGGTTTGCGCTGTCATTTCGTGCGGGTTGCCTTGTTTATCCATTTCCGGGTTGCGGTCAAGAAAACGGCGCAAGTAGGCGTTGCCGCTGTCATTCAGCGCGGCAAGCGGGCCGTTGAACACGGCCTTGCGGTCATGCAGCACCAGCACGTGATCCGCGATGCGTTGCAGGCTTTGCAGGTCATGGCTGACCACAACTATGGTCATTTCCGGCTTTCTGGCCTTCATATCCAGCAGCAGGTTATCCATTTGCGCGGAATTTAAAGGGTCAAGGCCGGAAGTTGGTTCATCGCAAAGCAGAATGGGCGGTTCCGTCACCAATGCCCGCGCCAGCCCGGCCCGTTTGCGCATGCCGCCGGAAAGGGCGTTGGGGTAGTAGTCATAAAATTTTTCCAGCCCAACCAATGAAAGCTTGTGCAGCACGGCTTCCTTTATTTGCGCCGGGCCAAGGCCTGTGTGCTCATAAAGCGGCAGGCCGACATTTTCACCCAAAGTAAGGGAACCCAAAAGGGCGCCGTCTTGAAACAGCATGCCCATGCGGCGGCGCAGGCGGCGGAAGCTCCGTTCCCCCAAAGAAAATATATCTTGCCCGCCCATGATTATCTTGCCGTCCATGGGCCGTTTAAGGCCAATAAGGTGGCGCAGCAAGGTTGACTTGCCGCAGCCGGAACCGCCAAGAATGACGGATATTTTACCGCCGGGCAGGGCGGCATTGAGCTTTTCAAGCACAATATTGTCGCCGTATCCCAAGGTGAGGTCTTGCAGTTGTATATTCCAGGCGGCTTCCATTTTATGCCCCGTTCAAAAGGAAAGAGGTTAAAACGTAGTCTGCCACCAGAATAAGAATGGATGACAGCACCACGGCGGAAGTGGTGGAATTGCTTACCGCTTCCGGCCCGACGCTGTCGCGGCGCAAATGGGTGTAATAGCCTTTGAAGCAGCAGACAGTGGTAACAATAAGGGCAAAGGTAATGGCCTTTATGAAGCCGCCAGTTACATCATTCATGGCAACGCTAAATTCCACCCTTTCCATATAACCGGTCCCGCTAAGCTGGAGCATTACAGAACTTGTAAGGTAGCCGCCCAAAATGCCTATGACGTCAAAAATGGCGGTAAGCAGGGGGAAAACCAGCAAGGCGGCCGCCATGCGGGGTGAAACAAGGTAGGAAAAGGGGTTTATGTCCATAACTTCCAGGGCGTCAATCTGGTCTGTTATGCGCATGACGCCTATTTCCGCCGCCATGGCGGAACCGGCCCGCCCGGTGACCATAATGGCTGTAAGCACCGGCCCCAGTTCCCGCACCAGGGTAAGGGAAACCGCGGAGCCCAGCATGCCTTCGGACTTGAATGACGCCAGGGCGTAATACCCCTGAAGGCCAAGCACCATGCCGGTAAAAACGGCGATAAGCAGAATAAGGAAGCAGGACTGCGCCCCTATTACGTTCATATGATGAATTATTTTTGGAAGTTGGCGGCGGGTGAAGATATGCCGGAGCCCGGTGAGCAAAAAAATAAACATATTGCCCATGGCACTTGCGCAGGCAATAAAAGCGCCCCCAAGAGAAGTTGTAAGAGAAGTAAAATAATTACCTGAAAACATTATGTTTTTACTTTATACCTTAAGCGTTTTGAAATAATTGCGAACCAGCTTAATGACCTGTTCGCGCGGCGGTATGAACAATTTATGATGTGAGAATATTTCAATGGCTCCGATGCGAATCCCTGAACACATGAACGAGCGCCAGGCATTTGAAATGCTTCAGACGCTCGCGTTATTAGCGCATTCAGTTTATACCCATATGCCTGTTTACGCAAGGAAAAGTTCAGGCCGTTCAATTTGCCGGCTTTTTGCTTTTAAGAATAATTTTGTCAATGCCCATGCGGCCAAGCGTATCTTTAAGCATGCCAGTGCTGGCGGGTGTGCCTTGAAATGGCGTAAGTACACGGTACCATGTGGTATTATTGTGCACCTGCCGTTCAACAACCGCGCTGACGTTGTTTTTGGTCAGGGCGTTTTTAAGGTCATGGGCCTGTTTTTCATCCCGGAAGGCCGCCACCTGGTAAACATAGTTGTATACCGTATTTTCATTTTCAACCGCGCCGGAAGACCGGGCCGCTGTAGTTTGCCCGCCTTGCGCCGTGGCTGTCTGCGCCGGTTGGGTGGGCGTTTGGGCGGGCGTTTGGGCCGGGGCCTGCGCCGGCTGGGTGGGCGCCTGGACGGGGGCTTGGACGGGCGTCTGGACGGGCTGGGCCGGGGCCTGTTGCGTCTGGGTCGTAGTCTGCGTAGGCTGCGCCGTTTGCGCGGGCTGGGCCGGTCTGCGCTGCGCGGGCGGGGTGCGCAGGTTGTCGCGGTATTGCAGGTTTTCCGCCGGTATTACCCCGCTGTCCGGCTGGGCGGTGTTTTGCCCGCCAGCCGCCTGTTGGGCCTGATCGGTCTGGGTTGGGGTCTGTTGCCGTTCAACCGGGGCTACGCGCACGGCCGGGGCTTCCGCCGGTCTGCTTTGGGTCTGGGGCGTTGTCTGCGCGGCTATAAGGGAGCCAAGCTTGCTGTCATCATGCCCGCGCCCTACAATAACCCCCAGAATAAACACGCCTATTACCCCAAGCGACATGGTGACAAAAAAGGAAACAATTGTCGGTATGCTTAAGGTCACGGTAATGGAGCGGCGCTTTTTAGGGCCTTTTCCGCCCGGGCTGCTATTTTTTGCTACGTTTTCCGCCATATTGCCCTCTATAAAAATGGGTCTGCTGTCTGGCCTCAGTTGTTTGGTTCCAGCTGTCTGGTTCCCGTTGTGTTTCCCACTGTGGTTCCTGTCGCGCGGGCCCAGCTGTATGGTTCCAGTTACGCCATTTCGCGGCGTTATGTGGTAAGCGCCGTATTGAAGGCGTTGCGCATTGCGCAAGCGCCTACATAGTTTCCGGAGCGCTTACGCCCAAAAGGTCAAGCCCGTTGCGCAGCGTTTGGGCCACCGCCGCCAAAAGGCCCAAACGGGCGCTTGCCAGGCGTTTTTCCGGCGCGTTAAGCACCTGAACGGCGGAATAATAGCTGTGTAGCGCCCCGGCCAGTTCCGTCAGGTAATAGCTTATGTGGTGGGGGGCCAGCGCGGCGGCGGCATTGGCCACGGTTTCCGGCAGCCTGTCCATCAGGCGCATCAGCTCCAGTTCCTGATCTTCAACCAGCAGGGCCAGGTCTTCCGGCGCAAGTTCCCCGGGCAGGGCAATGCCCTGATCCGCCGCCTTGCGCTGAATGGCGCAAATGCGCGCGTGGGCGTATTGCACATAGTAAACCGGGTTGTCCATGCTGCGCTGCTTGACCAGGTCAAGGTCAAAATCAAGCGGGCTGTCGCTTTTGCGTGACATGAACATGAAGCGGGCGGCATCTGCCCCCACTTCCTTCAGCACATCGGCCAGGGTTTCAAACTGCCCGGCGCGGGTGGACATGCTTACCGGCTTGCCTTCCTTCAAAAGGTTTACCAGTTGCACCAGCACCACATCAAAAGATTCCGCCTTGCGGCCCAACGCGTTTACCGCCGCCCGCATGCGGGGGATATAGCCGTGGTGATCCGCCCCCCATACGTCAATCAAAAGGTCGAAGCCGCGTTCATATTTGTCATTGTGATAGGCGATGTCAGAGGCAAAATAGGTAAGGTATCCGTCAGATTTACGCAGCACGCGGTCTTTGTCGTCACCCAGTTCCGTGGTGCGAAACCACAACGCGCCGTCCTGCTCAAAGCTGTACCCGGAAGCCTGCAAGCGCTTGAAGGCCGCTTCCACCGCGCCGCCGGCCACCAAAGACTTTTCAGAAAACCACTGCTGGTGTTCAACGCGGAAGTCCGCCAGGTCTTGCCTTATGCCGTCCATGATAGAATTGACGCCGTATTCGAAGCAGATGTCAACGCTTTCTTCTTCCGGCTTGCTGAAAATATCCGGGTGCCGCGTCATGACATCTTGCGCCAGGTCTATGATATATTCCCCACGGTACCAGTCTTCCGGCCAGTCCACGGGCTTTTTGGCCAGTTCCTTCAGGCGCAGCCAGATGGAAGTGCCCAGAAGGCGCATTTGCCGCCCGGCATCGTTAATATAATATTCCGTATGCACGTTGTAACCGGCGCAGCGCATGACGCGGGCCAAAGTGTCGCCAATGGCGGCCCCGCGCCCGTGCCCTATGTGCAAGGGGCCGGTGGGGTTGGCGGAAACATATTCCAGCAACACCTTAAGCCCCGCGCCGTGGGCGCTGCTGCCGAAGGACGCGCCCTGGCCGCGCACCAGGGGCACTGTGTTTTGCCAAAAGGCGTTGGAATAGCGAATGTTCAAAAAGCCCGGCCCGGCAATTTCAATGCCGGTTATATCCGCGTCATGCGCGCGCAGCTTTTCCGCGAACAGTTCCGCCAGGGCGCGCGGGTTTTTTTGCGCTTCCTTGCTGAGCACCAGGGCCACGTTCACGGCCAAGTCGCCGAATTTTTTATCTTTGGGCGGCTCTATGACAATTTTTTCAGACCAGTTCAGGCCAAGTTCATTAATAATGGCCTTAAGGGCGTTTTCAAGGTTTTTTTTGGCGCGCATTTTCGCTTCCTGTTAATTTATCTTGTGTAACTTTTGCTAGGCAGCCTCAGACGGCAAGCGCCTGTTCTTCAAGCGCTTCCAGGCGCTTTTCTTTTTTGCGTTTGCGGTACTGGTTGGCCGCCACCAGCGCGAAGCAGACAAGGCCCGGCACGTTGAAAAGCCACTTGGGCGGCTGGGCGGCCGGCACCTGCAAACCAAGAATGTAGTTGTCATTGGCAATATCCAGCCCCAGCTTTTCCGCGCGGGAATTGAATACCACGTTGCTTACATACAGCTTGCCGGCCTGCATTTCCACTTCCAGCCCGGCGTCTTCCAGGCGTTTCTCACCGCCTTCGGCGGCTTTTTCCTTGGGAATGGCAATTACAATGGATTTTTCTTGGGCCTTCTTGCCATCATCAATCAGCATGGACAGGCGCATTTCATCACCCGGCTTCAGTTTACCGATATTTTCCATTACTTCCGCCGGGGGAAGGGTCTGGTACGGGTTATACAGGTAATCACGCGGGATATCCGGCCGGAACAAGAAAACCACGGCCAGCACAAGCAGGGCCATTTCCAGCCAGTTTACCTTTGTAAGCATGAAGCGCTGGGTTATGGAACCAAAGGCCATGCAGGCCAGCCAGGACGTGCCCAGCACCCATACCAGATGCGGGAAGGATACTATGTTTATGAGCAGAATTTCCTGATTATAAAGGAACACAAACGGCAATATGGCTGTGCGCATTTCATAGATAAAGCCCTGTACCCCGGTGCGTAGCGGGTCTCCGCCGGAAATGCCCGAGGCCGCGAAGGCCGCCAGGGCCACCGGTGGGGTGGCGTCCGCCATAATGCCGAAATAAAGGCAAAACAGGTGCACGGCAACAAGCGACACAGCCAGGCCGTTGGCCGCGCTAAGGTTGTAAATGATGGGGGCCATCAGGGTGGAAACTATGATATAGTTGGCCGTTGTGGGTAGCCCCATGCCCAGAATAAGGGAAAGAACGGCGGTAAGAACAAGCACCAGGGGCAAGTAACCCATGGAAATAATCTCAATAACCCCGGCCAGTACCTGGCCTATGCCGGTAAGGCTTACCACGCCCACCACTATGCCGGCGCTGGCGGTAGCCAGGCCAATGCCCACCATGTTGCGCCCGCCGCCTATAAGGCTGCGGATAAGGCGCGAATAGCCGGAACGCAGGGCCGGTTTGACCGGGTTGCCACGGAAAAACGCGGTAAGCGGCCGCTGGGTAAGCAGGATGAAGCTCATAAGCACGCAGGCGTAAAAAGCCGCCAGCCCGGCGGACATTTCCATGACCATAAGGCACCACACCAAAGTGGCGATGGGCAGCAGGAAGTGCAGGCCGGAACACAGGGTAGAACGGAAGGGCGGCAGGCTCATCAGGTTGTCGCTGTGGTGTTCCGGCAGTTCCGGCACGCGGGTAGAAAGGTAAACCATGCCCGTGTAGGCGGCCAGCAGCAGCAAGCCGAACACCAGCCAGGCGTTGGAGCCGAAAATTTGCGGAATGAATTGCAGCAACAAATAAAGCACGCTGACAATAATAACCAGAGAAGAAAGGGTAAGCCCCCAGCCAATAAGCTTCATCTTCAGCGGGGTATGGCTTTTCAGGCCTTTCATGTTCATTTTGCAGGCTTCAAGGTGCACAATGTACAAAAGCGAGGCATAGGCCAAAATGGCCGGTATGAAGGCGTGCTTGATCAGTTCCGAATAGGGCATGTTGATGTATTCTATCATCAAAAAGGCTGCCGCGCCCATAACCGGTGGCATGATCTGCCCGTTTGAACCGGCGGCCACTTCAATGGCCCCGGCCTTTTCCGCGCTGAAGCCCACCTTTTTCATAAGCATAATGGTGACCGGGCCGCAGGTAAGCACGTTGGCGATGGAAGAACCGGAAATAAGCCCGTGCAGGCCGGATGCCACAACAGCGGCCTTGGCCGGCCCGCCGCGAAATTTGCCCAGCAAGGAAAAGGAAAGCGTGGTAAGGTAGTTGCCCGCGCCGGAATGTTCCAGCATGGCCCCGAATAGCACGTAAAGAAACACCACGCTGGTTGAAACGCCAAGCGGTATGCCGAAAACGCCTTCCTGCGTAAGCCAGAAGTGTGAGGCCGCGCGGTTAAGCGTTGCGCCCTTGTGGGCGATAATATCCGGCGCGTACGGCCCGGCAAAGGCGTAGAGCAGAAATACGGATGCCACAATCGTCATGGGCAGGCCCATAACGCGGCGGGTGGCTTCAAGCAGCAGCAGCACCCCCATGCAGGCCACAATTACGTCCGTTTGCGTGGGCCGGCCGGAACGCATGGAAAGCTGTTCCATAAAAAATACCAGATACATGGCGCAGCCGGTAGCCAGCAGGGCCAGCGCCCAGTCGTAAAGCGGAATGCGGCGGTGCGGGCTGTGCTTTAGCATTGGGAAGCCGGTAAAGGCCAGAAACAGCGCGAAGCTAAGGTGAATGGCCCGGCTTTCCGTATCATTGAAAAAGCCGAAGCCCAGCTTGAAGGGCAGGGGGGAAGTTATCCAAAGCTGGAAAAGCGACCAGGCAATGGGTATAAACAGAAAAAGCATGTTTTGCCAGCCGCCTGGCATACGGCAACCACTGGTTTTTTCAATTATTTCTTGAAGTATTTTTTTATCAGCAATGCTGGAACTATGAGGCATAGGCATGTACTCCCTGGGCTTTGGCTGTTTTCCTGAAGCTCTAAGGCATGTAAACCGGCGTTATCACAAATGGCTTGTCCACAGGCAGAAAGCTTTCTGTCCAGAGACTGTGCCCGGGGCTGCCCAAGGCTGCCCTGGCAAATTCCCTGTGGGAAATCTTTCTTGCAAAAAACGGCAAAAACAACCGGCGGGCTGTTGATAAAGAGGACTTTGCCAACAGCCCCAGACGGCGCATTGCCATCTGGGATTGATGACAAACCCCGCAAGGCCGGGGTTTGTAAAGGCACGCCCGCTCCGGCGCCTTACGGCGGCAATGAATGCCGCCTGCGCCTATGCGGCGGGCTGTTGACAAAGAGGACTTTGTCAACAGCTCCAGACGGCGCATTGCCGTCTGCCGCCGGTTGTTCACCTAAAAACAGTTATTTCATGAGGCCGGCTTCTTTAAAGTAGCGGATAGCGCCGGGGTGGAAGGGGGCGGAGTTGCCGGTAAGCATTTCTTCCGCTGTAAGTTTTTCCAGCGCCGGGTGAAGCTTTTTAAATTCATCCAGGTTGGAGAACACGGCCTTTACAATCTGGTAGGCGCTTTCATCAGAAAGGTCGGCGCTGGCCATAATTGTGGCGCGGGGGCCAAAGGTTTCAACATTGGCGTCTGTGCCCTTGTACATGCCGCCGGGGATGGTGGCCTTGGGGTAGAAGGTGTACTTTTTCAGGAAGGCGTCCACTTCCGGCCCGGTAACCGGCACAACGTGAGAGCTGCAAGTGGTGGAAGCTTCTTTGATGGAGGCGTTGGGGTGGCCCACAACGTACACATAGGCGTCTATTTTGTCATCGCACAGGGCGCCGGCCATTTCGGCGGGCTTAAGGTCTGTGGCCAGGGCAAAGGTTTTGGGCGTCCAGTTGTATTCCTTCATCAAAAGTTCCATGGTGCCGCGGTTGCCGGAACCGGGGTCGCCCAGGTTCACGCGCTTGCCGGCCAGGTCTTTGAAGGAGTTGATTTTGGCGTCATCACGCGCAACCAGGGTAAAGGCTTCCGCGTAAAGAGAAAAAAGCACGCGCAGCTTTTTGTTGCCGCCGTTGGCCGCGAACTGTTCCGTGCCGTTATAGGCGTAGCTTTGAATGTCGCTTTGTACAATGCCCAGAGTAAGGTCGCCCGCGCCAATGGCGTTCACGTTAAAAACGGAAGCCCCGGTGGATTCAACCGTGCAGCGCAGGCCGGTGGCCTTGCGGTCTTTGTTCACCAAACGGCAAATGGCCCCGCCTACCGGGTAGTAAACCCCGGTGATGCCGCCGGTGCCTATGGTAATAAATTCATCGGCGTGGGCCTTGGTGGCTTCAAAGCCGGGAACCAGCATAAGGGAAGCCAGCACCAGCAGGCAGAGGGATTTTTTTGCATGCAGCAAAGCTTTCATAAACACTCCCATAAAGGTTTAAAGGATTATCCTTAAGGACATTAACACACCAATATTTAAATGTTCATGCGCGGCCATGGTGGACGCGCAAAACATTTGCCTACATGCCAAAATGGCCCGTTGCCGCGTTGCCGGGGCAGGCCTTTACAAAAAGGCGGCGAAAAAGAACGCTTGCAAAGAAACAGCACAACGCCAATTTGCGTTGGGTTTCAAACGCTTAAGCGGCGGGGGCGCACGCTCAAAAGACAATTTTACCTGTAGTGGGCGCTTCTTGCAAGCAAAAAGTATGGCAGGAGAATGGCGGGGCGGCGGGGGCGTCTGGAGCAGGCCGGGCTATTTTTGGCGGCGCTGGCAAAGGTAATAGATGTCTGCCATGTTTTCAGGCGGCAGGGTGCCGGGAAATTCCACGCTGGGCGTCATGCGCCAGGGACGCAGCAGCAGAACGCGCGCTTCCGGCGCGGCGGCGTTTATGCGCCAGGCTATGCCGCGCCCGTAGTCAACATGCATGGTGCCGGCCAGAACCAGCACCGGGCGTTGTGTTTTCAACAGCGCGTCCAGGGCGTTTTCCGCCATGGCGGAATCCCACAGGGCCTGAGCCAGCAAGAAATTTTTAAAGCCCCCGGCCTTGGCCTGGGCCTTGGCCTGAGCTATGTCTTGTGGGTTGGCTTGGGGATTGGCCTGGGTTACGGCCTGCGGTGAGGCCTGGGCATTGGCCTGAGTTATGGCCCGCGGTGGGGTCTGGGGTATGTTTGGGGCCTGACCAGGGTTTTGCGGGGATTTTTGCGGGGCCATGGCTTGCCGGGGGCCAGATTTTTTTTGCCCCATCATCATGAAATGGTTTTTATATACCGCTTCCAGTTCCGCCTGCTGTTCGGGCAGGGGTAAAAGCAGCGGGGTGGGCTTCCAGCGGGCGTAAGGGGGGCGGTCAAGTATTTTCTCACCCTGCTTCCGGGCCGCCTGCACGACTTCACGCGGCAGGTTAAGGGCCTGCACCGGCACGCGCCATTTTTCCGCCACTTCAAGAATGGGGCGGTAAAGTTCAAAGTCCGTTTTCCAGTTCAGGGCGGCGGGCAGTTCCGCCAGCGTTATTTCACCGGCATTGAAGCGGTCAAGTGTTTTTTGCTTGTCACGGCTGACCATTTCCAGCCCCAGCACCGGGTTCATCCCGGTTTGGGCCATAAATTCCAGCACAGCGGCTTGCGCAAGGTGGTCACAGACGGAATCGTGCTGTTCACCCATCAAAATAATTTCCGCGCCCCGCAGGCGGGCCAAAAAAATGCCGGGTTCCACAGGCTGGCCGCCGGGCAGAACCAGGCGGGTTTCAATATTTTCCGCCAGGGTAAAGGGTGGGGCCTCCCATGGGGCGGCGGGTTCATGCCCCTTGCCGGAGCAGGCGGAAAGCAGGCCAAGGGCAAGCAGGCAGGCCAAAAGTTTTATATTGATTTTGGGCATTTGACCTCCGGTTGCCGTGTAAAAAAATTGACTTTCATTTTAGCAAACCCTGACGAGGGGTCGCGGGGAAATCATTTCCCCGCGCGGGGTTAAGGGGCGGAGCCCCTTAGGCTGTTGACAAAGTCCTCTTTGTCAACAGCCCGCCGCGTAGGCGCAGGCGGCATTTATTGCCGCCGTAAAGCGCCGAAGCGGGCGTGCCTTTACAAAACCCGGCCTTGCGGGGTTTGTCATCAATCTGATGGTGCGGAGCCCCTTATCGCCGACGGCATTCCATAACAGATTGAGGGCATCGCAAAATGGCCGTTCGCCAAGGTGACGAACGGCCAATCTGTTTATTAAAATCAATCCCAAACGCGCTTGTCTTCAATGGGCTTGATTTGCGGCGGCAGCGAACCGGGTGCCAGCACCTTCAGTTCCGGGCGCAGCTTGATGCGTTCACGGAACTGGTGCAGCAGTTCGTCTTCCCGCTTGAAGCTTGTGGCTTCAATGTACAGCACCATTTCATCAATGCCGCCGGGGTTGGTTACTTCTATCTGCCAGCGCTTGATTTCTTCAAAGCGTGAGAGCACCTGTTCCACCTGATGCGGGTATACAAACATGCCCTTGATGCGGGCCGTGGTGTCCACCCTGCCCACAATGTTGCCAAGGCGCGGGCTGGTGCGGCCGCACAGGCAGGGGGAACGGTCAATGTATGAAAGGTCGCCGGTGGCAAAACGGATAAGCGGGTAGGTTTTATTGAAGGCGGTTACAACAATTTCGCCCACTTCGCCGTCTTTCAGTGGTATGCCGGTATCCGGGTGGCAAATTTCAACATAGGTGCGGTTGGCAATGTGCAGGCCGGTTTTGTGGAAGCATTCATAGCCCACGCAGCCCACGTCGGCGGTGCCGTAGCCCTGGCGCATGATGACGTCAAACTTTTTTTCCAACTGGTTGCGCATTTTTTCTGAAAATTTTTCCCCGGTGACGAAGGCCACTTCCAAAAACAGATCCTTGCGCAGGTTCATGCCTTTTTCTTCCGCCTTTTGGGCCAGGTGCATAAGGTAGCTGGGGGTGCCGACATAGCCGGAAACCCGCAGCTTTTGCATTATTTCCAGCTGGGTGGAAGCGTTGCCCGGCCCGGCGGGCACAACAGCGCAGCCAAGGTTGCGCAAGGGTTCTTCAAACATAAGCCCGGCGGGAGAAAGGTGATAGTTGAAGGTTATTTGCGCCACATCGCCGGGGCGGAAGCCAACGGAATAAAAGGCTTCCGTATAGCCCCAGTAGTCATCCATGCGGTCTTCCGGGTCAAAAATCGGGCCGGGGGAAAGGAATACGCGCTTCAGCTCGCCCAAGTCTTTGGTTAAAAGCCCGCCCAGGCGCGGACCCATGGATTGCAAAAAGATAAGCTCTTTCTTTTTAAGGATGGGAATGTGCTTCAGGTCTGAAAGCTGTTTGAATTTTTCAACATTAAACTGGGCGCGGTCAAAGCGCTTTTTAACGTCTTCGGAATATCTGTAGGCGTAGGCCAGCAGGTCTTTAAGCTGAATAAGGTAAAACTGGCGGCGTTCGCCTTCATCCAGCACCTCACGGCGGCTGTAGATGCCTTCAGTGCGGTCTTTGCGTGTCATGTTCATAATGGTGCCCTCCGGGAAATTACATTCTAAAGCTGAACTGCTCTATTCAATCTTTTTCCCATTTGTCAAGTAAAATTTTAAAAGTAGATATATTTCGGTATGTTACTTTGATTTTTCCGCCCGCATTTTTTCCACGGCATTCACAAGGTCTTGTACGGAAGAAAACCAGTCTTTGACCATGTGGCGCATCAGGCCTACATCTTCAGATTTTGCCAGCAGACCGAAGATGGGCACGCCGGAACCGTGCGCCGCGCCAACTTCCGCCCAGGCGTCGCAGCCGGACGGGCCAAGGTATATCAGCAAATCCGCCTTTGTGGCGGACGTGACGCAAAAATTGAACACCCGCCTGCCTTCATCGGAATTTATAAAGGCGGTAAGTTCACGTTTGGATAAAAATGCCTCTTCCGGCCTGCCTTCACGCAACCAGGAAAGTATTTCATGCCCCTTTGCTTCAAGAAATTCAGTAAGCATTTCAACGGCGTGCTGATGCTTCCATGAAGCTGCAATATAAATGCGCATATAACCCTCAATGAATATTAATGTTGTAGACAAGATTCTATCATACTAAGACCGTTGCACAATGGCCCTTTTGCCCTTTTACTGCGTTGTGCTTCATCCCGTGCGAAGGTCATATATATTTGAATATACTCCCTTCGCCCGGAATTTGCACTCCTTGTAAAAGAACAAAATTGCTCATTGTGCAATGGTCTTATACTAGCCATTTTGTTTTATTTTATCCATATAAATTTTGCCTAAAGTTTTTTTTGCGCCGGACGATAAGAGAAATGGAATAGATTTTATCCATTCACAGGGCCATTATGCAATGGCCTTTGCACGCAAGCGGCGGCGGTTTTACATTGGCCTGCAACGCCGGGATGGCGGTTCAAACCTGAAACGCCCTACAACAGGCAGGCTTTTTTTGAGGAGGGAACATGGCAAACGATATGGCGGCAAGCATGGCGACAATGGCCGGGGCTGTGGAATCGGCCCGGATGTACGGAGACATAGTTTCCGGCACCCTGAACGCGCTGAACAGCCCGCTTTATGGAACCAGCAAGGGCGATTCCATGAGCGATATGTATGACCTTAGCAAATCCATTCTTTCCGCCGCCTATCAGGACAAGGGCGCGATAATGGATTCCTACTGCTGGGACAACAACAAAGACCTGGTTTCCGGCACGCTGGACGCCCTGAACAGCGGCAACAGCGACATGAGCAATACCTACGACTTCAGCAAGGCGATACTTTCCGCCGGGTATTGCTGATTTAGGCCGGGTTGTCACGAGGAGCCTTTTGCCCTCTGCCTGCGTCAGAGAACAAAATTCACGCTCGTGACGACACTGCCTAGGCCGGGTACTTTTGAAGGCGCGGCGCGCCAGCACGGCTAAACCGCGCCGCGCCTTGTGTTGCGTCCTTGAAGACGTTTTTATCGCGGGATCAGGCCAGCTTTTCCGCTTTGTACACATCAACCTTCATGGGTTCTGCCAGCATGTCCTTTGTTTTTTCAATCAGGGCGATGAAGTGGCTGGTTTTTACGTGTTCATCCAGGGCTGCCTGGCTTTCCCATTCTTCCACAAAGCTCAGTTTGCGTTCATCTTCCGTATTGGCGAAAAGGGTGTAGGAAAGGTTTCCTTTTTCCTTGCGGGTGTTCGCGATGCAATCTTGCGCCGCCACAATGAAGTCTGTTGACTTGCCGTTTTTTACCACCACATTCGCAATGACAACCAACATATTGTCCTCCGTTTTTAGAAATTTTCCTTGCCGATTACGCGGATATTTTTCCACCTTCCGCTTCCAAAACGCCAAATAACCATAACGGAAAGGGCGTAAATGTAAATGGAGAAGATAATCCACATATCATAAATGCTTAAAGGGTAATGCAAAATTTTGATGAAAACCAGCAGGGGCGCGCAAAGAAAGCCGCCCACCCCCACCACTACAATGCACAGCACGGCAAAGGTATCTCCCGCGCCCTTAAGCAGCCCGAATATGCCAAGGTTTATGGCATCGCCAAATACATAAATTCCAATAAAGAACAGCAGGTTGACAGCCAATACGCGCACATCCGCAAAAGATGCGGCCTGGCTGCCCCGCGTGGCAAAAATATCCACCACCGTGCCGGAACAAAGAATAAGCAGGCTTACCAGCGGCACGGCATAGCAAAGGGAAAGGGGCAGGGCGGTTTTTGCCAGTTCAACAACCTCTTGTGGCTTGCCCCGGCCCATGGAATGCCCGGCCAGGGTGGAAAGGGCTATGCTTAGGCCGACCATGGGCAGGAACACGATGGAATTTATGGAAAAAACAATGTTGGCCGCGGCCAGTTCCACCGCGCCAAGGCGGCCTATTTCCAGAATGAACCAGGAAATGGCCCCCAGTTCCACAAAAAAGTTGAAGGAACTTGGCAGGCCAAAGCGCAACAGCTTTTTCAAAAGCGCCCAATCCGGCTTCCAGCCGCGCAATACCCGAAATTCGGAATCGTTTTTCCGGTTGAAGACCAGCGGGAAAAGCAGCAGAAGGTTCAGCAACCCGCCGCAGGCCGTGGCTACGCCCGCGCCATGAATGCCCCATTCAGGGAAAAAGCCCGGCCCGTAAATAAGCGCGTAATCCAGCGGAATATTCACCGCCGCCGCCGCCAGCCCGGCCAGCATAACCGGCCTGCTGTGCCCGCGCCCGTAAAGAAAGGTGCTTACCACCCCCGCCAGTAATGAAAAACACGCCCCCACGTTAAGAATTTGGAAGTATGGCGTTTCCAGCCGCTGCACTTCCGGGCTGTGCCCAGCCAGGGCGAAAATTCCTTCCGCCGGCAGGCAAAGCAGCAATAAAATCAGGCAGCCGCCAAAGCCGCACCACAGGCCCTGCCACAGCGCCGGGCCGGCCATTTCCGGCCTTTTCGCGCCGGTGTACTGGGCTATAAGCACGGATGAATAACTGCAAAGCCCGCTAAGGGTAAGGAAGCAGGTAAGGGAAATATTGGCGGCGGGCAAAGACGCCGCAATGGCATCCAGCGAATAGCGGCTTAAAAAAAGCCGGTCTGTAAACTGCATAATGGTGGCCGAAGCCATGTTTATGATCATGGGCAAGCCAAGGGCCAGCACGGCTTTATAGCCTTGCGGGTGCGCCCAGCGGGCCTTCAGGTAATTGCCAAACGTGGAAAGGAACATGATTTCTCCGGAACTTGCGCCTGCCTGCAACGTAAATGCCGGGCAAATGCCGGGCCAAACGCAACGGTAAAACCTGGCGGAAAACACAAGTTCTTAAAATTACAGCGCTTTGTCTTGATGATGAAATGCGCCAGTTACAGCTTACTTTACTCTGACGGCAAAGAAAAGTATTTTAATATTTGACAAGCTTTCTAAAGTTTATTATAAATTAGTCAAGAAAATTTCTTGAAAACGCAAAAATGCATATATTTTTATTGTTTTATTCCAAAGAAATAAAACTTGAATTATCTATATGCATTTGTAATATATTTTTAAGTGGTTAGATATTTAATGAGGATAACATGGGCTTGAACGGGCGGCGAAAAAAAGTTGCGCCGGCAACAATCTTGTTGCTGGTATTATCCGCCGCCGTATGGTTCTTTTCCGGCAACCGGCAACCGGGGGCGGATTTTTCCGCTGAAGCGCCAGTTCAAGTCCAGGAAAGCAGCCGGGCAGGCAATGTGCGGCAGGACGCCGGGCCAGCGTTATCCGCGCAAGGCGTGGTAGCGCCATCTGTGCAAGGCGTGGTAGCGCCATTCGGGCAAGGCGTGTCAGCGCCATTCGGGCAAGGCGTGTCAGCGCCATCTGTACAAGGCGGGCCAGGCGAAAAGGCATCTGTCTTTGGCCAGGTGCAAGATGTCCCGGACGGGGACAGCCTTGTTGTCCTGTTGCCGAATGGCCGCCGGGAAAGGGTGCGCCTTTATGGCATAGACGCCCCGGAAGGGGCGCAGGAAGGCGGCAAGGCCGCCAGAAACTTCAGCGCCGGGCTGTGCATGAATGCCCGCGTGAAGGTTGAAGAACAATACCGCGACCAATACAACCGCATAGTCGGCATAGTTACTTTGCCCGGGGGCCGCGTGCTGAACGCCGAACTGCTGCGCGCCGGCCATGCCTGGGTTTATTATCAATATTGTGAATCGCCATGGAAAGAGGCCTGGTTGCCCCTGCAAAAAGAGGCCAAAGCGCGTAAAGCCGGGCTTTGGGGCGGGGCAACGCCATTGGAGCCATGGCAATGGCGCAAACAGCATCCCCGGTAACAGCCGCCAAAACAAGGCCAGGCCAGTGTACAACGGCCTCAAGGCGTAAATCACCCTGGCCGGCATACGGCTTTAACATTTAAATTTGACAATAAGCTTATGGAGGATTGTATGAAAAGAATAATACAGGTTTTGACATTGACGTCTTTGTTGCTTCTTCCGGCGTTTGCCCAGGCGGGCACCGGCAGCACCGGCATTTATGTGGCCCCGAAACTTATTGTGGGCTTTACCCTTATGTCCGGCATGAGTGAAAGTTTTTCCGCGCCGGGCGGCCGCAATGAAAGCTGGAGCATGAACGACAAATATGACACGAACTTCGGCGGCGCCCTGGCCGTGGGTTACAATTTCGCCGCCATGACAACCTTGCCGGTGCGTGTGGAACTGGAATACGCCATACTCAGCAAGTCTTCCGTTTCCAGAGACCTTCTGAGAAACGGCTGGCAGGAAAAAGGCAAGCTGGAATTTGACGCCAATACCCTTTTCGCCAACCTTTATTATGATTTCTATACCGGATCCATGTTCACCCCCTACCTTACCGGGGGCCTTGGCATGGCGTTTGTGAAAACGGATCACAGCCTTGAAGGGTATGACCAGGCTCACCCCACAGTGCTTATTCGTGATTCCAGTTCTTCAAAGTCCACCAATTTCGCCTGGAATCTTGGCCTTGGCGTGGGCATTGACCTTGACTCAAACTGGACTGTTGACGCCGGGTACCGTTTTGTAAGCCTGGGTGAAGGCGAAAGCAGCGGCAGACTGCAAACCAACAGCGGCAACTATTCCAGTTCCGGCAAGGCGGAAAATCTTTATATGCACCAGATATCCGCCGGTTTGCGCTATACATTCTAGAGTGGTTTACGCTTGAAATAACGATAAACCCCGGCCATGCTAACCGCATGGCCGGGGTTTACTGCTTCAGGCACAAACAACGCTGAACTGGCGGCCTCAGGACTTTTTGGCCTTTTGCATTGCCAGGCGCACCTTGTCTTTAAGTTCTGTGGCGTCAACCGACTTCACAACATAAAAATCGGCGGCAATAGATTTAAGGTCATGTTGAAAGCTGTCGTAGGCGGTACTCAAGATAACCGGCAACGCGGCGTATCTGCTGCGTATGGTCTGCAAAAGATCAAGGCCGGAAATATTCGGGCCGATTTTAATATCAAGGATGACCACTTTGGGGTTTTCTTTTTCTATCAGGTCAAGAATGGGTTCCTGCCCGTCAGATACCGCTACGGCGTACCCCTCATTCAGGAGTTCGTCTTTATAAAGCATACGGATATGCTTTTCATCGTCCACAACAAGAATTTTTTCACCTGTCATTATACACCTGCCTTGAGTTAACAACCTTACCTACGCTATAGCCTGTGGGTAAAACATATGCAAGCTTATTTTTGAATATCATAATAGATAGCGCCCTTAAAAGTTGCTTTTTTGCCCTTTGGCCGCGTTGCAAAAGCTTTTTATTACAGGCAGGTGTCATAAGGGCACGCCCCTTTGATAAAAAGTCCCTTCCTCCGTGCCGGGGAACAAAATTGCGGCCATTGCACAATGGCCTTTTTGCCCTTTTACTGCGTCGTGCCCATGTTCCGTAGTCCCGCACGAAGGTCATATATGCTTGAATATACTCCCTCCGCACGGAACTACGGGATAGGGGCACTCCTTGTAAAAGAACAAAAATTCTCATTGTGCAACGGCCTCAATTCACTTTTTTAACAATGCTGTTCAGCCTGGCTTTTACGGCATTTAAGGGCGAAGATTGTTGGCATCAGCTTGGTTTCTTTGATGTATTGCAGTTCCATGCGGTCAAAGCCGTTGCCGCTTAGCAGGCTTTTGATTTCTTCAGTGGAATGGAAGACAGATTCACTGGTTACCAGCTTCAAAAGGCGCAGAATGGCTTTATCATAGCGGTTATCCGGCGCGGTTTGCGCAAGGCAAAAGGTGCCGCCTTCCTTAAGCAGGGAATAAAAGTTTTTCACAACTTCTTCCACCCCGGGGAAGTAGGAAAGGGCATGGGTGCAAATTATAACATCATATTGGCGAGCGCCGCGAAAATCTTTAATATCGCCCCAATTGAAGCCGATATTCCCGGCCTGGTTGCGGCGTTCCGCCTGTTCAAGCATTTTGCGTGAAAGGTCTATGCCTTCAAGCTTCAGGTTGTAATTTTTGTATTTTTCATTCAGGTCAAAAAGCAGCCGCCCGGTGCCGCAGCCGCAATCAAGCACCTTGTATTCTTGAAGCGGGTCCGTTATTACGTCACGCAAAAATTCCAGCACCACGCGGCGGGTGGGGGTAAGGCTTGTTTTTTGCGTAAAAAGCTTGTCATAAATTTTGGCGTATAAATCCCAAACTTTTTGCCTTTTCATATGCTTCCTTCAAAATTATAAAAAGGGCGCTTTTGTGAAGAACGTGGCTTCGCGAAAAGCGCCCTTTCAAACAAATTACCAGGGGCGAATTACCAGGGGCGAATTACCGGGGGCGGGTTGTTTTTTTGCGCAGGCCCGGTTGAAGCGCTATTCTTTCAAAAAGGCGTAACGCGCGGCAATGCCGTCTGTTTTTTCCGCAATGCGGGCGGCCAGGCCGTCAACATCTTCCGGGTTTATTACGCCGCTTTCCATTGCAAGGTAGTAGCCAAGCACATTGTCGCCATGCGAATAAACCCAGACAAGGGCGTAAACGGAACCCAGGTTGGGGCGGTCGGCAAATTCCGGCTGGGTGGAAAGCAACAGCTTGAAGCGCGCTTCGCTTTTGTTGTTGCTTAAGGAAAAGCGTGAGGAATTGCCGAACAGTTCTTTAAGCTGGAAAGAAAGTTTTGCGCCAAGGGCGTCTTTGCCGTCATGCTCAATGCCAAGCACTGTGCCGCTGCGTTCCGGGGCGGGACGGGGGGCGGCATTGGCCGGGGCCTGTTGCGGCGGGGCCGGTTTTTCCGCCTGAAGCGCTTCACCGGACGGGGCGGTTGTTTCGGCCGCCATGGCCGGCAGGGCCAAAAAAATAATGAGGGCAAGCGGCAAAAAAACATTGCGAAGCAAGGCTGGTCTGAACATTAAAAAGCTCCTTTCAAAGGGGAACATTCATTACGCCGCCCGGCTTTTACCGGGCGGCATAGAGTGCGGATTTTACATTCCCAGTAATGCGCGCAATTGCGGGAACTTGTCAAGGTACCCGAATATGAACACAACAAGCACAATTACCGGCACCACAAAGGTGAAGTAAAAGCGCAGCATTTTTGGGAATTTAAGGCCTTTGCCGTGGTCTGCTTCCGCTATAAAGTTCTTCCAGCCCCAGCCGTAGCGGGTGCAGCAGAAAATAAGGTAGCAAAGCGCGCCCAGAGGCAGCAGGTTGTTGCTGAGTATAAAGTCTTCAAGGTCAAGCACCCCGCCCATTACCGTGAAGCCGGAAAGCAGGTTGAAGCCAAGGGCGCAGGGCAAGGAAAGTACAAAAAGCAGCAGGCCGTTCACAATGCAGGCGGTTTTGCGGCTCCAGCCCAGCACGTCCATGCTGTTGGAAATGATATGCTCAAACACCGCCACAACGGTGGAAAGCGCGGCAAAGCTCATAAGCAGGAAGAAAAGAATGCTCCACAGCTGGCCCATGGGCATGTTGTTGAACATGTTGGGCAGGGTGACGAATACCAGGCCCGGCCCGGCGCCAACGTCCACCCCGTAGGCAAAGCATATGGGGAAGATGATCAGGCCGGAAAGAATGGCCACGCTGGTGTCAAGGCTGGTAATAATAACGGCTTCGCCTGTAAGGCTGCGGTCTCGGCTTATGTAGCTGCCAAAAATGGCCATGCTGCCAATGCCTATGCTAAGGGTAAAAAAGGCCTGGCCCAGGGCGGCGTAAATACTGTTCCACACCCCGTTTTCTTGCAGCCGGGCAAAGTCCGGCAGCAGGTAAAAGCGCAGGCCGCCTTCCGCCCCCGGCAGGGTAACGGCGCGTACCACAAGAACCAGCATAATCACAAACAGCGCGGTCATCATGACCTTGGTGATTCTTTCCACCCCGTTACGCAGGCCCATTATGCAAATGCCCGCGCCAATAAAAATGGCAAGGGCCATCCAGCCGACCACGGCTTCCGGCTGGGAAAGCAGGCCGCCAAAGGCGTTGCCCACAGCTTCCGGGTTAAGGCCATTAAGCTTGCCGCTGGCGCTGAACCAGGTATAGGCCAGCATCCAGCCGGTTACAGTGGTATAAAACATCAAAAGCAGATAGTTGCCGAACAGGGCCACGCACCCGAACAGCGACCATTTTTTGCTGCCCGGCTTGAGCACCCGGAAGGAATTTACAACGCTTTGACGTGAAGCCCGGCCAACGGAAAATTCCATAACCATGATGGGCATGGCCATAAGGAAAAGGAAGAAAAGATAAATAAGCACAAAGGCCGCGCCGCCGTATTTCCCGGTAATAAACGGGAAGCGCCATACGTTGCCAAGGCCGATGGCGCACCCGGCGGAAATAAGAATGAAGCCCAGACGGGTAGCCAAAGATTCTCTGCCGGATTTTTCGTTGTTCACAACACACCCCTTAATTCTGGTAATAGTTTCAGCTGTAAAAATCGCAAAACCATAAGGCAGCGGACGCCATGTTGTCAACAGAGCGAATTGCGCCGCGCATGCAACCCGCCGGCAAGCGGAAAATTCAAATAGAGGCCATTGCACAATGGCCTTTTTGCCCTTTTACTGCGTCGTGCTTCGTCCCGCGCGAAGGTCATATATGCTTGAATATACTCCCTCCGCACGGAACTCGCACTCCTTGTAAAAGAACAAAAATTCTCATTGTGCAACGG
>JAVBMP010000007.1:0-11564 GCA_031552315.1 Desulfovibrionaceae bacterium | reverse complement strand
CCCCCTTTGGCCGCCGGAGGCATTCTTACCCAAGCCCGGCCGGGGCTATCCTGCCGTTTTCCAGCCGGATGATATTGTCTGTCAGCGCAAGTATTTCTTCAAGAGAATGGCTTACGTACAAGACCGGGATGCCGAGCAGGCTGTTCATGTCCCGGATAAAGGGCAGCATTTCCCGCTTTCTGGCCGCGTCCAAAGATGCCAGCGGTTCATCCATAAGCAGGATGTCCGGGTTGGAAAGGATTGCCCTGCCAAAGGCCACGCGCTGTTTTTCCCCGCCGGACAGGGTGGCGGGCTTTCTGGCAAGAAGCTGTTCTATGCCCAACAGGCTGACAATCTGGTCAAAACTCGCGCCGTTGTTGCCTTTTGGGGCGCGGCGCAGGCCGTAAAGCAGATTGTTTTTGACGGACAGGTGCGGGAAGAGCAGGCCTTCCTGAAATACATACCCGACATTCCTTTTTTCAGGCGGCAGGTTGATGCCGCGCGCGGAATCAAACAGGCAGCGCCCGCGTATGAACACGCTGCCGGAATTTGGGGTCAGCAGCCCGGCAACCATGTTGATTATAGAGCTTTTACCGGCCCCGGACGGGCCGAACAGGGCGGCTATGCTGTTTTCCGCCGCCTGAAAGGCCACGTCAATATGGCAGCTGCCCTGCCGAAGTTGCAAGTTTACGCGCATGCTTCAGCCCTATAACCTTCGCGTAAGGCGTTTTTCCAGCCAATTGGCCGTTACAAGGGCCAGCAGGGCAATAACTGTGGCAATGGCGCACAGGCGCAGGGCCGCGCTTTCGCCATTCGGCACCTGGGTCATGGTGTAAAGGGCAAGGGGCAGGGTTTGCGTCTGGCCGGGGATGTTGGAAACAAAGGTGATTGTCGCGCCAAATTCCCCAAGGCTGCGCGCGAAGGCCAGCACCATTCCGGCCACAATGCCGGGGATGGAAAGCGGCAGGGTAATGGTGAAAAAAACGCGCCACGGCCCGGCCCCAAGCGTGCGTGCGGCCATTTCCAGCCTTTTGTCCACCGCGTCAAAGGAAAGGCGCACCGCGCGCACCAGCAAAGGGAAGGCCATAACGGCGGAAGCCGCCACGGCCCCCTTCCAGGTAAAAGCAATGCTTATGCCGAAGCTTTCATAAAGCATTTTCCCGATAACCCCGTTGCGGCCAAGAGCTAGCAGCAGCATGTAACCAATGACTACCGGGGGCAGAACCAGCGGCAGATGCAGCAAACCATCCAGCAGGCTTTTACCGGGAAAGCGCAGGCGGGAAAGCGCCCAGGCCAGCAGCACCCCAAAGGGCAGGCTGCACAGCGTGGCCCCGCAGGCCACTTTAAGGCTTAGGCATAGCGCGTCGGCCTCCATTGGGGTCAAAGAAAAAAGCATTATTTTACCTCAAACCCGTAACGCGCCCATATTTCTTTTGCCTTTGGCGCGTCAAGGAATTGGATGAAGGCCAGCGCGGCCTTGCTGTTGGCTGTTTTCAGCGCGGCCACCGGGTAGGCTATGTCCTGCCCGTCTGAAGGGAACGCGCCCACAACGCGCACTTTGTCTGAAATGGCGGCGTCACTGGCATAAACAATGCCCAGCGGGGCTTCGGCCCGTTCAACCAGCACCAGCCCGGCCCTTACGTCCTTGGCCGGGGCAACGCGCCCTTCCACCTGGCCCCACAAATTCAGGCGGGTCAGGGCCTCTTTGGCGTATTTGCCCACCGGCACGTGGGCCGGGTCGCCAACGGCCAGCAGTCCGTCTTTGCCAAGGATGGCAAGCAGGTCAAGGCCGGGGGCCACGGTCAGGGGTTGCGCCTGGCTTGACGCGGGCACAATAAAAACTATGCGGTTGCCCAAAAGGTTGATGCGGCTATTACCCAGCAGCAGGCCTTTTTCCTCAAGGTAATTCATCCATTCCGTATTCGCGGAAAGGAACACATCTGCCGGGGCGCCGTTTTCTATCTGCCTGGCAAGGGTGGAAGATGAAGCGAAGGAAAGCGCCACCTTGCCGTTGCCTTCCGCCTCATAAATTTTGGCGATTTCCGTAAGCGCGTTTGTGGTGGACGCGGCGGCGAACACGGTTATATCCGCCTCTGCCGCCTTTGCAGGCCCGGCGGCAAAGAGTGGGAACAAAACAAGCGCCAGAGCCAATACCTTGAAGATGCGGGTCATGCGGGCCTCCGGAATAAAAATTGTTGCGGGGTGAACTTTACAAACCTCGGCCTTACGGGGTGTGGCGTCATCTGACGCGATGTATAAATGACGTGTATACACGTCATTGTGTGTTCTTAGACGCTGTGCTAAATATTGTCAACAGGGCGGCAAAATGAGCGGACAGGAGCGAAAGCGTGAAGAAAGGCGGAGGCTGGTTATGAGCGGGACGGACATACGCTGCATGGTAAAGGAATACCGCAGGCGCAAGGGGCTGTCGCAGGATGAGCTGGGGCGCTTGACAGGGCTGGGGCGTCAGGCGGTCTATGATGTGGAATCTGGCCGTTACCTGCCCAATACCGCTGTGGCGCTTCGCCTGGCCAGGGCGTTGGGCTGCACTGTTGAAATGCTGTTTGTGGAAGATGCCCCGGCGGAACCTGGCCTGCCGCATTTGCCGTATGGAAGCGCCCCTGGGGCAAGGCTTGTTTTGGCGCGGGTAAGGGACAGGCTTATCGGGGTGCCGCAGCCTGCTTCCATAAGGCCGCAGTTCAGGTTGGAAGCTTCAGACGCCCTGCTTTTGCCGGACGGGGGGCTTGACTGCCAGTTGCGCCAGGCCCAGCTGGCAAACACCATTCTTGTTATGGGCTGCGACCCGGCCCTGAGCGTGCTGGGCGGGCTGGTGGGCCGCGTGGCCCCCGGCATTCGGGCGCATACCGCCTTTGCCTCAAGCCGTCAGGCCCTGCTGGCAGTAAGCGGGGGCAACGCCCATGTGGCGGGCATGCATTACCACAGCTTTGGCGCGGTGGAAAGCAATGTGGAGGCCGTGCGCGCCCTGTCGCCGGAACTGGCCTGCCGGATAATCGCCTTTTCCGTGCAGGAAGAAGGCCTGATGGTTGCCCACGGCAACCCCCTGGGCATACGCGGGGTGGAAGATATAGCCAATCAACGCACACGTTTTGTGAACCGGGAAGAAGGCTCCGCCTTGCGCAAGCTTTTGGATGAACAGCTGGAACGGCGCGGGCTGCCGGTTTTTATGGTCGCGGGCTATGCCGATGAAGCGCGTTCGCATGAAGAAGGCGCGTTGCGCGTGGCAAGCGGCAGCGCCGGCGCGGCCCTGGGCTTGCGCATTGTGGCGGAAGCCTTTGGCCTGGGTTTTGTGCCGCTTGCGGTAACGCGCTGTGATTTGATAATTCCGGCGGATTTGTGCGCCCACCCCGGCATTACGGCGCTTATGGACGTGTTGCAGTCCGCCGCGCTAAGAAAGGAGCTTGATTCGCTTGCCGGTTATTCCGCGGTGGATACGGGGAAAATTGTTCAGGGTTGAAACTGCCGGGGAACAGCATGAAGACCGCCGCATAATGCTTTTTTGCCGCGTTGTGCCCCATATTCTATCATGGCTAGCAAGCTTACCGCCTGTTCATGCGGCCAAGCAGAATATCCGCCTGGCGCTGCACAAAGCGGCCGCCGGGTTGCAAGCGGCGGGGGTTGGGAAGCATGGCGGCCAGAATTGCCGCCTGGCGCGGGCCAAGGTTGGCGGCGGAACAGTTGAAGTAATGCCGGGCCGCCGCTTCGGCCCCGAATATGCCGTCCCCCCATTCCACAACATTCAGGTATAGTTCCAGAATGCGCTGTTTATCCAGGTGCAATTCCAGCCGTGTGGCCAAAATTCCCTCTTTCAGCTTGCGTATGGGGTTGCGCGAGGGTGAAAGGTAAAGATTTTTCGCCAGTTGCTGGGTTATGGTGCTGCCCCCGGCGGAAAGTTTGTTCCGGGCAATATTGCGCAGCATGGCGTCTTTCATGCCTTCAAGGTCAAAGCCGTTGTGGTCCCAAAATCCGTCATCTTCGGCAATGGTTACGGCCAGTTTGAGGTTGGGGGAAATTTTTTTCCAGTCCACCCAGGTATATTTCAGCTCGCCGGTTTTTCCGGCATCTTCGCGTTCATCCCGGCGCAGATCCATAAAGGCGGTGCTTTGCGGGTTGCGCGTTTCCAACAGCCAGACCGGGGGCCAAAAGGCATAACGGCCCACGTCAAGCGCCAGCAAAATAAAGATAAACAGAAAAAACCGCCAGACGCGGAAGGGAATGGAACGGCGCGGCTGTTCCCAGCCAAGAAAGCGGCGCAGGCGGGCAAAAAGGCTGGCAAGCAAGGCTTTAAGGTGTTGCATCGGCATGTCACAGGTTTTATTTTAAACGAGGCCGTTGCACAATGGCCTCCAGCGCAAGCGCCAATTTTGTTCCTTTAGCAACCTTGCTGTCAAGCGCAATTTGAGGCCATTGTGCAATAGCCTTTTTGCAATGGACTAAATTTATTGGCCGCGTCCAACAGAAAGTCACAACGCCGGCATGCGTTTTTACGTATGCCGGCGTTGCGATGGACTTATGGAGCCTGTGTTGGAGATTTCGAAGCTGTGCTGTTTTAAGAATGCCTCCGGCGGCCAAAGGGCCGGCAGCCCTTTGGAAACCCGTTTCACCGGCAGGTTTTAATGCACCATGTACAGTTTGCCTAGCACTTCCTTGTACTTGGCTGTTTCAGCCTTTTGGGCTTCCACATCGTTAAATTTTTTGGCGTAGCCTTGCAGTTCCTTCAGGATGGCGTCAGGGTCTTTCACACCGGCCTTGCGGGCGTTTTCCTTCCACTTGCCGTACATGGGTTCGGTCTTGGCGGCCCAGCGGGCGGTTTCTTCCGGGGCAAGGGGGATTACCTGGACGCCGTCGTGTTCAGCCAGGTATTTGAGGTCGGCTTCCATGCTTCTTTCAACCCAGTTGCAGTGCAGGGCGGTAAGCGGAAAGCCGGAAAGGTCGTCAATAACCTTTTTGATGTCGGCGGGAAGTTTTTCATAAGACTTTTTGTTCATGAAGAAGGGGGCCGCGCTTACAGATACGTTACATTTGGTGATGTATTTGCCCACTTCGCATACCTTGGTTGAACGGTAGGTGGGAATGGGGGCCAAAACCGCGTCCAGCATGCCGCGTTGCAGGCCCATGTACATGTCGGCCAGGGGCATGGTAATGGCCGTGCCGCCCAAAAGGCCGATAACTTCGGACGATGCCGCGTCAAGCACGCCAACGCGCTTGCCCTGCAAATCTTCAAGGGTGCGTATGGGCTTTATGCTGACCAGGTCTTTGGGCGTTGAAGAGGTGAAGGAAAGCACATGGATTTTTTTCAGTTCTTCCTGCATTTCCGGGTTGTTGTCATATAGCGCGTTCAATGAAAAACCGGCCGCTCTGGCGGAAGTGAACAGGAACGGGTAATCGCCAAGCACCAGAATGGGGAACAGGTGCGGGGTGCGCGGCGGGAAAAACAGGGTCATGTCCACTATGCCGCGTTCCGTGCTGGGGTAAAGTTCCGCATCCGGCACCAGGGTGCCGGCGTTGTACATGGTTATTTCCAGCTTGCCGCCGGTGCGTTCTTTTATAAGTTCCAGCGTGGGTATTACCGCGTTGGCTACCACCGGGTGGGTGGTCATCATCATGCTGGTGGCGCTCATTTCATACTGGGCCGCGTGCGCGGGCAGAACGCTGACGGTCAGCAGCACAAGGGCAGCCATAGTGGATTTCATAAGCTTTTTAAACATAACGGTCTCCTGAATATGGTTGAGTAAAAATTTATTTAAGCAATTCCGGTACAGTGGGTAAACCGGCCAGGGCGGGCAAGGAGCGGGCGTATATTTTACGCGTACCCGCCCTGGCCGGATAATCAGCGGCTTAAGCGCCGTGATTAAAATTCCATGTAAAGCTTGCCAAGAATGTCTTTGTATTTGGCTGTTTCAGCCTTTTGGGCTTCCACCGCATTAAACTTTTTGGCGTAACCCTGCAATTCCTTCAGAATGGCGTCAGGGTCTTTCACGCCGGCCTTGCGGGCGTTTTCCTTCCATTTTTCATACATGGGTTCGGTTTTGGCGGCCCAGCGGGCGCTTTCTTCCGGGCTAAGGGCAATTACCTGCACCTTGTCGTTTTCCATCAGGTACTTGAGGTCGGCTTCCGTGCTTTTTTCAACCCAGTTGCAGTGCAGGGCGGTGAAGGGGAAGCCGGAAATATCGTCAACAACCTTTTTTACTTCAGCGGGAAGCTTGTCATGAGACTTCTTGTTCATAAAGAAGGGGGCCGCGCTTACAGATACGTTACATTTGGTGATGTACTTGCCCACTTCACATACCTTGGTTGAACGGTAGGTGGGAATGGGGGCCAAAACCGCGTCCAGCATGCCGCGTTGCAGGCCCATGTACATGTCGGCCAGGGGCATGGTAATGGCCGTGCCGCCCAGCAAGGCTA
This sequence comes from Desulfovibrionaceae bacterium, assembly GCA_031552315.1. Classification (GTDB taxonomy): domain Bacteria; phylum Desulfobacterota; class Desulfovibrionia; order Desulfovibrionales; family Desulfovibrionaceae; genus JAVBMP01. Next base: position 5,162 of record JAVBMP010000007.1, on the reverse strand, counting down.
TAACTTCTGACGAGGCCGCGTCAAGCACGCCAATGCGCTTGCCCTGCAAGTCTTCAAGGCTGCGTATGGGCTTTATGCTGACCAGGTCTTTGGGCGTTGAAGACGCGAAGGAAAGGACGTGGATTTTTTGCAGTTCATTCTGCAATTCCGGGTTGTTGTCATATAACGCGTTCAATGAGAAACCGGCCGCCCTGGAGGAAGTGAACAGGAACGGGTAATCGCCAAGCACCAGAATGGGGAACAGGTGCGGGGTGCGCGGCGGGAAAAACAGGGCCATGTCCACTATGCCGCGTTCCGTGCTGGGGTAAAGTTCCGCATCCGGCACCAGGGTGCCGGCGTTGTACATGGTTATTTCCAGCTTGCCGCCGCTGCGCTCTTTTATAAGCTCCAGCATGGGTATTACCGCGCTGGCTACCACCGGGTGAGTGGTCATCATCATGCTGGTGGCGCTCATTTCATACTGGGCCGCGTGCGCGGGCAGGGCGCTGACGGCCAGCAGCGCAAGGGCCGCCGCGGTGGATTTTATAAACTTTTTAAACATAACCGCCTCCTGAAAAGGGTTGATAACTATCTACTTCAGCAGCAAATCGGGCAAGAACAGGCATATCTGCGGGAAAATGGTAAGCAGAAGCACACAGAAGAAGATGGAGAAGAAGAAGGGCACCACGTACTTGAATATGCGCATCATTGGCACTTCCGGCACAACACTGCTCATGGCGAACACCAAAACCCCTATGGGCGGGGTTATCTGCCCCAGTTCCATAAGCAGAACCGTGATCACGCCAAACCATATTGGGTCAAAGCCAAGGGCCACCACAGTGGGGAACAGGGCGGGAAGAACCAGCATGACCATGGGGATAACGTTCATCAGGCAGCCCAGTATGAGGTAAAGCACAATTATCAAAAGCAATATTGTGTACTTGCCCAGGCCGGATTCCACAATAAGGTCTGTAAGGATGAAGGGCAGACGGGTGGAAGCGAGGAAGTAGCCCATAATGCCCACGCCGATCAGAATAAGGAATATCTTGGCGGTAAGCACGCTGGTTTGCCGCAGGGCGTGGCGCAAGGTATGGAAGTTCAGGCGGCCGCGCGCTATGCAGTACAGCAAACAGGCGAAGCTGCCCACGGCCCCGCCTTCTGTCGGGGTACACAGGCCGGTAAGAATGCCGCCCATGATAACAGAGAACAAGCCGAGCATGGGCAGCATGCCCACCAAAGAGCGCAGTTTTTCACCCATAGTGGTGGAATCGCCGCGCGGGGCCAGGTTGGGGTTCAGGCTGGCCACTATGACGATGGTGGCGCAAATTATGGCGGTAAGCAGCAACCCGGGGACTATGCCGGCCATAAACAGGCGGCCGACCGATTCTTCCGTTACGATAGAATAGACAATGAAGCCCATGGAAGGCGGAATAAGAATGCCCAGGGTACCGCCTATGCTCAGGCAGGCCGCGCCAAAGGCCGGGTCATAATTTTTTTCTTTCATGGCGGGCAGGCCGACAGAGGCCATGGTCATGGCCGTTGCCATGGAATCGCCGCAAACCGCGGCAAAACCGGCGCAGCCGCAAACGCTGGAAATGGCCAGGCCGCCCGGTAGTCTGCCAAGACAGGTGCTGGCCGCCCGGAACAGGTCTGTGCTTACCTCGCCAAACAAAGCCAGTTCACCCATCAACACGAACATGGGAATAACGCTGAAGGCCAAAGAGGCCACGCTGTAATAGGGGGAACCGCCGGCCATGCCCAGGGCGATGTCAACGCTGGGCATGAAGATGATCAGGCCCTGCAGGCCGGAAACCAGCATTGCCACGCCAATGGGCATGCCGCCCAGGATAAGAATGAACATATAGCCCATGATGACGCCGCCAAAGGCCCCGCGGGAAAAGCCAAAGCGCGTTCCGGCCAGTGCAAAGGGGATGACGCATATGGCAATGGCAAGAATAAGGGCCGGGGCCACGGCCCAGGTTTTGCCCATGGTCCGGCAACAGTCTATGGATTTAAGCAGGTCAAGCAGGGTGTAAAAAGCCAACAGCAAAAGGCATAGCGCGGCCAGGCCGACAAAAGGCCACAGGGGTATCTTAAGCAGCAGGGTGGCGTCGGCTTCCTGCATTTTCGCCATGGTCTGGGTGAACAGCTCATAGGACAGAATGCTTATAAACACAACGCTTACAGCCTGGCAAAAAACGGCCAGCACCCGCTGCCATGAAAGGGGCAGTGTGCCGGTGACAAGGTCAACGTTCAGGTGGGTATCATTGTTCTGTATCCAGATAAAGGCGGGGAACACGGCCATTATCATAAAAATTTCCACAAGTTCCATGCTGCCCCTGACCGGCATGTTGAACAGGGATCGCAGAGTAACGTCAACCACAGTAAGGAGCATAAGCGCGAACAGGGCTATCCCGCTTAAATCCATTAACCGGTCACCCACAATCTTGGCGATGCGCCGGACTCCCGAATCGGGGGTAGGGCGGTCTATGACAGGCTCCCATGGTCTGTCAACAGGCATTTCGCAGGGGGTTGAACAGGTGTTCTCGGACATACATCCTCCTAGTTAGTAGGGTGTTGAGGCTACTCAGGCAATTTACGCCAGGCGCGGAATGAAAAAATTCGGCAAACACAACATTCACAACATTAAAGCGGCATACTGGAAACTTTGCGGCGCTTCCATGACGCGGATCGTTTTTTCATCTGGCGTCATTGCGGCGCTTCCAGTGAAGAACCAGGATTATTGCGGCACTATTTGGGCAGCATTGGCGAACCCTTTGCTTGTTAAAATAAGCACAAAGCATGCCATTTTGTATTTATTCGCACTATTGTCATAACATGCTGTTATAAAAAAATAAAATTTGAAATGTTTTTTTTGCGACATTTTCTGCGGCAGCAGGCATTCTGAAATAAGAGGTTTTTCTGTTATTTCAGAATTTATTATATCAGGAGTATTGCCCGGCGCAAATTTTTCAGGGTATTCCGGTGCAGGTTGAAAAATCAGGCCATTGCGCAATGGTCTAAAAATATTTTTTATTTTTGAAGGAATATAGTAAAAATATACCCGTTCATAAAAATTTTCTTTTTTGCCAAACAGCAATGCCGCTTCTTGCGGCAGCTGCCGGCGGCCGGCCGTTTGTGGGCTTATGTGAAGCATAACACGTTTATTAAATCAAGGCGATATTTGATTTTACCCACGCAACGGAAGCGCTTTACCCCGCGCACAGGGCATGAAAGAGGCCTTGGCGAAAGGCAACACTTCTGATAGGTTCAGCCCACTGAGGGCACCATGGAAGACAATTATCCTGAACTGTATAGTGAATATGCGCTGATAGCGGATATGGGGGCAAGTTTTGTCAATTTGCCCACCGAGCAGGTTGACGCACATATAAAGTTGGCGATTCAACGGGTTGCCAATTTTATAAATTTTGACAGGGGCACCCTGCTTAACCTGCCAAATGAGGACGGCTGTTTTTTGGGCACCATCTGCTGGGCAAGAAATTGCGACAAGGTGCAGACCCAGTACTGCATTTCTGATTTCCCCTGGGTTTATAAAAGGTTGCACGACACCAAAAAGCCGCTGTTCATTGAAAATGTGGACGCTGTCCCGCCAGAGGCGGTGGAAGACAAAAAATTTTTCAAGCGCAACAACATCAAGTCAACCATTTTTATTCCCATTGTAATTGGCGGTAATGTAATAGGCTCACTTTCATTTGGTTCTTTTGACGTCAAGCGTTCCATTTCACAAAATACAATGGAAATGTTGTCGCTGGTAAGCATAATTTTTGCCAACGCCCTTCAAAGGCGTAGCAATGAGGCCAAGCTGAAGCAGGCGATCAGGGAAATTCATGAGCTGAAAGACAAACTGGCGAATGAGAACATCTCATTGCAGGAAGAAATTCGCATTGTTGGCGGTTCAGGCCAGCTTCTTGGGCAAAGTGACGCCATGCGTAGCGTCATGGTGCAAATAAACCAGGTAGCCAAGACGGATTCCACCGTCCTTATTCTGGGTGAAACCGGCACGGGTAAGGAATTGATCGCCAGGGCCATTCATGAAGGAAGTTCCAGAAAGACCAAACCGCTTATCCGCATAGACTGCGGCGGCTTGCCCCCTTCCATTATTGAAAATGAATTGTTTGGGCATGAAAAAGGCGCGTTTACCGGCGCGGTGGCAAAGCAGCTTGGCAGGCTGGAGGTAGCGGACGGGTCCACCCTGTTTTTGGATGAAATTGGTGAACTGCCCCTGAGCGTGCAGACAAAACTGCTGCGGGTGCTGGAAGAAGGGCAATTTGAAAGGCTTGGGTCTTACAGAACAATCAATGTGAACGTCCGCGTTGTGGCGGCAACCAACCGCGTTTTGGGCAAAGATATAAAAAGCGGCTCCTTCCGTGAAGATTTATACTACAGGCTGAATGTCTTCCCCATTTCCGTGCCCCCGCTGCGGGCAAGAAAAAGCGACATACCGCTTTTAATAGAATATTATGCGAAATTTTTTGCCCAGCGCCTGAACAAGACGATTACAGATATTTCATCCAGCGACATGCATTCATTGCTGAATTATTCCTGGCCGGGGAATATCAGAGAACTGCGGAATATTGTGGAACGCTCCGTCATTCTTGCCCAGGGGCCAACCCTGAGGATAAAGATATCGGAATATTCTGAAGACCCCCGCCCCCAATCCGAATCAATCCTGACATTACAGGAACAGGAAAAAAGGCATATCCTTGAGGCCCTGCAACTGACCCAGGGGCGCGTCAGCGGGCCAAAAGGGGCCGCCGCCATTTTGGGCATAAATAACAAGACGCTTGAATCGCGCATGAAAAAGTTGGGCATAAAAAGAAGCGACGCGCCGGACGCCCTGTAAGCGGGCGTTTTGTAAGCGGGCGGCCTGTAAGCTGGTGTAAGCTGGCCACTCATCCCGTCCGCTCCCGCTGTCCCCTCCGCTTGGGGGACGTGGGCAGCGTGCCGTTACAAATTCCGGCTTTGCGTGGTTTGGCTGTTTGAAAGTCCGGGCGTTTCAACGCGGGAAGCCATTGCGCAATGGCCCCCGCAGGAAACGCCCGGCCTTTTTTTGAGGCCATTGCGCAATGGCCTTTTTGCCCTTTTACTGCGTCGTGCTTCGTCCCGCGCGAAGGTCATATATGCTTGAATATACTCCCTCCGCACGGACCTCGCACTCCTTG
>JAVBMP010000140.1:0-21727 GCA_031552315.1 Desulfovibrionaceae bacterium | reverse complement strand
GAAGTGCCGGATATGGATGAACTCTATGACCGCAAAAAAGATAACGCCCAGCTTAACAACGTTATCAAGCAGCACCCGGACGTAGCCAAAAAACTGTGGGACGACCTGCGCGAATTTATGGGTTACCTGCGCACCTGCTAGAGTGGTTTACGCTTGAAATAAAGCCGCAGACGGGCAAGGCTCGTCTGCGGCTTTTTTGCGGCAAGTATTTGGGGCAGTTCCCTGCTACAGAAAACCTCCTGTCATTGACCTTGGGCGGCGCGGTCTGGAACACATTAAAAATGTTTATAAAAAAAATCCTTTGCAAATGACAATTTTTTTGTCATACTCGTCTAAATTAATTAGTAATTGCTCAAACAGGCATTGCGCGGCAAGAATCACATATCTTATTTTTTATGCGGAATATATTTAAACCCTTTCCGCAATTTGGGCAGGATAATAACATGAAAAACGCTCTGCGTCTGTCAATTCTGCGCCTGTCAATTCTGCTTATGGCAAGCCTGTGCGCGCCAGCCTTTGCGGCCCAGCCTGAAGAAATAACCATAGGGCTTATCCAGACCAAAGAACATTCACCTGTTGATGAAACATGGAAGGCCATAGCCCAAGACATGGGCAAGGCCCTGGGCCTGAATGTGAATGTTGTGGTCATGGTTGATTATGCCGGCATTATAACGTCCATGCAGTATAATCAGGTAGATCTGGCCTGGTGCGGCGGCAAGGCCGCCATGGAAGCGGTGGATCGCGCAAACGGCGAGGTTTTCATGCAAACCCTGTATGAAAGCGGGCTGAACACTTACCAGGCCCAGTTTGTCGTCCACAAAGATTCCCCTTTAAAAAATGAGGAAGACCTTTTGGCCCAGGCCGCCACAATGCGCCTTGGCCTTGGCGACCCAAATTCCACCGCCACCTTCCTGCTGCCCTACTATGCCTTCATACAACATAATATAGACCCCAAAAAAGCCTTCAAAGAACTGCGCTACGCCCCCTTGCCGGACAACATAAACGCCCTGCTGGAAAAACAGCTGGACGTAACGGCCACCAGCAGCAACGCCATGCAACTGCTAAAAATATCCCGCCCGGACGATTACGCCAAACTTAAAATAATTTGGACATCTCCGCCCGTTCCGGCGGATCTTATAGTGTGGCGCAAAAACTTGCCGGAAGACCTCAAGGAAAAACTCACCGCCTTCTTTACCAGCTATGCCAGAGACAAAAACGCCGTGGCGGAACAAAAAAACCTGGCCCGCATGTCATGGTTGGCCTTTGTTCCGGCCAGCAATGACGACCTGTTGCAGGTGCGCCGCATGGAACTGTTCCGCCAAAAGTACATTGTGGAACATAACGACAAACTTGGCGAGACAGAAAAAGAACCCTTGCTGAAAAAAATAAACGCCCGCCTTGCCGGGGTAAATGCCCGCCTGAAAAAAATAGCGGCAGATTCAGCCCAGGAAGCCAGGCATTAGGCGCTGTGGCAACGCAGTTGCCCGGCTTGTACGGCTTGCCCGGCCGCCTTGTCAGGGCCTGTTCTGCCTTCTTCTTTATTCTGCCCCTTTGCATAAAAAAATTTCAACGCAAAAAAAGCGGCCACGCAAAAACGTGACCGCTTTAAATTTTTTGGCGCGCCAGGAAGGATTCGAACCTCCGACCTACAGGTTCGTAGCCTGTTGCTCTATCCAGCTGGGCTACTGGCGCGGATGGCGTATTACCGCCGTTTTGTGAATGGCGCGCCAGGAAGGATTCGAACCTCCGACCTACAGGTTCGTAGCCTGTTGCTCTATCCAGCTGGGCTACTGGCGCGTTCACGAAGTGTTCATATAAAGCCATAACGTTCATACGTCAAGCAAAATTTCCAAAAAATCCAATTTGCCTTTCAAAACTTGACTAGGCTTGAAAAGAGCGGCATAAAAACAGGATTGAACCAATAAATATATCCTGAAAGGAAATAATATGCAACGACACGGCTTTATACTTGAAATGGAAGCACAACTGCCGGAACTGGACAGCAAGGCCAAAATATGGCGGCATGAAAAAAGCGGGGCGCAGCTGCTTTCCATATGCAATCAGGATGAAAACAAGGTCTTTGGGGTAAGCTTCCGCACCCCGCCGGCCGATTCCACCGGCCTGCCGCATATCCTTGAACATTCCGTGCTGTGCGGTTCAAAAAAATATCCCACCAAGGAACCGTTTGTGGAACTGCTTAAAGGTTCCTTGCAAACCTTCCTGAACGCCTTCACCTACCCGGACAAAACCTGCTACCCCGTAGCCAGCGCCAACCTGAAGGATTTTTACAACCTGATTGACGTGTACCTTGACGCGGTGTTTCACCCCCTTATTCCAGAAGAAGTCCTGCTGCAGGAAGGCTGGCGGCTGGAAGCGGACAAGGCGGACGCCCCGCTTACCTACAAGGGCGTTGTCTACAATGAAATGAAGGGCGTATTTTCTTCGCCAGAGGCCGTGCTTTCACGCCAGTCCCTGCATGCTTTGTTCCCCGATACCGTCTACGGGCTGGAATCCGGCGGGGAGCCGGAAGAAATACTCAAGCTTACCTACAATGATTTCATCGCCTTCCATAAACGCTATTACCACCCGGCAAACGGACGCTTCTATTTTTGGGGCGATGACCCGGAAGACAGGCGGCTGGAACTCTTGGACGCCGTGCTGCAAGATTTCGCCCCGGCAAAAGTGCAATCCGCCGTTACCCGGCAACAGCCCTTCAAGGCCCCGCGTTCCGTAAGCCTGCCCTTTGCCGCCGGGGAAGACGACAAGGCCATGTTCACCCTGAACTGGGTGCTGCCGGAACCGTCCGACCGCAAGGCCCAAACCCGCAATACCCTGGCCCTGCGCATGCTGGAACACGCCCTGCTTGGGCTGCCCGCTTCCCCGCTGCGCCGCGCCCTTATAGAATCCGGCCTGGGTGAAGACCTGGCCGGGGACGGGCTGGAGGCGGAACTGCTGCAACCCGTATTTTCCATCGGCCTTAAAGGCATAGAGGCGGAAGATGCCCCGGAAGTGGAAAAACTTGTTCTGGATACGCTTGAAGAGCTGGCCCGGCCGGAAAACCTGGCCCCCTACCTGGAAGCCGCCATAAACAGCGTGGAATTTGCCCTGCGCGAAAACAACACCGGGCGCTTCCCCGTTGGCCTGGCTGTAATGCTGCAAGCCCTTGTCACCTGGCTGCATGACCAAAACCCGCAAAGCCCGCTTGACGCCCTGCTTTATGAAGAAAACCTCGCCATTATAAAGGCCGGTGGGGCGGGATACTTCAGCCGCCTGCTTAAGGAATCTTTTTTGGAAAACCGCCACCGGGTTTCCGTACTGCTGCTGCCCGACAAAAAACTGGCCGCCCAGCGTGAAGAGGCGGAAAAAGCCGCCCTTGCGGCCATTGAACAAAAACTTTCGCCAGCGGAAAAAGACGCCCTGCTGCAAACCAGCGCCCGCCTGAAAGCCATGCAGGAAGCGCCGGATTCCCCGGAAGCCCTGGCAACCATTCCGCGCCTTTCCCTGGCCGACCTGCCCCGGGAAAACCGCGTCATAAGCCAGCAACATTTCAGCCTGCCGGAATTGGGGGCGCAGCCAGGCCCGGAAGCCCGGCCCGTGCCCCAAAGCGCCGGACAAGATGCACCCGCCGCGCCTTGCACCGGCCCTGGGACGGATTGCGGCATCTTCTTCCACCCCCAGCCCACCCACGGCATTACCTACCTGAACGTCACGCTGGATATAAACGCCGTGCCGGACAGGCTTTTGCCGCTTTTGCCCCTGCTTGGCCGCTCCATGCTGGAAATGGGCACCACAAAACGCGATTTTGTGGATTTAAATATGCGTATTGCGGAAAAAACCGGCGGGATGGACAGCGACCTTATGTTCATGAACCGCCAATCCAGCCCGGAACTGCCCGTTACCCGCTTCTGCCTGGGCGGCAAGGCCACCAATTCCAACCTGGCGGAACTGTTCAGCCTGGCGCAGGAAGTGCTTGTTGAAACAAAACTGGATGACCCGGAACGCTTCAGCCTGATGCTGCTGGAAGAAAAGGCCCGGCTGGAACACAGCCTTGTGCCTTCCGGCCACGCGGTAATCAGCGCCCGCCTGAAGGCAGGCCTTGCCCCGGCCACTGGCCCGCAAAGCCAAATTTGGCCCGCCATGCTTGAAGAACAATGCAACGGCATAAGCTATTTGCAATTTATCCGCGCCCTTAATGAAAAAGCCCGCAACAATTGGCCCGCCGTGCTGGCGGATTTGGAAGAACTGCGCACCCTGCTGCTGAACAGAAATACCCTGTCCATAAGCCTTACAGCGGAACAGGAAAAAGAAGCGGAACTCTTGCAGCGCTGCGCGGGACTGTTCGCGGGCCTGCCCGCCCCGGCGCATAAGACGGCAAACCGCAGCGGCCTGAACTTGCCGCAGCGTGAAGCCCTTATAACCCCGGCACAGGTAAACTACGTGGGCAAGGGCGTTAATTTGTTTGAACACGGCTACAACTACCACGGTTCTGCCATGGTCATAATGAAGTACCTGCGCACCGGCCGCCTGTGGGAACAAATACGCGTTGTAGGCGGGGCCTATGGGGCCTTTTGCTCTTTGGAACGGGCCAGCGGCGCGTTGCTGCTTGCCTCCTACCGCGACCCAAACATTGCCAAAACCCTGCAAGCCTACGATGAAGCCGCCAAATGGCTGGCTAAAGAAGCCCCCACGCAGGAAGCGCTGGAAGCGGCCATCGTGGGCGCCATTGGCGACCTGGATGCGCACCTGTTGCCGGAAGCCAAGGGCCACAACGCCTTTGTACGCGCCCTGGCCAGAGACAATGCGGAATTACGCGCCAAACTGCGGGAAGAAGTGCTAAGCGCAAATAAAAAACACTTCAAGGAATTTGGCGAAGTTATGGCCGCTGCCCTGCCTCACGCCAAGATAGCCGCCCTGGGCGGAAACGCCCTGGAACAACTGGCGCTGAAAGAAGGCTGGGAAATAAACCGGGTGCTGTAACAAATGAAGAAACCGTCACGCATTGCGGCCATTGCGCAATGGCCGCAATGCGCCCTTACACACATTTTGGCCCGTATTTTGCCCCGTATTCTGGCCTGCATGCTGATCTGCCTGCTAACCGGCATATTGGCCGGCCTGCTGCCCGGCATGCCGGCCTGCATACCGGCCTTTCCGCTTACCATGGCCCAGGCTGCCGAACCGGCAAAATACGTGCATATCGTGGTGGCCCTTTGCGATAATAAAAATCAAGGTATTGTGCCGGTGCCCGCCAAAATAGGCAATGGCTTTGACCCGGACGCCAACCTCTATTGGGGCGCCATGTACGGGGTGCGCACTTTCTTCAAAAAACAGCCGGAATGGCACTTGGACAACCTGGTAAAAGATAAAAACGCGCTGCCGGACAAAGTGCTGGAACGCGCTGTTTTTACGCACAAAAATCAGCGTGTGATAATTGTTGCAGATGCCTATCAGGGCGATGCCATGTATACGGCCATTGAAGATTTTTACGCATCCGCCAGCGGGTCAGGCATAAAAAACCTTGAGGCCGTTGCACAATGGCCTCACCTTGCAAGTAAAGAAGGCGGCGGGCCTGAAGCCGCCCCGGAACTTACAGTTTTTGTCGGGCACAATGGCCTGATGGATTTTATCTTCAGCTTTTCCCGGCCGGAACCGCCTAAAAGCACGGCCACGCAGGGCAAAAGGCAGGCGGCTGTTTTGGCCTGCCAAAGCCGTTCATACTTTGCAAAGCCGCTGGCCCTTACCGGCGCAACGCCAATATTGCTTACCAACGGCAACATGGCCCCGGAAGCATATTCCGTGCACGCGCTGATAACAGCCTGGCTTGCCGGAAAAAAAGGCCCGGCGCTTAAAGAGGAAGTTGCCGCCGCTTACCACAAATACCAGAAATGCGGCCTAAAAGCCGCGCGCAATCTGTTTTCCACCCCGGAATGACAGAATAAACCGGCCCGCCATTTTACAAGCCAGCCATCCCACAGGCGAACCGCCAGACCAGGGCGAACCAGAATCAGGGCGAACCAGAACCAGGGCGAACCGCCATTCCATAAGGCAAACCACTGCCCCACAGGGCGCGCCGCAGGACATGGCTGTTTAATAAAGGCAACTTGCTGACAAACCCCGCAAGCCGGATTTTGTAAAGCCACGCGGCCCATGCTCCATGCGGGGCGCTTGCGGGCGTCTGCTTCCCTGAGTAATTTTAGGCCGTTGCGCAATGAGAATTTTTGTTCCTTTACAAGGAGTGCCCCTATCTGCATAGTTCCGTGCAGAGGGAGTATATTCAAATATATGACCTTCGCGCGGCCCCTGAAAAAATGGGGCACAACGCAGTAAAAGGCCATTGTGCAGTGGCCTCACTTTGGCAATAATCTCAGGAATTGTGCAACGGCCACAATTTTGGCCACAGCTTCCGCTGTGGCGTTTGCCTGAATATGCCGCGCAAAAAAACCCCAGCCCGCGAAGCGGGTGGGGTTTTGTAGATACAAAAGCAGCATGATTGCCGGAAACATCTGGCAACCGCGCCATTACAGCGTATAATAACTACAGATATAACAGCCTGAAGCAATGTACAATTAAAATGAGTGAATTGCCCGGCAAGAATTTGTCTTCAAACCCTTGCCGCGAAGTAGCCGCAGACGGGCTTTGCCCGCTAAGCGACTACTTCAAGCGTAACCCATTCTAATGATGGCTTTCTTCACAGTCATGAGCTGTGTCGCGAATGGTCTTCAAAAAAACGTAACCCAAACCGCAACCAATCACAATGAGAACAGCGTAAAGAACCCCAAAAAAGATGGCGTGGTCTGGCATCCACCACGGAATATCCTGAGGCAGGGCGCTTTGAACTGTTTCTCCGTGTAACATCATCATAATTCAGCTCCTGTGCTTGTTATGAAAAAAACCAACTTCAAAAGGCGCTTAGTTGACAGCGTCTTTCAGGTGTTTACCGGGACGGAATTTGACAACATTGGCGGCGGGAATATTAATAACCGCGCTGGTGCGGGGGTTGCGGCCCTTACGCGCTTTGCGGGTTTCAACGGCAAAGGTGCCAAAGCCGGTGATGGCTATTTTACCGTCTTTAACCAAAACATCTTGCAATGCGTCAAGAAAGGCGTTCAAAGAACGTTCAGCCCCAGCCTTGGTCATTTTGCCGTTAGCGGCAATTTTGGCTACCAAATCAGCCTTGGTCATAAAAATTCCTCCCAAATAATTTTAAAAATACCAACGGGTCAATCCCGCTGTTCCATACCCCAATACCAAAAATTTATAGCCTCATGCGGGCATGTGACATGATTTCATATAAAAAGTCAAGCTGTGGGCGCAATAAAAGATGCCCGAAAAAATTTTGGGTTTGCAAACATCCAGCCATAGGCGCGAACTTGTTCCAGAATATCTTGCGGAATTTTATGCGCCGGTCTATGGCATTTCACGTTGAGATTGCCGCTTGACGGCTGGCAACGCCGGCCTGTGACTGTTCCATTGCAAGGTTTTGAAGACAAACCCTTGCTGAACAATTCACTTGTTCAATCGTAAATTGCTCTGGCCAATTTCAATGACGAAATGCCCTAGAAAAAATCCGGATCAACCGCAGCAAGGCCATTTTGCAATATTATTTTGATAAAGTAAAGACTTTGTTCATCCACAGGCACTATGGGGAAATAATTTCCGCAAATTCCGCAACGGGTCAGATCTGGAGAAACCGGCGACGGCACAGGAATGTCTCTTGCGCAATGCGGGCAACGGTACATAAAAACCAGTTCCATGCCCGTAGGGCGCACTGGTTCAAGGTTCATACTGGATTTCATAACTCCCTCTGGAACATTTGCCTGAAATGGCCGCCCGCGGGCAACATTTGCCCACGGCCGCTTTTGGGGACGCTTGGGGGGCCGCTTTTGGGGCGCTTCCCGGCAAGGGCGCGGACAAATCTTTGCCAAGCAATCCGCCCGATTCAATGCATCCGGTTCAACGCGCCTGCATTAGCCGATTCAATCTGCCCGGTTAATGCGACCGGTTCAATGCGACCGGTTCAATGCCCCGATTCAAGCCGTTCGGTTCAATGCGCCTGCTTTAGCCGATTCAATGCGGCCGGTTTATTTGTCCGGGCCAATAATCAGGCTTTCACCGCTCATTTCCCTGGCCGGCTCAAGGCCCCACATTGCCAGCAAGGTGGGGGACACGTCCCCAAGTTTCCCTTCCGGCTTCAGGCGCCAGGTATTATTTTCATCAAGCACAATAAAGGCCACCGGGTTGGTGGTGTGGGCGGTTTGGGGTTTGCCGTCCGGCGTGAGCATTTCTTCAATATTGCCGTGGTCGGCGGTTATGCACAACCGGCCGCCGCGCGCGCGCACGGCTTCCCAAATGCGGGCGGCGCAGGCGTCTACGGTTTCCACAGCCTTTATACCGGCGGGGATAATGCCCGTGTGCCCAACCATGTCTGTATTGGCAAGGTTGCAGACCACAAAAGAATAGATGCCTTTGTTCCATTCCTGCAACAAAAGTTCCGTAACTTCCCCGGCGCTCATTTCCGGCTTAAGGTCATAGGTGGCCACGTCGCGCGGCGAGGGCACAAGGCGGCGTTCTTCACCGGGGAACGGTTCTTCCCGGCCACAGTTGAAAAAGTACGTCACATGGGCGTATTTTTCCGTTTCCGCAATGCGCAACTGCTTTACGCCCAGGTTGGAAAGCACTTCCCCCAGAGGGTTATGTATTTCTTCCGGCCCATAGGCCGCCGGAATGGGCATGGACGCGTCATACTGCGTCAGGGTGGCAAAAGCGGCAAGGGCCGGTTTGGGGCCACGGGCGAAATCTGTAAATTCTTCCTTGAAAAAGGCCGCGCTTAGCTGACGCGCCCTGTCCGCGCGGAAGTTGAAAAAGAACACCGCGTCCTTGCCGGCTATGGGGGCGAACTTGCCGCCAGACCACGGCAAAAGGCGCGGCTTCAAAAATTCGTCCGTTTCATTGGCGGCGTAAGCCTGTTCCATGGCCGCCAGCGGGTCGGAAACCAGTTGGCCTTCACCGTGCAAAAGGGCCTGCCAAGCCAGGAATGTTCTGTCCCAGCGCTTGTCGCGGTCCATTGCATAGTAGCGCCCGCAAAGGCTTGCCAGGCGCGGTTTAAGGGCTTCCGGCAGGTTTTCACCCGCTTTTTCAAGGTGTTGCAACAAGGCTTGCACAAAGCCCCTGCCGCTGGTGGGCGAGGTGTCGCGCCCGTCCGTAAAGCCATGCACGGCCACGCGCACGCCCTGCTCCACAGCCAGGTCTGTCAACGCGCACAAGTGGTTTATGTGGCTGTGCACGCCGCCATCGGAAAGCAGACCCATAAAATGGAGCGTGCCGCCGCTTTTTTTGACGTCCGCCATAAGTTGCAAGAGCACAGGGTTGCTGAAAAAGCTTTTCCGCTCAATTTCCACATCAATACGCGTCATGTCTTGATAAACCACGCGCCCGGCCCCCAGATTCATGTGCCCGACTTCCGAATTGCCCATGTACCCGGCGGGCAGGCCAACCGCCCTGCCGGAACTGTGCAGGTTGGCGCGGGCCGGGAAAGCCAGCGCCTTTTGTAAAAAGGGGGCATCTGCCAACAGGGCGGCATTGCCGGGGCCGGCCGGGGCAAGGCCCCAGCCATCCAGTATAAGCAGTATTGTGGGAGTTAGTGCGGACATGGTGACTTACCTTTTATCCAACAGCTTTTCCGACTTTGGCCACAGGTCTTCAAGGCGGTAAAGGCTGCGGGTTTCTTCTTGAAAAATGTTTATCAGAAGGTCGTTGCAGTCCAGAAGAATCCATTCCCCGGACTGATAACCTTCCATGCCAAAAAACTCGAAGCCCGCTTCGCGGCTCATTTCCAGGGCATAATCAGCCAGGCCCTGGGCGTGGCGCGCGGAAGTTGCGGTAACGTTTATTATGGCCTCAACCACCGCGTTCAGGCTTGAAAGGTCAAGGGCCACAGGCGCAAGCGCCTTTTTTTCTTCAAGCCAGGCAACCATTTGCAGGGCTTTTTCTCTGGCCGGTTTGGTAGAAAACTGTTTTTTCTTGTCCATAGATCCTGCTTTTATAATACACCGGTTAGAAATAATATTCCAGAAATAAAAACATTTTTTTTATAAAGCCGCACGGCCCGCAACGCAAGCTGTTTTATTGCAACAAGTTATCGTTTGCCTCTGAATAAAATTTTCATGCTGAAGTCAAGCAACTCGTGACTACACTGCCTAAAGGAGCTGAAAAATTTTATTCCGCAGTGCCGCCAAAAAAGCGTTCATACACCAGGGCATCCTCATTTGTATCCGCGTAGTAGGCCTTTCTAAGCCCGCAGCGGGTAAAACCGGCGCCTTCATAAAGCCTTATGGCGGCCACGTTGCCTGTTCTTACCTCCAGCACGGCCCTTTCCATATTGTTTGCGCGGCCAAGCTCAAATAACAGGGCCAGAAGCCTTTTTCCCAGCCCTTCACGCCGCCGGGCTTCCGCAACCGCTATGTTATAAATTTCCAGTTCCCCGGCTGCCAGGTGCGGCGCAAAGGCCACATAGCCCAATAGCCGCGCCCCGTCAAATGCCCCCAACACCCGGCACATGCCGCCGCGCATCATGGCCGTGTATTGTTCGCCAGACCACGGGGTGCTGAAGGAAAGGGCCTCCAGCGCGGCCAGCCGTGCCATATCTTCCGCGTTTTCAGCCTTCAGCCAGCGGAAATTTACGTTTTCATGCGCGCTGGCTGTGTTTTTAGAGCCCGCATGAGCTGTATTCTCCAAAAACGCGTCAGCTGTATTCTTCAAAAACGCGTCAGCTGTATTCTTCAAATTTGACATGTGCCGGCTTGCTGTTAAAATCCTTCCACCAAAGTATAAATATGAACTCCGGGAAAACAAGATGATAACGCCCCCCCGTAAAACAACCCGCCGCAAGCGCCGGCCCGTGGCGGACGCTTCAGACAGCGGCCCGCTGCTTGAAGTGCTTGACAGCGCCAACCGCCCGCTTTTGCTTATGCCGCGCATAGAAATTTTGCGCCAGGGGCTTTGGCATAAAGCGGTATTTTTGGCCCTGCGCAACATGGAAGGCAAAATATTTTTGCGCAAACAGGGCAGCGCGGGGCAAGAAGCCCGCTGGGGCCTTTCTGCCCAGGGGCAGGTATTGCCGGAAGAATCCTTCACGGAAGCCGCCCTGCGCAACATGGAGGCAACCCTGCCGTTTGGGCCGGAAAACAGGGCCAGGCTCAAGTTTGAAAAAGAACTGCCGCTAAGGGTGGAACTTGGGCAGGCAAAATTGTTGGCCTGCTTCATACTTTCCGCCCCGGCCGGTTTTAATATGGAAGGCCTTTCCAGCGCCGCCGGATTTTTTGCGGATCAGGAAGAACTTGAAGGGCTTTGCCGCGATATGCCTGAAGAACTGGATGCCGGCCTGTTGCTGGCTGTACGACAAAATCTGCTGTTTCCGGCGCGTTAGGGCAAAAAACCCAAACCAAAACCATTTTAAGGCTACCCCCTGCCGGAATTATTCTGCCAAAACAATTCAACCGTAACAACCACTAAAAAGTCACCACCCTACCGGGGGTCAAGGGGCCTCAGGCCCCTTGCGGGTTCCCAAAACCATGGGGGTCAGCGCCCTTGGCCGCCGGACGCATTCCACAACAACGGTCAGCGCCCTTGGCCGCCGGAGGCATTCCCCCAAAAAGCAACGCTTTTAATTAATATACACCTGCCGGTAGAACTTGCGGTTTTCCAGCGTGCGTCCGCTGCCGCGCACAACGGTTGTAAGCGGGTCATCGTCTATCATTATATGCAGGCCGGTTTCCGCCGCCAAAAGCTTGTCCAGGCCTTTCAGCAAGGCCCCGCCGCCGGCCAGCAGCAGGCCGTTTTTGCCTATATCCGCCGCCAGTTCCGGCGGGGTTTTGGAAAGGGCCTTGCGCACGGCCCGCACAATGGCTTCCACCGGCTGGGTAAGGGCTTCCCGCACATGTCCATCGCTTATTTTGACGGAACGCGGGGTATTGGTTACCAGGTCAAGCCCGGCCACTTCCACCACAAGCTGTTCTGTAAGCGGGTAGGCGGAACCAACGGCCATTTTTACCCGTTCCGACATATTTTCGCCTATGACAAGCTGAAATTCGTCTTTGAAATAGCGTTGCACTGCGGCATTCATAACGTCGCCGCCCACGCGCACGGATTCTGAATAGGCAATGGCGGAAAGGGAAATGATGGCCACTTCCGTGGTGCCGCCGCCAATATCCACCACCATGTTGCCCAGGGGTTCATGAATGGGCAGGTTGGCCCCTATGGCCGCTGCCATAGGTTCCTCTATCAAAGAAATTTCACCCGCGCCGGCCATTTGGGCAGATTCTATGACCGCGCGCTTTTCCACCTGGGTTATGCCGGTGGGCACGCAGATAACCATATTCGGGCGGGCCAGGCTGAAATTGTGCATGGCTTTTTTTATAAAAAATTCAATAAGTTCTTTAGTAACGTCAAAATCGGCTATTACGCCGTCGCGCATGGGGCGTATGGCTTTTATACGTTTGGGCGTGCGGCCCAAAAATTCTTTGGCTTCCCGGCCGACCGCGAGCACAGTTCCCCTGTCCGCATCTATGGCTACCACTGACGGTTCATTCAGCACTATGCCGTTTTTTTTGGTATAGAGCAGAGTATTGGCGGTGCCCAGATCCATTGCCAGGTCTTTACCAAACAATCCAAACAACTTGTGAAACATGATTAGCTCGCAGTACTTGCATTTGATGACCGACTTGTATGGGCCTGCGCCAAAAGGCCAGCGACGGCGGTAAATACGCCTTTGTGGCTGAACCTGAAAGGGCCTTTGCAGCAAAAAAAGATTAACAAAAAACCAATCTTTTGCAAAGGTTTTTTAAGGCGCGGTCTTACGCCGGGCAGCATTCAAAACCTGGTCAGGCCTGAACGCGGTTTGGCGTTACAGGGCAGCCAGCGCCCTAAGCTGGGTAAAACTTTGGGCCAGGGTTTGGCAGTCTGTAACATCCTGCCGTAAAAACTTGTTTATTTCCGGCACCAGCGTAATGGCCTTGTCTATATCCGGGTTGGACCCGTGGGCGTAAGCCCCTATGTTTATCATATCTTCGGCTTTTTTGAAGGTGGCCAGGGCGGAAAGCACCTTGCGCCCGCCCAGCACGGAATCTTTGTCGCAAATGTCGTTACGCAGGCGGCTTATGGAACGCAGCACGTCTATGGCCGGAAAATGCCCCTGGTCGGCCAGGTCGCGGGTAAGCACGATGTGCCCGTCCAAAATGGAACGCACGCTGTCGGCGATTGGCTCATTAAAGTCGTCACCATCCACCAGCACGGTATAAATGCCGGTTATAGTGCCTTTGGCGTTGCGTCCGGCCCGTTCCAGCAATTTGGGCAACTGGGCGAAAACTGAAGGGGTATAGCCCTTTGTGGTAGGCGGCTCCCCAACGGCCAGGCCCACTTCACGCGCGGCCATGGCAAAACGGGTAACGGAATCCATCATTAAAAGCACGTCTTTGCCCTGGTCGCGAAAGTATTCCGCCACAGCGGTGCCCGCGTAGGCCGCCCGCATGCGGATTAACGGCGACTGGTCGGACGTGGCTATAACCAGCACGGAACGGGCCAACCCTTCCGGCCCAAGGTCTTTTTCCATAAATTCCAGCACTTCGCGGCCACGTTCGCCTATCAGGGCTATGACGTTTACATCCGCTTTGGTGTAGCGGGCCATCATGCCCATAAGGGTGGATTTGCCCACGCCGGAACCGGCCATGATGCCCACGCGCTGGCCCTTGCCCAGGGTAAGCAGGGAATTTATGGCCCGCACGCCCACGTCAAGCGGGTCTGTAATGCGCGGGCGCGAAAGGGGCGAAGGCGGGTCGGCATAAAGCGGGGCCACGTCGTCCAGTTGCAGGGGAGTTGTAGCGGTGGAAGGGTCATTGACGCCGACCATGGGCTGCCCAAAGGCGTCAAAGGCGCGGCCAAGCAGGCCGGAGCCCACAGGAAAAACCGGCGGCAGGCTGGAATTGCGTATAAGGCTGCCCGGCTGCACGCCGCGCAGGTCTCCATAGGGCATGAACAGAAGGTTGCCGTCCCGGAAGCCTACAACTTCAACGGCTATGCCTTCATTGGCACCTTCGCCTTTGCCGGAACCAGAATTGCCGGAACCAGAATTGCCGGAAGCGGCCGAATGCTGGGCCCCTTCCGGCAGAATGTGGCAAAGTGACCCAAGCGGAGATTTAAGCCCGCTGCCTTCCGCAACCAGGCCCACAACCTTGTTGACCTTGCCGTAGGCCACAGTGGGGGCAAGGTCTTGCAAAAGGCGCAGAGTGGTTTTTGGATCCGGGGCCATAGGGTATTATGGCCTAGTTGGCCGGGATAAAAAGGTGGTTCAGGGCCTGCATGACAGCCTTGACGCGGCTTTCAACGCGGTTGTCGGCCAAAGAGGATTCACTTTCCACAATCAGGCCGCCGGGGCTAATTGTGGAATCCGCCTTTACCTTCCACCCGGCCAGTTCCGGGTGGCGTTCCTGCGTAAGGGTAATAATATCTTCCACAACCGGGGCATCTTCCGGGTTGCAGCGCACGGTCAGGCTGCGGTGGCTTTCCAGCGTTTGCACGGCCTGGGTGTAAAGGCTTTCCAGCACGGCGCGGCGGTCGGCCTGCAGTTGCAGGCCAAGGGCCTTTTCAACAGAAAGTTGCAGCAGGGCCACCAGATCTTCCCGCCAGGTTTGAAAAATCGCCCCGGCTTCAGATTCTATAGCCCCAAGCACCGCGCTGCCGGAATTGGACATGGCAGCGCGGAACTCTTCCAGTTCCGCCTGGGCCTGGGCCAGCCCGTTGTTGTACCCTTCCTCCTGGGCGGCCTGGCGCATGGCGTCCGCTTCCTGCTGGGCCTTTTCCAAAATTTCCCGCGCCTTTGCCTCGGCCTTTCCCCGCACCCGCGCAAGGTAGGCTTCTTCATCTTTTTCAGACCAGGCGTTATTGCGGCGCTGTTCCGCGTCTGAAAGGCTGCTTTCACGCATACCCATGAAGACCCGGCCCCATTTCTTTTGGGCGCCGTCGTCATTCATGGCGTTCATGGCGTTTTGGTCTTCATCATCAAAGGGCATGGGGCACCTTGCCGGGATTAAATAAATACGTCGCCGCCGCCGCGGGTAAGCACAACCTTGCCTTCAGCCTCCAGCTTGCGCACGGCCTTGACCACGTTCTGCTGGGCGGCTTCCACGTCTGAAAGACGGGTGGGGCCCATAATTTCCAGGTCTTCGCGTATCATCTTGGAAGCGCGTTCCGACATGTTGCGGAAGAACATTTCGCGCAGTTCCTCTGAAGCGCCGCGCAAAGACATGGTAAGATCCTCGTTGGAAATTTCCTTCAAAAGCTCGCGCATGCCACGGTCATCAAGCACCTTGACGTCTTCAAACACAAACATCAGGGCGCGGATTTCTTCTGCCGTCTGCACGGATTCTTCTTCAATTTCCGCCAGCACCTCTTCTTCTGTGGCGCGGTCAACAGAGTTCAAAATTTCCGCCACGGCCTGAATGCCGCCCACCTTGCGCCCTTCCTTGCCGCCCATGGCTATGAGCTGGCTTTGCAAAACCTTGTCCACGGCAATAAGCATGTCGTCCGGCACGGCTTCAAGGTTGGCAAGGCGCATAAGAACCTCTGTGCGCACCCCGGCGGGAAGGAAACCGAAAAGTTCACCCGCGCGTTCGGATTTAAGGTGCCCAAGCACCAGGGCCAGGGTTTGCGGGTGTTCATTGCGCAAAATCTGGGCCAAAAGTTTGGGGCTTACATTGTTCAGTTCACGGAAGGGCACAGGGCCGGAATCCAGACTAAGGTAGTCTGTTATATATTTGGCGGTGTCATTGTCCACGTTGGAAAGCAGCAGGCGGCGCACGGTATCTTGACCGCCGCGCAGAATTTGCTGGCCGGTGACAAGGGCGTGGTGAAATTCTCGCAATACTTCTTCCACCACTTCTTTGGGCACGGTATCCATTTCCACAATGGCTTTGGAAATAACGGCAATTTCCTGGCGTTCCATTTGCTTGAAGATTTCCACGGCGAATTTTTCACCCATGGCCATAAGCAAAATGGCGCTTTTTTGCGGCCCGGTAAGGGATTTGGCTTCTACTGGCAAATTGGACACGTTACCCTCGCGGAGCAATTCATTTATTTACTTCAATAGCAAATTGCCCTGGTCAAAATACTGTCAAACAAGTTTATCAACCAAGAAAGCCTGAAGCACGGTGCAAATACCGTTCCAGGCTTCTGGCCAAGCTTCTGGCCAAGCTTCTGGCCAGATGGTGTCGTCAAAAGTATTTGGGGAAGTTAATAGCTCTTGACGTACTCGTCAAGGCTTTCCGCCGTGCAGGTGCGGCTTACCCAAAAAGCGGACGCCCATACCATAAGCGCGGTTGCCTGGGTATCGTCAAGGCGGCGCAGCTTGGCTTCCAGCACGGTTTTGCTGGCCCCGTGACGGGTGTGCAGCTGGGTAACGTCGCAAGTATCGGTAACGCGCAGCAAAAGGTAGGAAAGGCGCGAATGGTCGGGCAACAACTTCACTTCTTTGTGCGCTTCCACAATAGTTTTCAACTCGCCGGCCGAAAAGGTGGATTTTATGTTGTTGATGGCCCGAAAAAAGGTATCTACCGCCCAGGGCAGAATAAATTCGGCCCCGGCGCTTTTGGTGCGAAAGTAGTCCCTGAGCCATCTTTCCTGTTCATCTGAAATTCTTGCGGCCACCTGTGGCATAAGCCCCTCGTAAAATTTGAAGTATAGATTTTCTATAAAAATGGCTTAAAGCCACAGCTCAAATACAACTTGTTGCCCCTACAAGTAAAACAGGCTGTATAAAAAATCAAGAAAAAATCTAGACTTTTTTTAGAAGGTTTTTTTTGCCAATTATTATGCCGCATTATTATGCCGCAGTGAAAAGTGAAGCCGTTTTTTTGCTATTCCAGCATTACCATGCTGAAGTCCGCAGCCGGGGCGGAATGGGTTAAGCGGCCCACGGATACAAAATCCGGCGCTTCCGGGTGCAATTCCTTCAGGCGGGTCAAGTTTTCCAGGCTTATTCCGCCGCTTATTTCACTTTCCACCCCGTCCGGAATAATAGCCAGGGCCTCGCGCATTTCCGGGGCGGGCATGTTGTCCAGCATGACGCGTTCCGCCCCGGCGGCCAGGGCTTCACGCACCTCGGCCAGGTTGCGGCATTCCACCTCTATGGGCGGGCAAGGCGCATAGGCCCGGCGCAGGGCTTCCACCGCCGCTTTTATGGAACCGGCCGCGTCTATGTGGTTATCCTTGAGCATAAGCATATCTTCAAGCGTAAGGCGGTGGTTGTAGCCCCCACCCACGCGCACGGCGTATTTTTCTGGAAAGCGCAATCCGGGCAGGGTCTTGCGGGTATCCAACAGGCGGGTTTCACGCTTGAAGGGCGTTTTGGCCCCGGCCCGCAACCCTTCCAGCGCGGCAACATAACGGGCCGCAAGGTTGGCAATGCCGGAAAGGTGGGTGATAAAGTTCAAAATTACCCGCTCCGCCTTCAGCAACAGGGCCACATTGCCCTCCAGCAGGGCCACGCGCTGCCCGTGGCGCACGCTTGCTCCGTCATCCGTCAGGGCTTCCCATGTCCAGCCGCCAATGTCCTTTTGCTCCGCCTGCGGCCTGGCGCGGGCGGCGGCCTCCAGCACCAGGGGGATAAGCGGCAGGCCAGCAACCAGGCCATCTTCCTTACAAATTATGGCTGCCTTGCCTTTGGCCCAGGGTTTGAACAGGGCCAATGCGGTGCGGTCGGCCCCGTCATCCGCCAGGGCGGCCTCAATGGCCGCTTGCAGGCGTTCGCGGGGATTTATGGTTGAAAAAGGCACAGGATTTTCAAAAAAACCGGCAAACAGGCCTGATTTGTCACCTTGCATAGTTGACCGCTCTTGTAGGAATTGATGCGCTCAAGTTTTGCTTGCGCTGTTCAAAAAATTAGGGCAGAACAGGCCTTACAACACCGTCGCGTTATGGTTTTACAAAATAAAAACAGCCCATTGCGCAAAACGCATAAACATACTTTTATGTTTTGCACGTTTCAGTTTAAAGCTCACGCTTGTTTTCGTCAAGAACATGCTGCCCAGGCGCCCGCAAGCGGCCTGTGCGGCTTCCTTCACGGCTTAAAAGTGTTTTTTTGCAAAGCTGGTCCATTATGAAAACACCGCAAAATGACATAGATAAAGACCTTCAGGCTGCCGACGCGCCGGCGCAAGCTTCAGAAGCGCCGCCGAAAAATGTTTCGGAAAATGCGCCCGGTAATGCGACTGGTAATGCGCTTGGCAATGAATATGCCGACAACACCGGCACCTGCCCGCCCGGCACGCCCTGCCTGGAATATGACCACCCGGCCGACCTTGCGGAAAAGCTTGAAAGCCTTTGCCTGAAAGACCAGATCACCCTGCTGGATTCCCTGCCCGATGAAGACGCCGCCGAAGCCCTTACCGAAATGGCGGAAAATACCCGTGTTGAACTGCTGGAAAGCCTGGATACGGAACGCGCCGCCACCCTGGTTAGCGAAATGTCGCCCGATGACGCGGCGGACGTTCTGGACGAGCTGGAAGAAGAACACCGCGATGAACTGCTGAAAATACTGGAAAATGAAGACAGCGAAGATGCGGAAGAAATTCGCCAACTTATGTCTTTTGACCCGGACACCGCCGCCGGTATAATGAATACGGAAATAGTCATTTTGGAAGACGGCCTTACGGTGAACGAGGCCATAATCCAGCTGCGCAGTGAAATTGAAGACAAGGAAGTGCCCTACTACGCCTATGTGGTGAACGACAAAAGCTTTTTGGTGGGCGTTGTTTCCCTGCGTGACCTTTTGCTTGCCCCGCACGGCCCGGTTTTGCCGGAAAACGCCCGCAGCAAGCCAGTGGTAACCGTGCGTTTTGACCAAAAACGTGAAGAAGTGGCCCGGCAGATGAGCCACTACAACTTCATGGCCCTGCCGGTGGTGGATTATGAAGGCCGCCTTCTTGGCGCTGTTACCCACGATGACGTAATGGACATAATGAACGACCTTGCCAGTGAAGACATGCTTGGCATGGTGGGCGCGGGCGTGGATGAGGATATAGATACCCACTGGTTTGCATCCCTTACCATGCGCATGCCCTGGCTGGTGGTAAACATGCTCAATTCCACCCTTTCCGCCTTTGTGGTGCACCTTTTTGAAGGCAGCATATCCCAAATGGCCATGCTGGCCGTGCTTATGCCCATGGTTGCAAACCAGGCCGGCAACACCGGCCAGCAAGCGCTGGCGGTAATGATTCGCCAGCTTGCCACAGAAAAGCTTGACCGAAGCCGGGCCAGGCACGCCATAAAAAGAGAAGCCAAAATCAGCCTGGTCAACGGCCTGCTGTTAAGCCTGCTTGTGCTGGCCGGGGTTTTTCTGGTTACCAGCAACCTGAAGCTGGGCATGGTAATGGGCACCGCCCTTATGCTTGACATGCTGCTTGGCGCGGTGGCCGGGGCGTCCATTCCCCTTGTTCTGAAGCGCCTTGGCCGCGACCCGGCCCAGGCTTCCAGCATCTTTTTGACCACACTTACAGACGGCGCGGGCTTTTTGCTGTTCCTTAGCCTGGCTACCTTTATCCTATTGCAATAACTTCTGGCTGTTACGTAACGGCCTCCACTTTATCACGCGGGACACAACGCGCTAAAAAGGGCAAAAGGGCCATTAAGGGCCATTATATGACGGCCTAATTTTTTTGCTGGCAATTTGCCATGTTCGGTGTTACCTTCCCCCGGAATATTTGAGAGGGAATTATGGCGCAAGAAACACCACGGTTGCAGATAACCCCCCTGGGCGGGCTGGGTGAAATCGGCATGAACTGTATGCTCTGGTCTTATGATCAGGATATGGTAATGGTGGACTGCGGCCTGATGTTCCCGGAAAATTACCATCTGGGCGTGGATGTGGTCATTCCGCGTTTTGATTATGTGCGCCAGCACCGTGACGCCCTGCGCGGCATTGTGCTTACCCACGGGCATGAAGACCACATTGGCGCCCTGCCCTGGCTGATTCCCCAACTTGACCACCCCAAAATTTACGCGTCCCCCTTCACCCTGGCCCTGGTAGAACACAAACTGCGGGAACGCGGCCTGCTGGAAAGGGTAAGCCTTATCCCGGCCCTGCCGGAATCTGTGGCTACGCTTGGGGCCTTCAAATTTCATTTCTTCCCGGTTTGCCATTCCATTATCGATGGTTACGCCCTGGGGGTAGAAACCCCGGTGGGCCGCATTGTGCACACCGGCGACTTCAAGGCGGACCCAAACCCGCTTAGCGGCCCGGGTACAGATTTTGGCCTGTTCAGCAACTTTGCCGGGCCGGAAGGCGCGCGCCTGCTGCTTTCAGATTCCACCAACATTGAAGTGCCGGGCCGTTCTTTGGGTGAACGCCGGGTGCTGGACAGCCTGCGCGGTATTTTTGCGGAATCTGAAGGGCGCATTGTGGTAACGCTGTTTTCCAGCCACATTCAGCGCATTCAGGAAGTGTTTGATTGCGCGCGGGAAAGCGGGCGCAAGGTCATTGTAAGCGGCCGCAGCCTTTTGAACAACATTGAAATGGCCTTACGTCTTGGGTACTTGCACGCGCCGGAAAATCTTTATGCCGACAGCGCCAACGCGCAAGACTTGCCGGACAGGCAATGCGTGCTGCTGGTGACCGGTTCACAGGGGGAACCAATGTCCGCCCTGGCCCGCATTGTAAGCGGCGGGCACAAGCATTTGCAAATTCATCAGGGCGACACCATTATCATGTCTTCCCGCATGATCCCGGGCAACAGCACGGCGGTAACCCAAATGGTAAACCAAATGTACCGCCTGGGCGCGGAAGTTTACCACGACAGCGCCCGCCCCATTCACGCATCCGGCCACGGGTATCAGGAAGAACTGCTTGATATGATTCAGGCAGTGCGCCCGGAATACTTCATACCCATTCACGGAGAATACCGCCACCTTATCAAACACTCCCGCCTGGCCATAGATAGCGGAATAGATGCGGAAAAGGTGCTGGTGCTGGAAAACGGGCAATCCATAAGCTTTGCGCCGCTGGAACCTTTGCCGGAAGTTTTGCCGGGCATGAACCCGCTTCCAAACACACCGCAAGCCCTGCGTTTTGAGGAACGCATCCCGGCGGAATCCATTTTGGTAGACGGCAAAGGCGTTGGCGATGTGGGGCAAATTGTGCTGCGTGAACGGCAAATTCTGGGCGATGAAGGCGTGGTCATTGTGGTGCTTGTGCTGGACGCGGCCACGGGGGCCGTGCTGCACGGGCCGGAAATTCTTTCCAAGGGTTTTGTGTTTGAACAGCAGTTCGACCACGTGCTGGAAGATTCCAAATGTATCGTGCTGGACGTGCTGGAAGAAGGCTACAAAACAGACGCGGAAAAAATTCAGGAAAAAGTCCGTTCCGCCATGCGCCGCTTCTTCCGCCGCGTAATAGAGCGCGACCCCATTGTCGTGCCCGTGGTTACCGTAATCTAACCCCCCCTCATACAAGCTTCTGAAACCGCTGCAGAACTCGCATTCCTTGTAAAAGAACAAAAATTCTCATTATGCAATGGCCTCAAAATCAGACTGCGCAGCTCCTGTTGCCACAACGAGCAATTTTGTTCTCTGGCAAGGAAGAAAAGTTTTTTATGGAGGAAGTATACTCTTACGGTATTCGACCGGAATAAAAAACTTTTCTGACGCAGTCCAGAGGGCAAAATGGCCGTTGTGGCAGCAGGGGCTA
>JAVBMP010000049.1:0-15451 GCA_031552315.1 Desulfovibrionaceae bacterium | reverse complement strand
TCGCCCAAATCGCCAATAACATGACGGCCAAAGCGCAAAAATTCCGCATGCCCGGTGGAAAGGTTGTCCAGAACAAGGACGTCATAGCCGGATTTTTGCAAGGCCATTGCGGCATGCGAGCCTATGTAGCCCGCGCCGCCTATAAGGAGGATTGTTTGAGTATTCTGCTTGCTCATGAAGTAACCTTTATTGCGTTGTATAATTCAACATATTCCGCAGTCCGTTCAGCCGGGTTCCAGTTTTCCAGCGCGAAGGTTCGGCAGCGCAGGCGTAGGGCGGGGTCGCGTTTGGCCGCGTGCGCCCATATCACGCCTTCCGCCAGGGCGGCAGCGTCTTTTAACGGGGCCAGCCAGCCGGTTTCCTTGTGTTTGATCATTTCCGGTATGCCCCCGGCGGCAAAGGCCACCACGGGGATGCCGCAACCGGCGGCCTCGCAGATGACGTTGGGGGAATTGTCTTCAAGTGAAGGCACAATTACCGCGTCAACGGCATTATAAAAAATGGCCATGTCTTCCGGGTTGTTGATATGGCCCAGGCATTGAACCTTTACGCCCAGCTTCAGGAAGGCGTCTGGCGCCCTGTTGCCCAAAAGCAAAAGGTGCAGTTTTGGCCCCAACGGACTTTGCGCCAGAATTTGCAGGCATTGCAGCAAATATTCCGTGCCCTTGCGTTTGTTGCCCAATTCTTGTGAAGAAAAGGCCAGGGCCAATTCATCTTCCGCAATGCCCATTGCGGCGCGCAACGGTTCTTTTTTCAACGGTTTGAAAATTTCAAGCGGCTGCGCGTAACGGATGTGGTGAACCGGGAATTTTTTGAAGAGCGCGCTTTTTTTCGCTTCATCCGCCAGCCATTGGCTGGGGCAGACAATATGCAGGTTCATTTTGCGGCAGGCGGCCATTTGCGCACGCCAGGCTTGAAAGCTGGCGTCTTGCGGGTCGTTTGAACCAAGTTGCGGGCAAGCGCCGCAGTTTTTTTCAAACCCCCGGCAACCGTCCGCATAATGGCAGCCCCCGGTAAAGGGGCGCATGTCGTGCAAAGTCCAGACCACGGGGCGCTGCCCTATGGCTTCAGCATTGGCTGGCAGGTCAAAAAAGTTGGCTATCCAGTGCAGGTGAATGATGTCCAGGTCTTCAGAAAAAGGCATTTCCTGAAGCTTTATGCCATCCCAGGGGAAAGAGAAATATTCCAGCCCGGCCGGCCGGCCCGGATATTTGGCAAGCTGTATTTTTTGGAATTGGCCGCCTTTATTGCAGGCGGGTAAAAGCGCGTACCCTTCCGGGGTTTGCAATGGGGCTTGTCCCTTGCCGATGCCAAGGTGCACGTTTGAAGAAGCGGTTTTTTTGCTGCCCACATACATTGGGGCGGGAAATTTTATGTCCTGCAAGCCTTGTTGCAGGCGCAAGGCCGCAATGCCTGCCCCGCCGGAATCCGCGGAGGAAAAAATGGCTACGCGCGGTGTTGTTGCCGCCTTTACCGGCTTTAGCGCTTCCATGAACAATGAATCCGGCTTGCGCGGGCTGCCGCTTGCGGAAAGGTCAAGCCCGTATTCCGGCAAGCCATCAATAAGTGAAGTATTGTGCAGTTGCCGGGTGATGCTTGAAAAACCATGCTCTTCCAGCGTGTTTTTCAAGATGACTTCATCATACATCCAGCGGTGTAGTTCTCCGGAACCGGCAATGTCCGGGTTGACCGGCGGCAGTGGCGTATTGGCGGTTTTATTTCTATTTGGGCTGGCAGGCAAGGCGCGAAATTGCCTTATTACCTTTTCCGCCTCCTGCCCCATGCGGTGCAGCACAAAATCTTCTTGCGGCATGGGGTTTTGCCGCCAGTATTCCAGCATCTTGCCGCCGCTTTTTTCCCGCGACATCTGGTCAAGCATTTCTATGCGCATCCATTCAAGACGCTGCATGGCGCTTTTTGAACCTTGCCTGGCCGCGTCAAGTTCATGCAAATAGGCGCGGGTGATATTTTCCAGATCCGGCACTACAACCCGCAAAAGCCCGCCGGGGCGCAATACGCGGAAGCATTCCGCAATAAAAAACCCGCCCTCGTCTTTGTTGAAATGTTCCAATACGTGGGAATGGTACACAACATCAAAGGTGTCATCAGGAAAAGGTATGCCCAAGCGCAGGTTGTAAGCTATAACCGCCCCGCCGTGGTCGCTGAAGTCAACATTCACCCAGTCTGGATGAAAGGTTTGCCCGCAACCCAGGTTCAAAAAGCGCTTTTTTGCAATTTTTTTAATTTCAGCCATACCCGTCACACCGTTTCCAAGCTCATGTCCAGTTCAAAGTAGTTGTTTATATTGCCGAATACCAAATCTTGCGCTTTGGGTAGAATATGGTTGAATACTACAGACACGAATTCATCATTGCGCAGGCATAAATTTTCTTTCCGGTCACTTACGCCGCCTTTTTCCATGTAGGAAACAATCAACGGCAATCTGGCCAGGTTGCTGGAAGTTACAATACGCGCGGCCAGGTCGTAGTCTCCGGCAATTTTGAATTTTGGGTTAAAGGGGTTGGCCCTCAGGACGGGAACCCTGATAAAGGCGGCTGTCCACGGAATTCCCATCCCTTGGGTAAACCTGTGATAAACTACAGATAGCGGCCGGTTATCCACGTTGCTAACCTGCCCATTTTCCCCTAGCAGCAGCGCGCCGTAAGCCATAACAACTTCTTGGGGCAGTTGCCTCAAGTGGTGGCGGGCACGCACCAGAACGTTCGTGTTGGCAAGGCAGTCATCCGCCCCCAGAAAAATGGCCCAGTCGCCGCTGGCGCGGGCCACGGCCTTGTTCCATGCATCATAAATGCCTTTGTCCGGTTCAGACTGCAACTTTACTATGGGGCTGAATTCTTCAAGTATTTTTAGCGTGCGGTCTTTTGAACCGCCGTCTTGCACCACAACTTCATAGTTGGGGTAAGACTGGGTGGCAATTGAAGCCAGGGCGCGTTCCAAATGCTTTTCCGCATTGTATGTTGCCATGATGATGGAAAATTTCATTGGTTCTCCAGTCTGCCTCATTCCGTTCCGGGGTATCAAGCAATTTTTTTAATTTCAGCCATGCCCGTCACACCCTTTCCAAGCTCATATCCAGCTCAAAATAGTTGTTTACATTGCCGAATACCAAATCTTGCGCTTTGGGCAGAATATGTTTGAAGATGATGCGGGCGCATTCTTCATGGCGCAGGCAAAAATTTTCTTTTTTTTCACTTACTCCGCCTTCTTCCATATAACTTACCGCCAGAGGCAGGCGGGCCAGGTTGCGCGAGGTTACAAGGCGGGCGGCCAGGTCGAAGTCTCCGGCAATTTTGAAGGCCGGGTCGAACGGGTTGGCTTTAAGCGCCGGCACGCGAATAAAGGTGGCGGGCCAGGGAATGCCCATGCCTTCAATAATTTTGTGGTACACCAGCGGCAGGGGGCGGTTGTCTATGCGGCTTACCTGCCCGTTTTGCCCGCGCAGCACCGCGCCGTAGGCAAAGGTTATTTCCTTGGAAAGTTGTTTCAAGTGGTGGCGGGCGCGTACCAGAATATCCGCGTTGGCCAGGCAGTCATCCGCCCCCAAAAAAATGGCCCAGTCGCCGGTGGCCCTAGCCACGGCCTTGTTCCAGGCGTCATAAATGCCTTTGTCCGGTTCGGACTGCAATTTTATTATTGGGCCAAATTCTTCAAGAATTTTCAAGGTGCTGTCTTTTGAACCGCCGTCTTGCACCACAACTTCATACTTTGGGTAAGACTGGGTGGCAATTGAAGCCATGGCGCGGCGCAAATGCCTTTCCGCATTATATGTTGCCATGATAATTGAAAATTTCATTTGTCCTCCGCCGGTGTTCGCCTGTTAGTCACAGGGCCGCGGCGTTCAGCGCCATCCGCGCAAAGTCCGAATCGTAGCAAGTCATGTAATGCTGAAATTCCGCAAGCGTTTCCGCTGAACTTTTATGCAGGTTTTGTTCCATAGCCCCGCTCATACGCGGCAAATGCTCATTTTTCAATATTTCCAACGCGATACGGAATGATTTTTGCAGCATGGGCAGGGGCGGGCGGCTTTGCACAAAGGTTACCATGTCAAAATACAGACGGGCAGAACTCATAAGGTGGAGCAGGCTGTTTGTCTTGCCGCGCGTAATGGACTGGTTGTTGCAGCGGTAAACATAAAACGGCTCTTCAGACGTGACGGCTTTTGCGGCGCGGTAATAGGCCGGCAGGCAGAACTTCACATCTTCATAATACATCCTGGGCGCGAAAAAGCAATCGCATGCAATCAGGTGTTCGCGCTTGTAAATGGCTACCCAGCTTGCCCAGGTATTGAACGCCCGGGCCAGATACATGCAGGCCGCCGCCGGGCCGGAGTATTCCGCGCTTTCCAGCGGGAACAGGGCAAGGCCGGTATCAAAAAGGCGCTGGTGCGCGCTTATCAGAATATCCGCCCCGCGGGAACGAATTTGCTCCACTTTTCGCGCCAGGGCGTCCGCATCCACATAATCGTCCGCGTCCAGAAAGTTTATGTAAGCGCCCTTGGCAAGCAGCATGGCCATGTTGCGGGCGCTGCCCAGCCCAACATTATAATCCAGCTCATGCACATACAGGTTGCTGAATTTTTTTTGGAAAAAGCGCAGGATCTCCCGGCTTTTGTCTGTGGAGGCGTCATCGATCACAATGGCTTCCCAGGCCGGGTGTTCGTTCAGTTTCAGGCTTTTCAGGCATTCCGGCAGGTATTTTTCTTCATTGTGGCAGCAAATTATTATGGAAAGTTCTGGTTTCATACACGCCTCAGTTAATTATGCCGTGCTGTTTCAGCAGGTTATAGGCCTGTTCCAGAAGGCGGCTTTTTTCATGCAGGGCGTTGTGGTTCAGGCTGAGGAAAGGGTGGGGGCGCACCAGAATTTCCCTTAAGTGCGTTTCCGCGCGTTTTTCTTCAGAAAAATCGGAGTACATCAACCGGGTTTTATTTTTATGGGCGGCGGTGTGGCGCAACATGGCTTCCCACTGATCATAAATTGCTTCCGGCGCATAGCGGGTCAAAAGTTCCGCCGCGCGGCCGCCCAGTTTGTGGCGCATACTTTCCGAGCTCATCAGCGGGCGCAGGGAAGCGGCCAGGGCCTTGGCATTCATTTCCGGTGCCAGAATGCCGTTTTCCCCGTGAATGATAATTTCATTGGTGGCGGAACAGCCCGCAAAGCCTACGGCGGGCAAGTGGTGGCGCATGGCCTCTACCGTTACCAGCCCGAAGCCTTCATAGCGGGATGGAATGCAGAAAAGGTGGCTGGTGGCGTAAAATTCGTCCACATCTTCAACGTCGCCGTGCAAAAACGCGCGGTTTTGTAAATCATAGCGGGATATAAGGCTTTCATAAAACGGGCGGTCTTTCCCTTCACCGCAAATGTGCAGATCCCAGTCCGCAAACTGCGCGGCCAGCAGGGCAAAGGCCTCTATAAGCAAGGAAAATTGCTTGTGTTCTTCCACCAGCCGCCCCATGCCCAAAAGTTTTTTGCGCGGGGCGGCGGCGCGGCGTGCATCCGTCCCGCAAGCGGGGCATGGGGGCTGGGCCGGGTTGGGCACAACGCTGATGCGGTCTTGCAAGAAGGCCGGGAACATGTCCTTGAAGGCGGAGTTCAGCACATGGATATGATCCGCCGCGGCCATGCAGGCCGTGCGTTCATATTCATTCCAGCGTTCCTTTTCAATAATGCGCGGGTGGTTGTGTTCAGAAATCAGCAACGGAATGCCGCTGCCGTTCAGCAGGGCGGGAAACCACAGCAAATCGGCCCAGGAGAACATGGCGCAAAGCACGTCCAGCCCGCAAGCCTGAATTTTTTCACGGGCTTTGAACACGGATGCCGGCAAGCCGGAAAGGGCCAGGTTCACCAGGGGTATTTCCGCGTTTACCGGGTAGCACGGCTTCAGGTCTGAATGCTGGCCCTGATAAAATATAACCGGGCTATGCCCGCGTTCTTGCATGGCGTGGGCAATATTCACGCCCAGGCGCTCAACGCCGCCCCTTACCATGCCCAGGCTCCACAGCACAAAACCAATGCGCATCGGCAAACCTCATCAAGTGGTTGAAAGTAAAAGTGGACTTGGGTAAAAATATCTTGAAAAAGTCAAAACTTTTTTTAATATTGCAATTCTATTATCCTTTATTGCAAGAAAAGGCAAGGCGCAAGGCTTGTGAATTTTTATTCGGAGTGCAGGGTTGGGGATCAGTGTGCAAAATTTGGCAGGCAAATTGAGCTATTGTGCACATTGAGCGTTATTGCACGGGCAAAGCCGCACGAAATGTGGACTTTGTTCCTTGGTAAATGCGAAAGGTCTTGGACGGGTCTGCGAGGTTTTGCGCAATAAAACCGCGGCAATATATAAAATTGTGCCAGCGCGTATACATTTTTGCGCATTTGGCACGCCAGTTGCAAATAGAAATTCGAAAGCGATGCTGCCACCCCTCCCCTAACAAGGCAGCGTCAGAAAATTAGAGCCTGACTGTGTTCCCCCGCACAAACAGGCAAATGCAAATACCTTTCCCCCGAGGTCAAATGCTGGCAAGATTCCCTGAATTATCCCCCGAATTCAGGGAATCTTCCGTTTTTTTGTCCGGTATGAACGCGCGACAATTCTTTTGTTAAAAATCACTTGCAATTTGTTTTGAATTGAAGCATTATTCGTTCCCGGCTTTGTGGCCGGTTTTTGCTGTTTCATATAAAGCCCGCCGGAATTACAGCGATTTTCTTGCGGGGGCCGCGCCGAAAGGCGGCGGTTGAGGTTTCAGAATTTTCCGGAAAACTTACGGTAAGGATGCCAACATGCCTAAAATCAAGACCAAACGCTCCGCAGCCAAGCGCTTTGACGTTACCGGCTCGGGCAAATTCAAGCGGCGCAAGCAGAACCTGCGCCACATTCTGACCAAGAAAAACGCCAAGCGCAAAATGCGCCTTGGTCAGTCGGCTATTGTAGACAGCGCCAATGAAGGCGCGGTAAGACGTATGTTGCCCTATGCCTAGACAGCCCGGCGGCCCCGCTTTTTGTCCGGGCCTGCGGCTTTCATGGTTCAAGGTTATAAATTTTTTTCGCTTTGCTGGCCCCCTACGCCTCGCAAAGCTTGAACGCGGAGGTTTTTCATGCGTGTAAAGAGAGGGATGGCGGCACACAGACGCCATAAGAAAGTATTAGATCAGGTTAAAGGCTTTCGCGGGGGGCGTAGCGTTCTTTTCCGTACCGCTACTGAAGCCCTTGATAACGCGATGGCGTATTCTTACCGTGACCGCAAGGTTAAAAAACGCGAATTTCGCAAACTCTGGATCATGCGCATCAACGCGGGCGCCAGAGAAGGCGGCCTTTCCTACAGCAAGTTTATGAACGGCCTGGCCAAGGCCGGCGTTACCCTTGACCGCCGCGTGCTGGCCGATATGGCTGTGCGCGGCAAGGAAGAGTTCGCCAAGCTGGTTGAACTGGCCAAAGCCAATCTGTAATTGCGGCAACCCCCGCCGGCCCGCGCCGCGCGGGGGTAAATCGGGGACGCCTGTTTATGGGAATTTTTGCTCGCCGGCGCGCCTGGCGGGCAAAAACCATCAACCGGCATTCCCACAAAACTTGCGGGGTTCTGAAACGTGAATTTAGTCGCTGAACTGGAAGGCCTGGTTGCCAAGCTCAAAGACGGGCTGGCCCAGGCTTCTTCCTTATCCAACTTTGAGGAATTGCGCGTCTCTTTTTTGGGGCGCAAGGGGCAGCTTGCCCAAATAATGTCGCGCCTGCCGGAACTGGCGGCCAGCGAACGCCCGGCCATTGGGCAAAAAGCCAATGAAGTGAAGGAAAAGCTTTCTGACCTTTTTGACGGCTTTAAAAAAGAACTGGATGCCCGGCAGGAAGCCGAGGCCCTGGCCGGGTTTGACCCAAGCCTGCCTGGCCGCGCCCCCTGGCAGGGCAGCCTGCACCCCATAAGCCTGGTTATGGAAGAAATTTGCCGGGTGTTTGAAAACCTTGGCTATGAAGTAATTTCCGGCCCGGAGGTGGAAACCGATTTCCACAACTTTGAGGCCCTGAACATCCCGCCGGACCACCCGGCCCGCGACATGCAAGATACCTTGTACGTGCGTGAGGGCATTGTCATGCGCACCCACACCTCGCCCATGCAGGTGCGGGCCATGCTGGAACGCAAAAAGCCGCCGCTTGCGGTAATCGCCCCCGGCAAGGTGTACCGGCGCGATTCCGACCTTACCCACACCCCCATGTTCCATCAGGTGGAAGGCCTGCTGGTTGACCGCAAGGTCAGCCTGGCGGACTTGCGCGGCACCCTGTCGGCCTTCTTGCGCCAGCTTTTTGGGCCGAACGTGCGCGTGCGCTTCCGCCCCAGCTTCTTCCCCTTTACCGAACCCAGCGTGGAAGTTGATATTTCCTGCATCATGTGCAACGGCGCGGGGCATGTGGGCAACCAGCCCTGCCGGGTGTGCAAGACCACCGGCTGGGTAGAAATTTTGGGCAGCGGCATGGTGGATCCGGCCGTGTTCGAGGCCGTGGGCTTCAACCCGGAAGAATGCACCGGCTTTGCCTTTGGCCTGGGGGTGGAACGCGTTGCCATGCTCAAATACGGCATTGGCGACCTGCGCATGTTCTTTGAAAATGATTTGCGCTTTTTGAAGCAATTTTAATCTGTTGGACAGTGTTGCCCCAGGGGCGCATTCTGTTTTTTTACTGTCTGGAAAGGATATATCATGCTGCTTAGTCTGAACTGGCTCAGAGAATTTGTGCCCTATGAGGGCGGCGCGCAGGAACTTGGCGACAAACTTACCTTCCTTGGGCTGGAGTTGGAAGAGATTTCCCGCCCCTTTGCCGGGCTGGAAAAGCTTGTGGTGGGCTACGTGGCGGAATGCGCCCGCCACCCGGACGCGGACAAGCTTTCCGTCTGCCGGGTGGATGTGGGGAGCGAAGTGCTGGATATTGTCTGCGGCGCGCCCAACGTGGCCCAGGGCCAGCATGTGGTGGTTGCCCCGGTAGGGGCGGAACTGCCCGGCGGCCTGGTCATAAAAAAGGCCAAATTGCGCGGCGCCCCGTCAAACGGCATGCTTTGTTCAGAGCGCGAGCTTGGCCTTTCAGATGAGCATGACGGCATCATGGTGCTGGACAACCTTGTGCCCGGCCCCTTCAAGCCGGGGCAAAGGGCGCTGGACGCCTTGAAGCTGGATGAAGAGGTGCTGGACATTTCCATCACCCCCAACCGGGCGGATTGCCTTTCCATCCTTGGCCTTGCGCGAGAAACCGCCCTGGCCTTCAACCTGCCGCTTACCCTGCCCAAATTTGAACTGGAAACCGGCGGGGCGGATCTTGCCAAAGAATGGCAGGTGGAAATTCCCCAGCCGGAACTTTCTTCCCTTTACCAGCTGCGCCTGGTGGAAGGGGCCAAAGTGGGGCGCAGCCCGGCCCGTTTGCGCTGGCGCTTGCAGGCTTCCGGCCAGCGGCCCATTTCCAACGTGGTTGACGTTACCAACTATATTTTGCTGGAACTGGGCCAACCCCTGCATTCCTTTGACCTGAACCGCCTGAGCGGCCAAAAAATTATTGTGGCCCCCGCGCGGGAAGGGGAAAAGTTCACCACGCTGGACGGGCAGGAACGGAGCCTTCTGGCCGGCGACATCACCATCCGCGATGCGGAAAAGGCCGTGGCCCTGGCCGGTGTAATGGGTGGCCTGAACAGCCGGGTGGATGAAGCGACCAGCTCCATCTTGCTGGAATCCGCCATTTTTTCGCCCCGGCACATCCGCCGCACGGCCCGCCGCCTTTCTTTGCACAGTGACGCTTCCTACCGCTTTGAACGCGGGGTGGATCAAAGCCTGAACAGCTTTGCCATGGACCGCGCCACTGCCATGATAGCCAAACTTTCCGGCGGCGTGGCCCGCAGCGGCGTGGCCCGGCTGGAAACCCGCCCCGTGGTTGCCGTGCCCATGAACTTTCGCCTGCAACGCGCCAAAGACCTGCTTGGCGTGGATATAACCCCGGCTTTCGCGCAAAATACGCTGGAAAAGCTGGGCTGCAAAATTGACGCGCAAAATGCGGATTCCTGGCGCGTGGAAGCCCCGGCCCACCGCCTTGACCTGTTCCGTGAGGTTGACCTGATAGAAGAAGTGGCCCGCGTGTACGGCGTTGACCGGGTGCCGGAACAGCTGCCCAAGGTAAGCCGCCCGCTGGAACGCGCCGGCCTGCCGGAAACCGCGCACGCCTTCACCAGCCGCCTCAAGCGCCGCCTGTCCGGTCTTGGCCTGAACGAGGCCATAAACTACAGCTTTGTCGGGCAAAAAGACCTTGATCTGCTTGGCCTGCCCACAGATAACCGCATTGCCATAATGAACCCGCTAAGCGCGGATCAGGATGTGCTGCGCAGCGCCCTTGCCCCCGGCCTTTTGAACAACCTGCGCCAGAACATTGCCCAGGGCAATGCCGGCCTGCGCCTGTTTGAAACCGCCAACGTGTTCACAGCGGACGCAAGCAGTGAAAGCGGGGCGCATGAAGAACCGCGCCTGGCCTTTTTGCTGCACGGCGAATGCGCCGACCGCCCCTGGCCCAATGCCCAGCATGACGCGGATTATGCGGAAATAAAGGGCCTTGTGGAATACGTGCTGCAATACCTGCGCATAGGCGCGGAATTTACGCGCGGGCAGGAAGCGCCCTGGCTTAACCCCTGCGTAAGCGTAAGCGCCATGGGCCGCAATTTGGGCTTCATTGGCCGCTTGCGCCCGGAAATTGCCGACAATTTCCACGCCCGCAAGGAAGTGTGGCTGGCGGAACTGAACCTGCGCCCCCTGCGTGAACTGCATGACGCCGCTGCCCTGCGTTTTGAACCGCTGCCGGTTTACCCGCCGGTGCGGCGCGATATAACCGTTATTGCCCCGCTGGAAACAGAGGCCGTTTCCATCGAGCGGGCCATTGAGCAGGAAAAGCCCGCTTTTATGGAAGAGGTTCAGTTGATTGACGTTTTCATGCCCAAAGACAAAAAGGCGCGTAACCTGACTTATCGCTTGACCTTCCGTCACCCGGAACGTACTTTGAAAGACGCGGAAGTTGATAAAACCCGCGACGCTGTGGCCGATGCCCTAAGGCGCAAGCTAGGCGTCAACATATAGCGTTTTCACCCGGAGGCCGGAAAATGGCGGGAAAAACCTATAAAATAGGTGAGGCTGCCGAACTTTTAAAGCTCAAAAGCTATGTGTTGCGCTTCTGGGAAACGGAATTTGCCCAGCTTGTGCCCCTGCGGACGGAAAAGGGGCAGCGCCTTTACACTGAAGAGCATATAGAGCTTTTGCGCCGCATCAAAACCCTGTTGCACGACAGGGGTCTTACCATTGAAGGCGCGCGTAAAGTCCTTTCCGGGGAAACTCCCTTGCCGGGGCGCAAGCTCCCGGCTTCCGGCGGGTTTGCCCATACCAGACCCTTTATCGAACCGGACGCCCGGCAAGCCGCCGCTTCCGATATTCAGCCCGCCACGCCGCCCGGCCCTTCTTCCGGAATTCGCGATGCCTTATGGGCCGGCCTTTCGGGCGGAAACGGGCGGCCAGCGCCCGCGTCAACGCCCGCAACGGCTTACCTTGCCGCCATGCGCCAACTTGCTGAAGGCCTTACCCTGGCCAATGCGCCTTCCCTGAAAAATATCCAGCCATTTCTGGCCCAGCACCTTCTGCCGTCCATGCCGGATCGCCTGATCCCCGCCGCCGTAACCCGCCCGGAAGAGGATGCGGAGCTTGAAGAGGCGGGTTCCAAAGACCTTGACGGCCTGGAAGGCGAAGAGGCGGAAGGGCGCATCTACCTGCCGGGGCTGGAAGCCATGCGGAGCATGGTGCGTTCCGGCGCGATGCCTAAACCGGCCTGGGGAAGCGAGCTGGATGAGGAAGATGAAGCCGCCCTGCGCTGGCAATTGCCGGAAGAGGACGCCATTGCCCCTGTGTCTGCCCCTGTGCCTGAAGGGACGGATGCTTCAACTGCCGCCCAAGACAATCCCCCCCCCGCAAACGCTGAAGACGGCTGGAGCCTGTACCCGGCATCCCAACGGGAAAGCGTGGCCGATTCCATGCTGCACCGTTTTTTCGGCTTCGCGCTGGAAGATGATCTGCCAGATGACCGACCAGATGATTGGCCAGATCATCTGGAAGACGCCGCCCGTGAAAATTTTGGCCGTGAAAATGCCGAAGCCGATGCGTCAATTGCGCCGGGTGGCCAGCCGGAACTTGATGATGATGAACCGGAATGGTTTTCTCTTGCCGAAAGCGATGGGCGGGAAGCGGAAGAAGGCTGGTCGCTTTTTGTGGTGCCGCCCGCCGACCCTTCCGGCGGCGGCAACCCGCTTGCGCCGCCCGGCCGGAAGGCGGAACCCGCCCGCATACGTCTGCTGGAAAGCTTCAGCCCGGCGGATTTGCCGCAGTGGATAATCACGGGAAGCGCCCGCGCCGCGTCCGCCGGATCTGCCGAGCCCGCCGAGTCTGCCGGTCCTGATCAGGCCAAAGCCGGTCTGCCCCCTGCAACGGGCCGCCCGGCGCTTGCGCCAAACCCGGAAGAATGGGTGCCGGTGGAAGAAAAACTGGCCCTGGAAGCCCGCCTGAGCCTGGTGATTGACGAACTGCGGGCCTTGCGCCAATACCTGTGCCCGGAAGATGAAGCTGCCTATGATGCGGAAGAAGCCGAGGAATTTTTTGACGAGGAAGTTGGTTCGGAAGCGCATGACTGGCCGGATGACCTGAATGATGCCGCCGCTTCTTTTGGCGCTTCTTCCAATGATTTTTCTTCCGGTGACTTTTTGGGGACTGACGTTTCTTGCGGCGAACCTGCGCCCGGGGCATTGACGCCCGGCGAGTCCGCGCCCGGCGGCCCGCCGTCTGACCGGCGGGATGAAAAATCCCCGCCTTTCACCGCTTCCACCATTTGGTACGCGGAAGGGCAAGACCCGGTTTCCGAACAGGAAGATGCGGATATGATTATTGAAAAATTTGGCCGCAATGAATAAAATGTGCCCGGCGGCAGAGATTCAGCCATAACAGAGGTGACACTGTGATTCTTTCCCCTTCTTTGCTTTCCGCGGATTTCAGCCGTCTGGGCGATGAATTGGCCGCCCTGGAGGCCGCCGGTCTGGAATGGGCGCACTGGGATGTAATGGATGGCCTTTTTGTGCCCAACATCACCTTTGGCCCGCCGGTTATAAAGGCCCTGCGCAAAAAAAGCCGCCTGTTTTTTGATGTGCACCTGATGATTGAAAGCCCGGAACGTTATCTGGACGAATTTTGCGACGCCGGGGCCAACATGCTTACAATACATGCCGAAGCCACCCGCCATTTGCAACGCACCCTGGCGGAAATACGCCGCCGGGGCATGAAGGCCGGGGTATCCCTTAACCCCGCCACCCCGCTTTGCGTGCTGGACCATGTGCTGCCGGACATAGACATGGTGCTGCTTATGAGCGTGAACCCCGGCTTCAGCGGGCAAAGCTTCATACCGCAAAGCTATGAAAAAATAAGCACTTTGAAAAAAATGCTGCTGGCCCATAATAGCCCGGCCCTTATTCAGGTGGACGGCGGGGCGGATCTGAACAATGCGGCCCGGCTGGTAAACAGCGGGGCGGACGTGCTGGTTTCCGGTTCCGCATTTTTTAAAAATCCAAATTATAGTGAACAATATAAGGCATTTATATCTGCCGCAAAAACAGTTTAAAATTTTTGCAAAACCTGTTAAGAGCACGTGGACTTTACACCTTAAAGCTTGTCTAAACTTGCCGGGCCTACCGGCGCAAAAACTCTTGCCAGCGGAGATTGTATGTCAGCAGAGCGTAGTAATTTGGCCAATGCCTTGCGCGCCCTGGCCATGGACGCCATTGAAAAATCCAAATCCGGGCACCCCGGCGCGCCAATGGGCATGGCGGATATGGCGGAAGTGTTGTGGAACGATTTTTTAAGCCACAACCCGGCCAACCCCGGCTGGCACAACCGCGACCGCTTTGTGCTTTCCAACGGGCATGCCTCCATGCTGCTTTATGGGCTGCTGCACCTTAGCGGGTATGAAGTTTCTTTGGAAGAAATCAAAAATTTCCGTCAACTTGGTTCCAAAACCCCAGGCCACCCGGAATACGGCCTTACACCGGGGGTGGAAGTTACCACCGGCCCGCTGGGGCAGGGCATAACCGCCGCCGTAGGCATGGCCCTGGCGGAAAAACTGCTGGCGGAACGCTTTAATAAAGAAAATTTCCCCATAGTTGACCCTTACACCTATGTCTTTTTGGGCGACGGCTGCCTTATGGAAGGCATTTCGCATGAGGCCTGTTCCCTGGCCGGCACCCTTAACCTGGGCAAGCTTGTTTGTCTGTGGGACGACAACGGCATTTCCATAGACGGCCCGGTGCAAGGCTGGTTTACCGATAACACGCCGGAACGCTTCAAGGCCTACGGCTGGCAAGTAATTGACGGGGTGGACGGGCATGACGCGGCAGCCGTGAAAAAGGCCATTGCCAAGGCCCGCAAAAGCGCGGACAAGCCAAGCCTGATCTGCTGCAAAACCACCATAGCCTTTGGCGCGCCAGGCAAGGCGGGCAAGGCGTCCAGCCACGGTTCGCCCCTGGGGGCGGAAGAAGTGGCCGGGGCGCGCAAGCATCTTGGCTGGAATTACGGCCCGTTCGAAATACCTTCAGAAGTGCGCAGCGCATGGGATGCCCGCCTTAAAGGCGAGGCCGCCGAGAAAAAATGGAACAGGCTGTTTGCCGAATACAGCAAGCAGTTCCCTGAAGACGCGGCGGAATATGTCCGCCGTATGCAGGGGCGTCTACCGGAAGCCCTGGGGGCGGAAATAAAGGCCCTGCTGGCGGAAAGCCTGGAAGCCGCGCGTAAGGCCGAAGTGAAGGAAGCCACGCGTAACAGCTCCCCCGTTGTGCTGAACCGCGTTGGCCCGCTTTTGCCGGAACTTTTTGGCGGTTCCGCCGACCTTACCGGATCCGTGGGCGTGCGCTGGCAAGGCAGCCGCCCGGTGTCCATGCAACGCGGCGTGGAAGACGGCGCGGGGCGGCTTGACGGGAACTTCCTTTCCTACGGGGTGCGTGAATTCGCCATGGGGGCCATTATGAACGGCCTTGCCCTGCACGGCGGCTTTATCCCCTATGGCGGCACCTTCCTTATTTTTTCCGATTACGCCAAGAATGCCATACGCCTTTCCGCCCTTATGCGGCAGCGGGTTATCTGGCTGCTTACGCATGATTCCATCGGCGTTGGGGAAGACGGCCCCACGCACCAGCCCATAGAACAACTGGCCGGGCTGCGTTATATACCCAACCTGAAGGTGTGGCGACCGGCGGACCGCATAGAGGCCATTGCCGCCTGGCAGGCCGCGTTGGAAGAACAGGCCGCCCCAAGCTGCCTTTCCATGAGCCGTCAGGATTTGCCCGTGCTGCCCCGCAAAAAACTTACCCCGGAAAAGGCGCTGGAAATGGCCCGGCATGGCG
>JAVBMP010000058.1:0-16962 GCA_031552315.1 Desulfovibrionaceae bacterium | reverse complement strand
CCGCCCCGCCCCCCCCGCCCTCGGCATGGCATCAACACGCGGCGCTTTACCTCCCCAGGCACAGCCCCGCTTTTGACTTGAAAAAATTGCTTCATTGCCGCTATTCTTTGAGGCCGTTGCACAATGAGAATTTTTGTTCTTTTACAAGGAGTGCGAGGTCTGCGCGGAGGGAGTATATTCAAGCATATATGACCTTCGCGCGGGACGAAGCACGACGCAGTAAAAGGGCAAAAAGGCCATTGTGCAACGGCCTCCTTTGCTTATGCCAGACCTTCCGGCACCCACCCCACCCCTGATGGGGTTGCAAGGGCCCCCGGCCCTTGCCCGCCGGAGGCAAAAAATCTTAACCTTGCCCGCCGGAGGCAAAAAAATTCTGCCTGCTACGCCATGCAAACCTGGTTACGGCCAGACCGTTTGGCTTCATAAAGGGCGTTATCTGCCGCGTTCATCAGGGTATTCACTTTTTGATCCATTTCCGGCACAGCGGTTGCCTGGCCTATGCTTACGGTAATGCTGGAATAGGCGTCATTATTGCCCACTGGCACCCGGGTTTGTTCAATGTTTGCGCGCAAATTTTCCGCCACGGCGCATGCGCCTTCGGCGTTGGTGCCGGGCAGGATTATGCCAAATTCTTCACCCCCCAGGCGGGCGGCAAGGTCTGTGGGACGCAGCAGGGCGTCTTGCATGATGCGGCTTATGGTTTGCAGCAGCACATCGCCTTGCGGGTGGCCGTAGGCGTCGTTGTAGGCTTTGAAGTGATCCGCATCCACCATAAGCAGGCTAAGGGGCGTTTTTTCCCGCATGGCCCTGGCCCATTCCTTGCTTAAATGGTCGTCAAAGCGGCGGCGGTTGGGCATTCCGGTAAGGGGGTCAAGCAGGCCAAGGCGCTCAATGGTACGCATCTGGCGCACCAGCTGAAGCTGGGTTTTGACCCTGGCCTTGACAATGGCGTTGTTGAAGGGCTTGGTTATATAGTCCACCGCGCCCAGCATAAGGCCCCTTTCTTCATCCCCGGCGCTGGCCCGGCCGGTTATGAACATTACGGGTATGCCGCGCGTTTCATCATCTTCCTTCAAGGCGCGCAGCACTTCAAAGCCGTCAATATCCGGCATTACTATATCCAGAAGGATCAGGTCCGGCTTGCGGTCACGCGCCTGCTTCAGGCCGGCCTGCCCGGATTTGGCTATGTAGATGTCATGGTCTTGTTTAAGTATATGGTTAAGCACATCAAGGTTGGATTTTTCATCATCAACCAGAAGGATGCGAAACCTGTCTTCTTGCGCTATTGGGTTCA
Organism: Desulfovibrionaceae bacterium; assembly: GCA_031552315.1. Taxonomy (GTDB): domain Bacteria; phylum Desulfobacterota; class Desulfovibrionia; order Desulfovibrionales; family Desulfovibrionaceae; genus JAVBMP01. The sequence continues at coordinate 15,668 of JAVBMP010000058.1, read as the reverse complement.
TCAGGACACCGCGCTGCCCGATTTTGGGGTTGCATGTTTTTCAAGCCGCCTTTTCAGTTCAAGCAGCACTTCATAAGCCGGGGCAAAGTCAAAATCTTCCATGCGGGCCAGCAGCAGTTCACAGGCTTCACCCAGGGGGGCCAGAAGCGCGGCGGCTTCTTCCAGCATTTCCAGGCAGGCAGAATTGCCGCTTTCCAGCAATGGTTCAAGGCGAAGCAAAAATTCCAGCGCCGCTTTGTGGTTCAGTTTCCCGGCGGAATCCGGGCGCTTCGCATCCGGCATGATCTGCTCGGCAAGTTCCGCCTGCACAGCCGCAAGGTCTGTTTCCGCCGCATCCATAAGCGCCTGTATGTCTTGGCCTTTGGGTTCAAGCAGGGCTTCTTCAAGCGCGTGGGCGGCATCGGCAAGGGGCAACGCGCCAATGGTGGCGGCAATGCTTTTAAGGGTGTGCGCCAGCCGGTGGGCCACTTTGCCTTCCCCCGCCGCCACAGCCTGGCGCAGTTCACGCAGGCCGTTACGGTTGGCCTTTAAAAAACTGGCCTGCAAACGCTGGTAAAGCGCCGCATCGCCGGCGGCCCGTTCAAGGCCCACCGCGCGGTTGATAAGGCCGGAACCGGATGGCTGGGCTTCCGCCCCCGGCGTTTCATGCAGGCTTATAAAGCCCAGCGGGGTAATATACTTCATCAGGCAAGTCCACAATTCATTTGAATTGAACGGCTTACCCAAGTAATCCATCAGGCCGTGTTCCATATAATGTTCTTTGTAGCTGGAAATTACGTTGGCCGTCATGGCTATTACCGGCGTGCTGTTGCCCATGCTCCGCAACAGGTCGGCGGCTTCCAGCCCGTCCATAACCGGCATGTGTATGTCCATAAGGATAAGGTCAAAGGGCGCTTGCCCCGCCTTACGCCGGGCCTCCACCGCTTCCACCCCCAACTGTCCGTTGGCGGCCACTGTGGGTTCCAGCCCGATGCGGGCAAGGTGCCCACATATAACTTGCTGGTTTACCTCGTTATCTTCACATATCAGCACTTCACCTTCAAACACCGGGCGCTGGCTTGGGGGCAAGGCGCTTTCCACGCTTTTTTTATCTTGCCCGGGGGCGCCTTCAAATTCCAGCGTGAAGGAAAAAACGCTGCCCGCGCCGGGTTTGCTTTCTACCCGCAACGCGCCGCCCATAAGTTCCAAAAGGCTTTGCGTTATGCTAAGGCCAAGCCCGGTGCCGCCATAGCGCCGGGTGGTGCTGTCATCGCCCTGTATAAAGGGTTTGAAAATTTTGTCCAACTGCTCCGGGGTCATGCCGATGCCGCTGTCCTTGACTTCAAATTGCAGGCGGTAACGGTTGTCCGGCAGGGCTTCAAAAGAAGAAAACAGCTTGACCACGCCTTTTGAGGTGAACTTTATGGCGTTGGAAAGCAGGTTCAGCAACACCTGGCGCAAACGGGTAGGGTCGCCCAAAAGGCGCAGGTTGGGGGAATCGGCGTAAAAATAGAGCAGAATGCCCTTTTCCATGGCCTTGGGGCTGCTTATTGTTTCACAGTGGCGGAAGACATCGGCCAGGGTGAAGGGTATTTTTTCCAGTTCCACCTTGCCGGCTTCTATTTTGGAGATGTCAAGCACCTCGTTTATGATGTCCAGCAGGGCGTCGGCGCTGATTTTTATCTTGTTCAGGTAATTGCGGGTGCGGTCCGGCAGGCCCGCGTCGTCCAGCGCAAGTTCCGCAAAGCCTATTACCCCGTTTAGCGGGGTGCGCATTTCATGGCTCATATTGGCCAAAAAGGTGCTTTTGACCCTGGAGGCTTCTTCCGCCACTTCAACGGCCCGGCGCAAGGCCTGGGCCTGCTGTTGCTGGCGCGTAAGGTCTATGAAGTAGACGGCAAAGGCGTCCTGGTCTTTGTAAACCAAAGATGACGCAAAAATTTCCACATCTATGAAGGCGCCGTCAATCTTCACAAAATGCGCGGGCATATTGGCGCTGTCCCGCATCGTTTCCCGCAGCTTGAACGGCCCGTTGTCTTCAAAATCTCTAACCAGATTCAGGGCGGAGCTGCCCAGCATTTCTTCCGGCGCAGCGGCCCCGCACATGGTCAAAAAGGCCGCGTTCACGCCCAGGATGCGCAAATCCGCCTTGCCTACAACGCAAATGGGCGCGGGAATTTCACTTAGAATTGCGGCCATGTCGTTATAGGCCTTTTGCAATTCTTCCTCCGCCATTTTGTGCATTAGCTCAATGTTCTTTTTTTCTGAAATATCGTGAAAAATAGCCAGAGATCCGGTGATATTGCCGCCCCGGTCCCGAATGGGCGTGTAGGATGATGAACAATGTATGCGGCGGCCATCTTTGTGCATGCGCACCACTTCACAATGCAGCACGTGTTCGCCCTGGCGGATGCGGTTGTTCATTTCCGCGATGTTTTCATACTGGTCTGGCGGGGCGTAAAATTCCGTGCTGTTGCCCAGCACCTCACAGGCTTCATAGCCCATGATGTTGGTGGCCCCTATGTTCCATTCCAAAATGCGGCCATACAGGTCTTTGATGATAATGCCCGCGTCCGCGGTGGAAAATATGGCGGCCATGTTTTTGGCCTTTTCCTCCACCTGCTTTTTTTCCGTTATGTCATGGAAAATTATGACTGTGTTGGCCAGGTTGCCTTCCTCGTCAAAGGTGGGGGTAAAAGAGGCGGAACAGTACAGGCGGTGGCCTTTTTTGTGCACGCGCAGCACTTCCGCATGGGTAATATGTTCCCCCCGGGCGACGCGCCTGTCAATGTCCGCTATTTCGCCGGCGCTTTCCGCCGGGACAAAAATTTCCGGGGTTTGCCCTATAACCTCATTGCGTGAATAGCCCAAAATATTCTGCGCCCCGGCGTTCCATTCCACAATAATGCCGTCGGCATCGCGTATGAGTATGCCGGCATCGGCGGACGACAGCATGGCGGAAAAATTCCTGGCCTTGGTTTCCGCCTGAATTTCTTCCGTTATATCGCGGAAAATTACAATGGAACCCTGCACGTCGTTATTTGCCCCGATAAGCGGCGTGAAGGTGGAAGAGGTAAGCATTCTGGAACCGTCTTTCTTCCGTATTTCAATGCGCTCGTGCAGGCAGCTGTGGTCATTGCGCATCTGGGCGCTTATCAGCAGGGCTTCTTCCCGCTGGTATACACTTACAAAGCTTTCAGATGTTCTGCCTATTACCTCTTCCGCCTTGTATCCGGTAAGAAGTTCCGCCCCTATGCTCCATTCTGTTATTACATTGGCGATGTTTTTGGTAAAAATGCCCAGCTTGGTGGAAGAACTGATGGCGCTGTACTTTTGCGCGTGTTCGTTGAAAAGCTTTTTTTCTGTAATATCGGTACAATAACCTATGGTGCCCGCATAAACCCCATCTATGGCGAATTTGGGCAACAGCACAGCGCTGAACCAGGCATACTGGCCATTGGCCCCCATAAGCCGAAATTCCACCTGGCCGGGTTCCGTATACCGGTCATCATAGCGCAAGGCACCAAAAAACGGTTTAAGATCCGCCGGGTTGAAAATGCGCAACGGGCTTTTTTCCAGCTCTTCTTCCAGCGCGCAGCCCCGGTAGTTCAGCCAGGCCTTGTTGAAAAAACGGAACTGCCCGTTGCTGTCTATAAAAAATATCAGCCGGGGGGACACGTCGGAATGTTCCTTCAAAAAGAACTCCGCCACAGCCACCTCGTCCCGGAAGGGAGAAAGCTCGTGCCAGACAATCAGCACGCCGTCATCTTGCGGGGCCATTTCAATATGCAGGCAACGGTACCCTTCACCTGACGTTTTGGCCACTTTATCATAAAAGGCGGTTGGCTGGCCGCTTTCCACAACCTGGCACATCAGTTTGAAAATAAATTCATAGCGCCGCAGCCCGACCATTTGGGAAAAAATTCTGCCCCGAAGCTCTTCCGGCGTTTTGCCATAGGTTTGGCAGGCGGCCCGGTTGGCGTAGCTTACCGCAAAGTCAACGATAACCCCTTCAGCATTGCGCAGCGCTACAGACGCCACCATACCGAATTTGAAATTATCCATGGCTGTCACAAGCGACATTCCAGAAAAAGGCATATCCGCTCCTGAAAATAGATAGCAGCAAAACAATACAGCAAAATTAAATACAGCTTATGGCATGAACATATACCACAAGAAAAATAATGCGTCCAGATGCCCGTGGGAATATTTTTATAGTCTCGGTAGCTTGCCATAAAATCTATTCTGCCGGGCCAGGCTGGGGCGGAATTTTTTCTTGCTTCATAAAAATCTTTTTGCTACATAATTGGACTCGAAGGGTACACTTTTTTCATTGTTTCACCGCCTGCCCCTTAAGGCAGGGCCAGTGCCATATTTCGGCATGTGCTTAATTAAGAAGAATATTTTTTAAAAAAAATCGCCCTACCCCCTATTTTTTTTTCCACGCTGTGGTATACAGAAAAATATATTTCCTGTTCATAAATCTTAACCTGGCTATTTTGCATATATTATTATGAATAAACACAGTATACATATTGAAGGCGCCAAACAGCACAACCTTAAAAATATAACCCTGGATATTCCACGCGATGAACTTGTTGTGGTTTGCGGGCCTTCCGGTTCCGGCAAGTCCACCCTGGCCTTTGACATTGTTTATGCAGAGGGCCAACGCCGCTATGTGGAATCTCTTTCCGCCTATGCCCGCCAGTTTTTGCCGCAAATGGACAAACCGGCCGTGGATAAAATTGAAGGCCTTTCCCCCGCCATTTCGCTTGAACAGCAAAGCGCAACCCGCAACCCGCGTTCCACTGTGGGCACAGTGACAGAGGTATATGACTTTTTGCGCGTTTTTTACGCCCGCCTTGGCCGCATGTACTGCCCGCAATGCGGCGACCCTATTGAATCTCGCGCCACAGACGAAATTATAGCGGATATTCTTGACATGGGCGACGGGGCGCGCTGCATCATAATGGCCCCCCTGGTGGAACATCAAAAAGGCACCCAGGCCGACCGGTTGAAAAAGCTGAAGGCGGAAGGCTTTGCCCGCGTGCGGGTAAACGGGGTAATTTACACGCTGGAAGAAGTGCCCCCGCTGGATAAAAACAAAAAACACAAAATGGAACTGGTCATAGACCGCATTGTCCTGCGTGAAGGCATACGCGGCCGCCTGGCCGATTCCGTTGAACTGGCGCTGAAGTACGGTGAAGGGCGCATCATTGTTGCCCAACAGGACGCCAATGACCCGGAAAAATCCACAGAGACCATACTAAGCACAGAATCCGCCTGCCCCAAGTGCCACATAAGCCTGCCCGCCCTAAGCCCGCAGCTTTTTTCCTTCAACGGGCCGCAAGGGGCCTGCCCGCGCTGCCTGGGCCTGGGCAGTGTAGATTACTTTGAACCCGCCCTTATAGCCCCCAACAAGGGCCTTGCCCTGAATAACGGCGCCCTGCTGCCCTGGAAAAACCCCAAGGTGTTTGAACGCTACAGCGTGGCCCTGCAAGCCCTGGGCAAACGCTGGGGTTTTACCCTTGATACCCCGCTGGCCGACTTCAGCCCGGACGCCATGGATGCCCTGTTCTATGGGGAAAATGAGGACGGCAGCGCCGCGCGGCCAGACGACAGCGGCCTGCGCCGCAACTGGATGGGCGGTTCCGTCCCCTTGAAGGAAAGCGACAAAAAACGCGCTGGCAAAAGCGGCAAAAGCGTAAAGGGCGAATGGCCGGGCCTTATCGCCCACCTGGAAAAGGGCATGCAGTACGGCGACGCCTGGCGGGAATACCTTTCCCGCTACCGCCAAAGCACGGCCTGCCCGGAATGCCGGGGCGCGCGCCTGAAGCCGGAAGCCCTGTCCGTGAAGGTGGACGACCTGAACATCTATGAATTTTGCTCCCTTTCCGTTGAAAGAGCGCTGGCCTGGCTGCGTTCCCGTTCCTTCAAGGGCCGCCAGGTGCTTATTGCGGAACCGCTTTTGAAGGAACTCTTGCACCGCCTGGCATTTATGACCAACGTGGGGCTGGAATATATTTCTCTGGCCCGCAACATGGCCACCCTTTCCGGCGGCGAGGCCCAGCGCATCCGCCTGGCTTCCCAACTGGGTTCCGGCCTGGTGGGCGTTACCTACGTGCTGGACGAGCCTTCCATAGGCCTGCACCCGGTGGATAACGAACGCTTGATCAAAACCCTGCGCGACCTGCAACAGCGCGGCAACACCGTGCTGGTGGTGGAACATGATGAAGCCACCATAAAAGAGGCCGATACCGTCATAGAACTTGGCCCCGGTTCCGGCGCGCAAGGGGGCAACCTGGTGTTTTGCGGCCCGGTGGCGGACCTTATGCGGTCTGAAGATTCCCTTACCGCCAAATACCTGCGCGGCGACCTTTCCATCGCCATGCCGGAAAGCCGCCGCCCGGCCAAGGGCGAGCTGGTGCTGAAAAACGTCACCACAAACAACCTGCGCGGCATAGACTGCTCCATTCCCCTGGGCGTGCTGACCTGCGTGACCGGGGTTTCCGGTTCCGGCAAAAGCTCTTTGGTGGTGGACAGCCTTTACAAGCACCTGGCCCTGGCCCAGGGCATGAAGGCGGAAAACCCCGGCAGCATAGGCGGCATAAGCGGGCATGAAGGCATTGAACGGGTGGTCATTATAGACCAGACCCCAATTGGCCGCACGCCCCGTTCCAACCCGGCCACCTACACCAAAATTTTTGATGAAATACGCAACATCTTCGCCCTTACGCCAGACGCCAAAAAGCGCGGCTACCAGTCCGGCCGTTTCAGCTTCAACGTGCGCGGCGGCCGGTGCGAGGCCTGTAGCGGCGACGGGCAGCTGCGCATTGAAATGCACTTCCTGCCGGATGTTTTTGTCACCTGCGACGTGTGCAAGGGCCTGCGCTATAACCATGAAACCCTTGAAGTGCGCTACAAGGGCCTGAACATTGCGGAAGTGCTTGACCTTACCGTGCAGCAGGCCCGGGGCTTTTTTGAAAATTACCCGGCGCTGGAACGCCGCCTGGCCATTTTGGAAGAAGTGGGCCTGGGTTATTTGCGCCTTGGGCAGCCCGCCACTACCCTTTCCGGCGGCGAGGCGCAGCGCATCAAAATTTCGCGTGAACTGGGCAAGCGTAGCCTGCCCGGCACCATTTACATCCTTGATGAACCAACAACCGGTCTGCACATGCATGAGGTGGGCAAACTCATAGGGGTGCTGCACCAGTTGGTGGAATTGGGGGCCAGCGTGGTGGTAATAGAACATAACACGGACGTCATTTGCGCGTCTGACCACGTTATAGACCTTGGCCCGGGCGGCGGGGAAAACGGCGGACGCATTGTGGCCGCCGGCACGCCGGAAAGCATTGTGCTTGACAAGGCATCAATTACCGGCGGCTTTTTGCGCCGTGAACGGAAGGAGTTTTTTGGCCGCGCCAAGAAAAAATAAAGGAGAAAACAGCGGTCAAAATACCACGCGCAAACGCCTGTAAACAACGCCAAACCGTTCCGGGGGGAACGTACACTTGCAAGGGGGAGGAAGTAAAACCACAAGGAGGGCAACATGCCTAAATTTAACGCATATGATGAAGTCTACAGTGCCCTGTATGTTGATTTTGACAACATTTTCACTCGACTCTTTGAACTTGGCCCAGACCTGGCCCACGCCTTTGCCACTTCGCCGCAGCGCTGGATGCGCTGGATAGAAGGGCATGCCCTGCGCATGCTTTACGGCGACGGCGTAAGAAGGCGCATTTTAAAACGCTGCTGCTACCTGAACCCGCACCGCTACCACGAATACCGCCCATATTTCATCCGTTCGGCCTTTCAGGTGGTGGATTGCCCGCCCCTTACCAATCAGGGCAAAACCAGCGCCGACATCCACCTGGTTATGGACTGCATGGACGCCCTGGCCCATTCCACCCGCTTTGACGAATTTATCATCCTTTCCGGCGACGCCGACTTCACCCCGCTGCTGATCCGCCTGCAAGAACATGCCCGCCGCACCCTGGTGCTTTCGGTCGGGTACACGTCACCGGCCTATGCCGCCGCCAGTTCCTGGCGCATACGTGAAGACTGGTTCATTTCCCAGGCGCTTGAAGAAAATCAGGACCAGCGCGTGGATGAAGGCCGGTCGGAATTTCGCCAGACAGATTACAGCCACGACGGCCGCCCGGCCTACCAAAAGCCGACCGGGCAACTGCCCCCGGCCAAACGCGTGCGCGCCATAGAATGTATTAAAAATCTGGTGGGCGAATCAAATTCCCCGGTGCCCCTGCCCGCCATTTCACAAATTTTGCAGCGGGAACTGGAAGCCGGCAACGACTGGTTCGGTTTTGGCCGGGTGCGCGATTTTGTAACATCCCTTAACCTGGTGCCGCTGGAATTTGCCAACATAGGCCAGGGCTTTGTCTATGACCCGGAAAGGCATGAAAGGCCGGAAGAAGGCAGCACCCGCGATGAATTTAAAAACAAGTACCCGGAAATTTACAGCCTGGCCACAAAAATCCACAGCATTACAGATTTGCCCCTGCTGAAGCCGGATCATTACACCAAACTGTTCGGGATTCTGGCGGAAGAAGTTTCATCCAACGGCTTCATCCTTTCAGAAACCGGCAAGCATGTGCATGAAGAATGCATTGATGAAGGCCTGCCCATAAGCCGTTCCCACATAAACTTTGTGGTTACGGGCATTACGCGCGGCGGCTATAACCTGAACGACAAAAAGGAAATTACGCCCAAGGCCCTGGCCATGGCCTTTTTTAACCACACGGTGGAACTTTGCCAGGTTTCCCAACTTACCCTGAGCGATGAAGAAGAAGAACGCCTGCGCGCCTGGCTGGCCCCGGCTGTAAAGACAAAATAGCCGAACCGGCGCTTTACGGCATCCATTTCCGCCGTAAAGCGCCGGGGCAAGCAACGCCTCGGCAATCGGTGACGGTCTGTTGCCGGGGATTCCCCGGCAACAGACCGTCACCATTTTTTACTTGAGACCATTGTGCAACGGCCTCTATTTGTACTGCCGTTGCGTAGCGGCTATTGCGAGATCAGATCATTGCGGCATTTCCAGGGTATTCCAGCCGGGCTGTTCCCAATTTTTGCCCATGGCCCGGTCATGCGTCCGGGAAAGCAAGGCCAGGGCACAGCACGCCCCCAACAGGGCGCAAAACATGTCGGACTGCGTGTCCCATACATAACCTTGTGAACCAAGAAAGGCGTCCGCCCCTTCGCCGGAAAGCGCCCCCACCCACCATTCCACAAGCTCATAAAGCGCGGATACCGCAAGGCAAAAGCTTACCACAAAAAAGTTTACCCAGCCCCGGCTTTTGGCCGCCTCAAAGCGTATAAACACTTCGCGGCTTATCATGGCCGGTATAAAGCCCTGGGCGAAGTGCCCCAGTTTGTCATAATTGTTCCGATCCATCGCAAAATAGTCGCGCAGCCAGTCAAAAAGCGGCACTTTGGCGTAAGTATACTTGGCGCCGACAAACAAAATTACGCAATGGACAAGTATCAAAACATAAACCATATTGGTGAACTTGAAACGCCCGAAGGTAAAGGCCAAAACCGCGACGCCCAACACGCCGGGGGCAACCTCAAGCGCCCAGGTAAAGTAGTCGGCGTTGTTCCAGGCGGACCAAAACAGCACCAGAAAAAATAATCCCAATAAAATTTTATGATTTTTTTGCATGCCGCCTCCCGCAGGAAATAATGAAACAACTTTTTAAAACCCATACACCGCTAAAAAAAATACTTGCGCAAAGATTACGGGCAATTTGGCTCTATGCCAAGGAAGAAAAATTGTTTTTATGCGCAGCCCAAAAAAACCGGCGCAGCCACAAAAACCGGCGCAGCCGGAAGAAAACCGGCGCAGCCGGAAAAGCCGGCGCAGCCGGAAAAAAAAGCCCCGTCCGAGCGGAGACTGCGGGCAATTTTGTCCTCTGGCAAGGAAGGAAGGCATTTTGCGAGGGGGAGTGTACTCTTACGGTACTCGACCCCTCGCAAAATGCCTTCCTGACGCAGCCCAGAGGGCAAAAGTGCCCGCAGTCTTAGTGGTGGTAGCCGGTGTTGCGGACTATGGCGCTGGCGCGAAAAAGCTGTTCCAACAGCACCACGCGGGCCAGTTCATGCGGCAGGGTCATGGGGCCAAAGCTCAAAAGGCTGTCCGCCCGGCTGCGCAGGCTTTCCGCAAGGCCATAGGCCCCGCCTATCACAAAGCAGGGGGTGCGGGCCTGGCCTTCAAGCTTTTCCAGCCAGGCGGCAAGTTCCGGCGATGTCATGGCTTTGCCGCGCTCATCAAGGGCAATCAGGTAATCCGCCGGTTGCGCGGCGGCCAGCAGGCGTTCGGCCTCTTGCGCTTGCCTTGCGGGTATGTCCGCAAGGGCGCTGTCTTTCACTTCAAGCTCTTCAAACTGCAAGCCCCTGGACAGCCTGTCGCGGTAATGTTCCGCCGCATCACGCCAAAAAGGCGTCTTCAGCCGCCCTACAGATATCACTTTAATTTTCTTCATACATTACAGACTTTTTGTGCCACTTTACAATATTGACTTTTTTGATATCCTAGGCAATGAATACTGCTGCCTCTACACGGGACCGCATAAAGCAATACCTTATACAAGAGCCGCTGTGAATACCCAAAATCTGAGCCTGAGCGAAGCGGTAACAGCAATAACTACTGGCCGCCTGATACTTTTCCCTACTGAAACTTTTTTTGCAATTGGCGGGTCAGCCCTAAGCGATACAGCCGCTCAAGCGGTCTTTTTGGCAAAAAAACGCTTGAATTACGCTCCGTTACCTGTTATAATCGGCGACTTTGGGCAACTTGGCATGCTGACAAAAAACATTAAGCCGGAACTGGAAAAACTTGCGGCGCATTTTTGGCCCGGCCCGCTTTCTATCATTTGCCCGGCATCCGGCGCGGTGCCACGCTCGCTTACCAGCGGGGGCGGCACTGTAGCCGTGCGCCTTACAGCGCACCCGGCCGCGCGCGCCTTGTGCCTTGAAAGCGGCAAGCCGCTAATTGCCACCAGCGCCAATCTTAGCGGGCAAGCCCCGGTAATATTGGCCAAAGACCTGGCAAAGGAACTTTTGCCCTTTGTCGCGGGGTGTTTTGACCCGCCACTGGGGGCGGCCCAACAGCCAAAAGGCGGCAAACCGTCAACCATTGTGGAAATACTTGACGGCAACAATCAAATTTTGCGCATCTTGCGTGAAGGGGCCATAAGCGCCGCTATGCTTGCGGAGGCGGGGTTTAAAGCGATTCACGCTTGAATGGTACAGATTTATAAACAAAAATAACGGACGATTACTCCCTTGGATTTTAAAGACCAGCTGTACAACCTGTTTGCCTATGGCAACGGGGCGTCACTCAAAGTAAACCATTCCGGGCCGGCCACTGCCGCCCGCATTGCAGCTGCCCTTGCGAACATGGGCCGCCACCCGGTATTTGTGTGCCGTGACGCGGCAGAAATATTAAATTTGCGCGCCTTCGCCTATATTTTTTCCATTACTGATTCTGAACGCGACCTGCCCGTGCAACTGCCCATGTGGGAACGCGCCGCGGCCATTTTACCGCCGCACAAGCGCACCACGAAAGATATTTCCCGCATTGCCGCCTTTTACTGTCTTTACAAGGGCTACGCCCGCGCTTCGTTCATTACCTGCGATGACCTGCTGCTGCGCACCCCGCCCCTTGATTCCTTCAAAAACATGGACGTTTCCCTGCACAAGGGCGGGGAAACCGCGCGGGAACTTCTGGTGGAACAGCTTGTCAGCTGGGGCTATACCCGCAGCCCCATTGTGAACAGCCTGGGTGAACTGGCTGTGCGCGGCGATATTTTGGACATTTTCCCGCCGGGCTACAGCAAACCGCTGCGCCTGGAATTTTTTGGCGATTTTATTGAAGAAATACGCATGTTTGATGCTGCATCCCAGCGTTCTATCGCGAATTTGCAAGAACTTACCATACTGCCGGTAAACAAGGTACAGCAAAGCCAGGCGCGTGAAGCCATTGACTGGTGGCAGCGCATGCAGGAACAAGGCCTGATAACAGAGCTGGAATTTGAGCGCTTCAAGCAGGAAGTTGAACAACGCCTGCATGCGGGCAACGGCGGAGAATATTTTTCCAACCCCAAAGCCGGGGGGTACAGCCTGTTTGCCGGTTCCTATTATGAACATTCCGTCCACATAGAAGCTTGGCTGCCCAAAAACAGCGTCTTCATTGTGCCGGGCGAGCTTGATCTGGCGCAACTTCTGGAAGAAACCTACCTGGCCTGGCAAAGCATGCTGGACAAACAGTCCGAACATGGCTTCCGCCAGCCTCGTTCCCTGGTGCTGCGCACCCCGCAGGAAGCGCTTGCCATGCTGAACGCGCGTGACCGCGTCTATTTTGAAACGCTGCACATCGGGCTTGAAAAGAAGGGCGTTGACCTGCCGGAACATGCCCTGCACAGCTTTCAGGAAGTTTTCCCCAAGGCGTCCGCCTCTGAACGGCCCTGGCATACCCTGGTGGAAAACATGCGGGAATGGTCGCGCGGCCCCGGCAAGGTGCTTCTAAGCTTTTCAACCGTGCGCAGCCGGGAAAAGTTTTTGAAAATGGCCGAGCAGGACGGCATAAAACCGCGCCTGCGTTACCAGCCCGGCAGCCCCGGCCTTTATGCCCTGGTGTCTCCATTGCAGCATGGCGCGGTATTGTCGTGGGACAACATGACAATACTGAGCGAAGACGTCATGCAGCCCGCGGGCAAAAAGGCCGCGCGCCCCGCGCGGGAAGCCTTTAAGGGCCTGGCAAGCTATGACGACCTTCAGCCCGGCGACCACCTGGTGCACCGCGATTACGGCATCGCGTCCTTCGGCGGCTTGCAACACCTTGCCATGGGCGGGGTGGAAAATGATTACCTGCTGCTGCTCTATTCCGGCGATGACCGGCTTTATTTGCCGGTAGACCGCCTTGCCCTGGTGCAAACCTACAAGGGCAGTGAAGGGCAAATTGCCCGCGACAAACTGGGCGGCAGCAAGTGGCTTACCGGCAAGGAAAAGGCCCGCAAGGCCATTGAGCAGATCGCGCATGACCTGGTGGAAATGTACGCTTACCGTAAAGTTGCCAAAGGCTTCCGCTATGGCCCGCTTGACGCCATGTACCGGGAATTTGAGGCATCTTTCGGCTTTGAGGAAACCCCGGATCAGGCCCGGGCCATTACCGAAGTGCTGGCCGATATGGAAAAGCCGGAACCAATGGACAGGCTGGTCTGTGGCGATGTGGGCTTCGGCAAGACGGAAGTGGCCCTGCGGGCGGCCTTCCGCGCGGCCATAGAAGGGCGGCAGGTGGCCCTGCTTTGCCCCACCACTATTTTGGCGGAACAGCACTACCAGACCTTCCGGGGGCGTTTGTCCGGCTTCCCGGTCAATGTGGGCCTGCTTTCACGCTTTGTGCCCCGCCAAAAACAGGCGGAAGTGCTGGAAGCGGCCGGCAAGGGCCTGGTGGATATTTTAATAGGCACCCACCGTCTGCTTTCCTCCGATGTTTCCCTGCCCAACCTGGGGCTTTTGATTTTGGATGAGGAACAGCGCTTCGGCGTGCGCCACAAGGAACGGTTGAAGCAAATGCGCAAAAATGTGGACGTGCTTACCCTTAGCGCCACGCCCATACCGCGCACCTTGCAACTTTCCATGTCCGGCGTGCGGGAACTTTCTGTCATTGAAACCGCCCCGCTTGACCGCAAGCCGGTAGCCACCGCCCTTATAGACCGTGATGAAAACGCCCTGCGCCAGGTGCTGCAACGTGAACTGGAACGTGAAGGCCAGGTCTTCTGGGTTTACAACCGGGTGCATGGGCTGGAAAGGGCGGCGGAATTTGTGCGCAAACTCTGCCCGGAGGCCCGCATTGGCATGGCGCACGGGCAAATGGGTGAAAAGGAACTGGAAGACAGCATGCGCCGCTTCTGGCACGGAGAACTTGACGTGCTGGTGTGTACGGCCATTGTGGAATCCGGGCTGGATTTCCCCCGGGCCAATACCCTGGTGGTTGATCAGGCCCAAATGTTCGGCCTGGGGCAACTTTACCAGTTGCGCGGCCGCGTGGGCCGTTCTGAACGGCAGGCCTATGCGGTGTTTATTGCGCCGGATATTGACAGGTTGCCGGAAATAACCCGCCGCCGCCTGCAAATTATTCTGGATATGGACTACCTTGGCGCGGGCTTTCAGGTAGCCATGGAAGATTTGCGCCTGCGCGGGGCGGGCAACATACTTGGAGAATCGCAAAGCGGGCACATGAACCGCATCGGCCTTGACCTGTTTTTGGAAATGCTGGAAGAAGAGGTTTCCAAAATGCGCGGCAAACCGGTGGAAGAAAGCTTTGAAACAGAAATTACCCTTGGCGTGCCCGCGCACATTCCTGAAAGCTATATTGCGGATTCCGGCGAAAGGCTGCGTTATTACAAGGCCCTTTCTTCTTCAACAGATTCCCTTGCCCAGCAGGAGCTGGAAATGGAGCTGCGCGACCGCTTTGGCCCGCCGCCGGAAATGCTTGCCAACTTTTTGGCCGTGCTGCGCTTCAAACGCGCCATTGCCCCAATGGGCGCCCTGAAGGCGGATATTTTCAGCGAGCGCGTCAAACTGTATTTTGCGGAAAATAAAAACCGCCTGAACACATCCCTGCTTATCGCCTGGGCCGCGGCAGAAAAAGACCGCGTGCGCCTTTACCCCAATTCCGCCCTGGAAGTGCGGATGCGCGGTGAAAACCTGACAGAACGCCTGGCCCTGCTGCAAGAAGAACTTGCCGCCGTTTGCGAAGCAGGGTAAGATGGCTGCGGTTTACAGCACATTTTACTTCAACCAACGCCGCCATGCATAATAACCATTCAAATTTCCTTATAACTTTTTTAGGCTGCCTTTTGTTGCTTTGCCCCGCGCTGTTGCAGGGCTGCGACAATTCTTTTTTTTCGCCCCGCGCCCCCGGCGAAGTGGCGCGGGTTAATGGCCGCCCCATTACCATCAAGCAGCTTGACGCCATGTACGACAGCCTTACCTACGGCTTTGGCGGCGACCAGGCCCTGGCGCTGGAACCCTTGCGCCAGGCCTATGGCCGTATTTTGGGTGAACTGATAGTGCAGGAACTTATTGAGCAGCAGCTTGCCAAAAAAAAGCTGCAGGTCACGCCGGAAGAAGTGCAGGCGGAAGAAGACGCCCTGCGGGCAGACTACACGCCGGAAAGCTTTGACCGCTTTTTGCTGGAAGAAGGGCCGGGGCTGGAAAATTTGCGGGAACTTTTGCGCCGCCGGGTGGCCGTGCAAAAGTTCATAAACCTGCAACTGCGTCCGGGCATAGAACTTACCGCGGAAGAGGCGGAACGCTACTACCAGGCGAATGAAGGAAGCTTCAAACTGCAAGAATCCTACAAACTGATGAAGTTTAGCGGCATTTCCAGGGAAGATGTGCAAGCGGCGGCCAAACAGTATTTGCAAATTTTTTCACCGCAAGAAGTTATGGCCGCCTACCCGGACGTGCACCTGCGCAATGAAAACCTCACCAAAGACCGCCTGCCCCCGGATTTTGTGAAGGCGCTGGAAAAGATGCGCCCCGGCCAAATAAGCCCCCTGCTGGAAAGCGGCAATGAAAGCGAATATGTTGTTCTGCTTTTGCTGCAAAAAGACCCGCCCCGCCAAATGAGCCGGGCGGAAGTATACCCCACGATTGAAAACATGCTG
>JAVBMP010000028.1:0-16077 GCA_031552315.1 Desulfovibrionaceae bacterium | reverse complement strand
TTGCACAATGAGAATTTTTGTTCTTTTACAAGGAGTGCGAGTTCCGTGCGGAGGGAGTATATTCAAGCATATATGACCTTCGCGCGGGACGAAGCACGACGCAGTAAAAGGGCAAAAAGACCATTGTGCAATGGCCTCGATTGATTACAAACCCCGCAAGGCCGAGGTTTGTAAAGGCACGCCCATTCCGGCGCTTTACGGCGGCAATGAATACCGCCTGCGCCTGCATGGCGGGTTGTTGACAAAGAGGACTTTGTCAACAATCTCCGGCTTCGTCATCCATTCCGTTATCTTCCACGCCTTCATCAGCTTCCGCCGCGTATTCCGCCAAACGCTTCTGGCGGGCGGCTTCCTGCTTGCGTTCCCTTGTGCCCAGCGGCTTAAGGGATTCATACAGTTCTGAACGGTTCTGGTGCCGGGCAAAAATCAAAAAGCCGGTGTGGGCCACCATGCGGTCCGCCGGGCGCAGCCTGTCCGCCAGGGGCTTCCAGCCGCGCAGGAAGAGTTCTTCAACCTCTACATCGTCAAAAGGCCCGCGTTCCAGCCCCTTCAACAGGCTGGAAACCTGATCGGCCGTGGGCAGCAAAAAGGCCAGGGACGCGCCGGGGCGCACGGCCTTCACCACATGATCCAGATATTCCCACGGGGTGCGCACGTCAAGAAAAAGCGCATCCGCCTGGTGGTCTTCAAACCCTTCCGTAATATCGCGGTTGTATTGGGTTACGTTTTGCCCAACCCCGGCCCAGGCCAGGTTGCGCTTGCACAGGTCATAAAATTCCGGCCTGGCCTCATAGGTGTAAACGTGCCCGCGATCACCGCTAAGCCAGGAAAGGGCCACTGTCATGCTGCCGGAACCGGAACCGGCCTCTATAACCCTTGTGCCGTTGCCCACGCCAAGACGCATGCAAATATAGCCTATATCCTTGGGATAAAGAATTTGCGTCTGGCGGCGCACCCCGCGCACCAGGTCATAAAGCGTGGGGCGCTTCAAACGGTAGGGCGCGCCCAGTTGGGTAAGCACCTCATCGCCAAATTCCGCCTGAACAATATCTTCAACCTTCAGCACGCCGTCTGTGCCGTGCAGGTCAACTTTCGGTTCCAGGCGGCGCAAATGGCGCTTGCCCTTGGGGGTGGTAAGAATTACCAGATCGCCGTATGAAGGCATAGACACTCCTGTTCAAGATATATTCGCCATTGAAAGTCACGTAAAAATTCAATGGCAAAACTGGTTGTTTTTATTCAAGATGCAAATCAATGGGGGCCGGGTATACCTGCCAGGGCGCGCTTTGCGCGTCTTTGCCCCGGGCCAGGTAGCGGCTGGCTACCAGGCGGTTTTGCGCGTCAAGCCGGGCCTGCATCATAAACAGCCCGTCATCGCGGTCAAACTGCCTGAACAAGCTTTCCTGCACAGTAAAATAGCGCATTTCCGCATAGGTGACAATTTGTCCGCCGTCTGCCTGATCTTCACGGCTTTCTATGGTATAGGCCCCAAAGGCGGCGTGCCCTTCAAACAAAGGTTCCACCCGGCGCAGGGCATGCCACAGCTTCGGTTCCGGCTTGGGCCAGATTTTTTCGCCCCCAATTTTGTCACCAGGCAGATTACTGGCGGGGCTGAACAGGTCATAGCGGGCCAGGCAGTAACTGTCCCCCCGTTCTTCCACAATTTTCCAGACAAAAGGTGAAAACAGCTCTGTAAGCACATGGGCCTTCAGCGGCTGCCCAAGGCCGTCCGTTTGCCCCGCAAGCGCCTTGTTGGCGCGGTCTTCACCATAAAATGCCACGCCCAGCATGCAAAGCGGATAAAGCAAAAGCCAGCCCACGGCAATGCGGGCAATCATGGTCTGTTGCCGGCGCTTTTCCGGCTTGCCCAGGCCTTTTATGATGAACACAGCCGCAATGACAAGGGGAATGGTAAAAAGCGGATCAACTATGAACATGGCCGGCAGGGCCACCCGGTAGTTGGAAAAAGGCAAAAATATGCGCGTTCCGAAGGTTGTCATGCAATCAAGATACAGGTGCCCAAACAAAAGGGTAAACAGGGCGCAGGCGAAAAGCGAGGCAAAGCCCCAGTGTTTTCCGCCTTCGCCAGACAGCGGGCCAGGCAACGGGCCTGACAGCGGAAAAGCCGGCTTGCGCCGGAAATACAGGTTTGCCGCAAAACCCAGCAGCAGGGCCGCCGCCAGAACAAAGGGCAAAGAATGCGTGTAACCACGGTGCACAAAAAACATGGTGTAGGCAGACTGCCCGGCAATGGCATCAATATCCGGCAACTGGGCGCATATTACGCCAAATATGACCAAGGCCCAGGAACGCGGATAACGCTTGAAAACAAAAGGGGTTATAACCCCGGCGGTAAGGTGGGTAAGGCTGTCCATTCTAAAATATTCCTTGCCGGGCAAAAAACTGAAAACGTAAAGCCCGCCCGGCGTAACTTCAGCGTAACCATAAAAATGGGGAGCGCTTTTTGCAAAGCGAAAAGAATTAATAATGAGCTTTGCCGGAAATAGCAAGAAAAGCTTTGGCCCGAAATTTTTATCACTCCATTCAGCGAAAGTTATTTTTTTCACAATATTTTTTTACAGAATAACTACCTGTAATTATTTTAATTTTTCTAGATTTTCAGTCTTTTTTTAAACAAAAACACATATTTTTTCTGTTTATTATATGCAACTACTCTTTATTTATGAAAAATTATGTGCTAGATTGCAAACCGACAGCCAAATGCCGGCGCGTAAAAATTTATCCGCGCAGGCAACCGCGCCAGGTTTGCCAATTACAAAAAATTTGTATTTGAACTTTGGCCGCTGTCTGCCTCATGTTTTTATTATGTGCTGTAATGTTTAAGTTTTGGCCGTTTTAACCGGGCTGGCCCACACCTGGATTAAACCGTTGCCGGCAAATTTGATTTTTTTGTGGAGGCACTGCTGCATGCCCGCATCAACACGACAAGCTGATTATGATTTTTGCTCCAAAGCTCTAAAGCCTTTTTTCAACCAGAATGGCGTTGCCCTCTGGACATGGGAAATAGAGGAAAACCGCATGGCGTTTTCCGCTGAATGGCGCACCTTGATGGGGTTTGGGCCGGAAGACACATTAACCTTTACCCTGGACGAATGCGCGGAATGGTTCGCGCCGGAAGACAAAGAAGAAACAACGCAGGCCTTCCGCGATGTTATTGACGGAAAAAGCAAGCGCATTGAAGAAACCTTTCGCGTATACAGAAAAGACAAACGCTGCCTGTGGCTGCTGTTGCGGGGCACTGTATGGGAAGAGGAAGGCGAATCCGGCGGCCTTAAGCGAATAATGTACGGCACAATCGCCAATGTTTCCAACCTGCGCCTTAAGGAAAAGTTTTTGCCCTATGTGGAAGACAAGGGGACAAAGGCCTATGAAACCCTGCTGGACAATTCCCCGGACATGATAACCCGCATGGATAAAGATTCCTTTATCCTTTACGCCAACAAAAAAGTAAGGGACAGCTGGAACTACAGCATGGATACCCTGTACGGAGGCAGCCGGGCCTATATTGACATAAGCCCGGCCAGCTACCGCTTTATTACCCAAAGCGTAAAAGAGGTCTTCAACACCGGCAAGGCCATACAATGCGTAAAAAGCCTGCAAACAGTCAACGGCAAATTTCTTATAGGCGACTTTTCCTTCTGGCCGGAATTTGACTCGCAGGGCAATGTGGTTTCTGTGGTAAACTGTATGCGGGAAATAACAGAGCTTGCCCAGGCCCAGCACAAGATAAAACTGAACGAGGCCCGCCTTTCCGCCATGTATGAACTTACCCAGATGGTAGATGCCCCAAGGGAAGAGTTTATGACGCTTGTGGTGGAAACCATTGTGAAAATAAGCGGCAGCCCGGTTGGTTACCTGTACTTTCCGGAATGGAGCATGTTCGGAACCAGCCGGGTCTTTTGGTCTTCCAAAAACCAGGAATACAGCAAAAGCGCCCTGCCCCAGCACCATGTGCCGGAAAGCTGCTTGCCGGGCACCACGCTTAAAGACGGCAAATACAGCTTGACCAGCATCAACAACGGTTCAGAAAGCGGCAAACCGGTACACGTTTCCTTTGATGGCGGGCTGGATGTAAACCGCTACATGATGGCCCAGTGCCTGGACAACAACCGCACCGCCTGCCTTGCCGGGGTCTGCAACAAAGAATACCCCTATACGGAACACGACCTTTTGCAGCTTGAACTGGTGCTTAACGGGGCCTGGATCATCATGCGCCGGCACCAGGACGTAATTGCCCTGCGCCAGGCCAAAGAGGAAGCGGAACAGGCCAACAAGGCCAAAGACGCGTTTTTGGCCAGCATAAGCCATGAACTGCGCACCCCGCTTAACGGCATGCTGGGCATGCTGCAAATGCTGGAACTTTCAAAGCTGAATGAAAAACAGCTGGAATATGCCCAAACAGCCAGCCTTTCCGGGCGGGCCATACTGCGCATTATTTCCGACATTCTTGACTATTCCCGTATGGCTTCCGGCAAAATGCAAATTCAGAACATGCCCTTCAACCTGCGCGCCACCATTCAGTCCACCCTGAACCTGTTTTCTGAAGCCGCCGCCAGCAAAAACCTTAAACTTTACTCCGAAATAGATGACAATATTCCGGAATGGCTTAATGGCGATGACGCCAGGGTGCAGCAGCTTATCTTCAACCTGGTCGGCAATGCCCTTAAGTTTACCGAACAGGGACAAATTGCGGTGCTGTGCAGCCTGCTGCCCGCCAGCCGCCCAGACCGCGCCTGGGTTTACCTGGCAATT
This sequence comes from Desulfovibrionaceae bacterium, assembly GCA_031552315.1. Lineage (GTDB taxonomy): Bacteria > Desulfobacterota > Desulfovibrionia > Desulfovibrionales > Desulfovibrionaceae > JAVBMP01. The sequence continues at coordinate 11,304 of JAVBMP010000028.1, read as the reverse complement.
TCCGACACAGGTGAAGGTATACCGGAAGATATGCAGGAAATAGTTTTTGACGCCTTCACCCAGGTAAGCACCAAAAACAAAAAACGCCCCGGCACCGGACTTGGCCTTGCCATTGTAAAAAAACTGCTGGCCCTGATGCAGGGCAACCTTTCACTGGAAAGTACCCCCGGCCTTGGCACCACCTTGCACTGCTCCATTCCCTTCACACCCACGGCCCCGGCGGCAAATACCCCGGCAAGCCGCAAGACAACGCCGGACATGGCAGACCAGGATCTGCACATTCTGCTGGCGGAAGATGATTCCGTAAGCCGCTTCACCCTTCTTTCCCTGCTTAACCGCCTGGGCTACAGCACCGTATGCGTAAGCAACGGGCAAGAAGCGCTGGAGGCCCTGCAACTTTACCCCTTCCATTGCCTTATAACTGACATACAAATGCCTGTGCTGAACGGGCTGGAACTTACCAGCAAGATACGCAACGGCAATACGGGCGGGTGCCAGCCTTCAGACGCGGTAAAACAAAATATACGCGCCGTATTCCCAGATGCGCCGTGTGAACCGCGCCAGGTGCCGCAAAACCTGGTTATAAGCGCCATAACCGCCCATGCCATGTCCGGCGACAGGGAAAGCTTTATGGAAAAGGGGCTTGACCTTTACCTTTCAAAACCGGTTATGTTAAGTGAACTCTCCGCAGTTCTTGATAAAATAAAAAAGTTGACTAGTTTATGACGATTTAACTTGCAACTTTTCGCCGCAACGCTTACAACAAGAAAGGATGTAACTTATTTAACAAATTCCTAACTCTTGTGGGGGGCTTATGAAAGGATTCAAAAACATACGCTCAAAGATACTTGTCTGGGTGGGCCTTTGTCTTTTGGCTGTAAGTGCCACAATAATTGGCATTTCTGTTTTCATCGCACGTAGTGACGCCATTGAAAAAGCGCAAGAACTGGCTATAAAAGAAGGACGTGTTCAGGCTGCCAAGGTTGCGGAAGAATTTAGCAATTGCCTTACAATGGTCAATTCCATGGCCCAAATACTCACCACTTACCGGGATGAAGATGTGTCCCCCAACCGCATGCGCATAACCAGCATGATGAACGGGCTTTTTTCCACCCGCCCGGGCCTGGTGGCCGTGTGGGCCGGCTGGCTTAAAGACGGCTTTGACGGCAATGACGCCAATTTTGCCGGCACGCCGGGCAGTGCCCCAAATGGGCAGTTTGTGCCATACTTGACCAAAGAAGGCGGGAATCTTGTTATAAACGCCCTGCCCCTTGACGACCCCACAGCGGAACAGTGGTTTCACAAGCCAATCAAAAATGGCAGCAAAGGCTTTACCGCGCCCTTTCTTTTTACCTTTGACGGAAAACAGCAACTTATTGTAAGCATTTTTTCCGCTACCAAAAGCAACCCGCCCATGATTGCCGGGGTGGATATGCCGGTGGATTTTATTAACAAATTGGCGGACTCCTGGCAAAGCTTCGGCCCGGATGCCGCCATAACCATTTTAAGCGCGGAAGGAATTATTGTTGCCAGGGGCAAAAACCCGGCGCTTTCCGGCAAAACCGCGGACGCCCTGAACCCGGAATTTGCGGAAGAAAGCCGCCAGGCCCTGAACGACAAAAATGAACAGGTGTTCTGGCGAAAAAGCAACCTTAGCGTCTGGACGCCAATTCACTTCAACGGCACAGACCAAATATGGTTCGTGCATATGCTTATTCCAGAAAGCGTGGCCTTCAAGGCGGTTTCCACCCTTTCAACCAGCATGGTCATTGCCGGGGTAACGGCCACGGCCCTGGCCCTGTTGGCTGTGGCCATACTTTCCGGCTTTATAGCCGCGCCGATCAGGCGCACCGCAAAAGTGGTGGAAGAAATTTCCCAGGGCAACCTGCACGCCCGCTGCGTGGTTGAAGGCCGGGACGAAGTTGCCGGCATGCAGGCCGCGGTGAACAACATGGCCGCAACCATTGAAGAAAAAATAGACCTGGCCCAGGCAAAAACCCTTGAAGCCACAGAAAAAACCCACACCGCCCAAATAGCCACTGAAGAGGCGGAAAAAGCCCGCAAAGAAGCGGAAAGGGCCAAGCGTGAAGGCATGCTGCACGCGGCGGAACAGCTTGAAAGCGTGGTATCCATCCTTTCAACCGCGGCGGAACAGCTTTCCGCCCAGATTCGCCAGTCGGAAAGCGGCGCCAGAAGCCAGTCTGAACGGGTGGCCTACACGGCGGAAGCCATAGACCGCCTGAATGCCTCTGTGCTGGAAGTGGCCCGCAACGCCTCAAACACCTCCGGCCTTTCTGAAGAGGCCCAACAAAAGGCCATTGCCGGAGAAAGCGTTGTCCAGCAGGTAGTCGGGCGTATGCACAACGTGCATGAACAATCTGAACAATTGCGGCAAGATATGCAACTGCTGGGCAAGCAGGCAGACGGTATTACCCAGGTGCTGAGCGTAATTTCCGACATTGCCGACCAAACCAACCTGCTGGCCCTTAACGCGGCCATTGAAGCGGCCCGCGCCGGTGAAGCCGGGCGCGGCTTCGCCGTGGTAGCCGATGAAGTGCGCAAACTGGCGGAAAAGACCATGAGCGCCACATCTGAAGTGGGCAGCACCATCAAAAATATTCAGCACAGCGCCACAAAAAGCATTGCCCAGGCGGAAGGTTCCGCCAGCGCCATTGCCGAAGTGGTGAAGATGAGCGGAGAATCCGGCATGGCGCTGAATGAGATTGTAAACCTTTCCCGCAGCGCGGCGGATCAGGTGCGCAATATCGCCGCCTCGGCGGAAAAACAGTCTGAAGACAGTGATTCCATTGCCCATTCGGCGGAACAGGTTCACCTTATCTCGCAGGAAACAGCCAACAATATGCGCGAAGCCCTGATCGCGGTGGAAGAACTGACCCGGCAGGCCCATGTGCTCAGTTCCCTTGTGTATGAGCTGAAGGCCGGATGATGTCCTGACGATGTTCCGCTGGTGATGTTTCGCTGGCGGCAGGTGCAAGCTGTCTGGCGCCGGGCGAAACCCCGGCTGCCGCCAGAATAGGAAAAAAAATTTGAAGCGGGCCTTTTCCAGTGGAAAAGGCCCGCTTCTTCTGTTATAAGCGGCCAAGAGGGTTGAAAAAGCCCCACAATTCAAACAATACACCACATTTTCAGGAATACCTTATGACCGCGACCGACTGGCCCCATAAAGATCTGCTTGACGTAACGCAGCTCACCTTGCCTGAAGTCACCTACCTGCTTGATAAGGCGGAAAAATTCTATATCCTGAACAACAGCCCCAGCAAAAAAAAGCCCCTGCTTTCCGGCAAGGGCGTGGTGCTGTTTTTCGCGGAATCCAGCACCCGCACCAAAACGTCTTTTGACGTGGCGGGCAAACGCCTGGGGGCAGATACCTTTTCCCTTGGCGTTGAAGGCAGCAGCATCAAAAAGGGTGAAAGCCTGAAGGATACCGCCCTTACCCTTGAAGCCATGCAGCAAGACGTAATTGTGGTGCGCCACGGGGCCAGCGGCGCGGCGCAATATCTGGCGGACATGCTAAGCTGTTCCGTAGTAAACGCCGGCGACGGCTGGCACGCCCACCCCACCCAGGCCCTGCTGGATGCCTTTACCCTGCGCAGCCAGTGGCACGGCCACTTTGAAGGCAAAACCCTTATGATTATGGGTGATATAGCCCACAGCCGGGTGGCCCGTTCAAATATTCAGCTGCTAAGCCGCCTTGGGGTCAACCTGCGGGCCTTTGCCCCCAAAACCCTGCTGCCGCCGGGCATAGAACACTGGCCCGTAAAGGTATGTGAATGCATTGAAGAAGCCATTGCAGGGGTAGACGCGGTAATGTGCCTGCGCCTGCAACTGGAACGCCAGGCCGCCGGGCTTCTGCCCCATATGGCGGAATACGCCTCGCGCTTCTGCCTTACCTCACAGCACATGGCCCTGGCAAAGCCGGATGCCCTTATTCTGCACCCCGGCCCGGTCAATCAGGGGCTGGAAATATCTTCCGGCCTGGTTTATTCCATGCAAAGCCGCATCCTTAACCAGGTAAACGCCGGGGTAGCCATGCGCATGGCCATTCTGCATACCCTGATGACCAGAGACCCGGACGCTTCGGCCCAGTAACGCGGGCAAGCAATTTCAAAGGAATATACAATGCAATACGCGCAACACCCCCTGCTTATTGTTACCAACGCCCGCCGCCCGGATGACCCGGTCGGCAAGCATCATGACCTTGTTGTGGAAGACGGGCGGGTTGTAAAGCTGGCCCCGGCCGGGGAGGTGAACATACCGGACGACGCCGGGCTGTTTGACGCCCAGGGCCGCCTTTTGCTGGCCGGCCTTACAGACGCCCATACCCACCTGCGCGAACCGGGCTTTGAATATAAGGAAGATATACGGTCCGGCCTTACAGCGGCGGCCCACGGCGGGTTTACCAACATCATGTGCATGGCGAATACAGACCCGGTAAACGACACCCCGGCCGTAACCCGCTACATGCTGGAAAAAGCCGCCGGGGCCATGCCGCGCGGCCCGCGCCTGCACCCCATAGGCGCGCTTACCACAGCCCTTAAAGGCGATGAGCTGGCCCCCCTGGGCGAGCTTGCGGACGCCGGGTGCGTTGCCTTTTCCAATGACGGCAGGCCGGTGCAAAATTCAGAAATTTTCCGGCGCGGGGTGGAATACGCCGCCATGTGGAAGCGCCTGGTCATAGACCACTGTGAAGACGCCCACCTGGGCAAAGACGGCCAGATGAATGAGGGCGAGGCCAGCGGCTATTTAGGCCTTAAGGGGCAGTCCACAGTTACAGAATCCATGCAGGTGGCGCGGGATATTCTGCTGGCGGAATATTTAAAACTGCCCATCCACCTGGCGCACATTAGCTGCCGCCAGTCGGTGGATCTGATTCGCTGGGCCAAAGAACGCGGGGTCAGCATTACGGCGGAAACCTGCCCGCATTACCTGCTGCTGGATGAAAGCGCGGTGTATAACTACAACCCCCTTGCCAAGGTAGCCCCGCCCCTGCGCGGTAAAAATGACGTGGAAGCCATGCGCCAGGCCGTAAAAGACGGCGTTATAGACATCCTGGCCACAGACCACGCCCCGCACGCCCCGCATGAAAAAGACGTGCCCTTTGCCTACGCGCCCTGCGGCATGATCGGGCTGGAAACCGCCCTGCCCCTTACTTATGCCCTGATAAAGGAAAAGTTGTATACAGAAAAACGGCTTGAAGAACTTTGGGCCATAAACCCGGCCCGGCTGTTCAATTTGCCGGTAAACCGCTTCCAGCCCGGCGACGTGGCCGACTTCTTCCTGTTTGATCCGGAACAGGAATGGCTGGTGGAAAAAAACAACCTGCATTCCAAAAGCCTTAACAGCCCGTGGCTGGGGCAAAAAATGCAGGGCAAGGTCACGGCACTCTGGGTAGGCGGCGTACGGGTGGTGTAGGGCCTGCCGCCACTACGGCCCTTTTGCCCTCTGGCTGCGTCAGAAAGCCTTTTTATTTCGGTCGAGTACCGTAAGAGTACACTTCCTCCATAAAAAGCCTTTCTTCCTTGCCAGAGAACAAAATTGCTCGTAGTGTCAACAGGCCCTGGGGATATTGTTTTCGCCGTATTTCGCCGTATTTCGCCGCTCTTGCTCCGGCTTCCCTTGACCTGACGCGGCATTAAACGTAAACTGCGAATCATTGTTAATTGAACGTACGGAAGCTTTTCCATAAAATTTAAGCGCTTCAATAAAATTTATCTGTGAGGAATATATGCGCGACACCCTTTTCAAAGAAGCCATAAGCATCTGCAAAACCATCATGCGTAACGGTTTTGATGCCTATGTCATAAATGAACAGTTGCAGGCGGAAATTATTCAGGCCACCGGCAAAATGGAAATAGACCTGGCCTGCGCCGCCCCGCTGGATGAAATTTTGCGCTTTTTCCCTTCAGTAGAAATGGGCAGCCGCCCGGATATAATCTGCACCCTGACCGAAGGCGCTTCCCTTTACACCTTCTACCACACAGATACAGCAGAGGCCTCACACCCGGAAGCCGTGCTGCGCCGCGTAACCCCCGGCATTTTGCGCCGTCTGGAAGAATTGGGCCGCAAGCACCCCAGCTTTGATCTTGCCCTTATCTATACAAATACAGAAGCCAAAGAAACCTATGAACATTTTGCGGATTTCGCCCAGGGCCAAATAAAAATTGAAGGCCTGGCAGATGTGGTGCTGCAACATGACTACCTTCTGGGCATAAAGGCCCTGCGCTACGCCGCGGTGTTTGACCTGCCCATAGAGCCAAACACCTGGATTTCCATAGTGCGTTCCAGCAAACGCATCATAGACTACGTGCCCGTGCAAAACATCATGGATGAATGGCGCAAGGTGGAAGCGGAAAACATGTGGAAGTTTGTAAAACTGCTTTATGAAAGCCACATGCTGCACAGCCTTATGCCAGAAGTGGCGGCCCTGGCCCTTTTGAAGGAACCTGTGGAAGGCGACGGCGAAGAAACCATGCTGGCGCACACCCTTAAATGCATGAAGCACTACCCGGAAGAAGAAGAATTTCACCATGACTGGATAGGCACCTTTGCCACCATGTTCCATGACATTGGCAAAATATACACCGCCAACTACTACAACGGCTGGACATACTACCAGCACCACCGCGTAAGCGCCAAGGTGGCCCGCAAAATAATGCACCGCCTGAACATGATGCCCAAAACCATAGATATGGTCTGCCACCTGGTGGTGCACCACATGCATTTCCATTTCATGATGACAGACAAGGGCATACGCCGCTTCAAGGCCCTGGACGACTACCAGCGCCTTATAGCCATGGCCAAGGCGGACATAAAGGCCCATGACGGCAACTACACCGCCTTTAACCATAACATGAAGTATTTGAATCGGGCGGAAACCCCGGAAGAAATGCTTGAACCACTGCTGAACGGCAATGAAATTATGGAATTTACAGGCCTGCAACCCGGCCCCGTGGTAGGCATGACCAGACAGGCCCTGCTTAAGGCGCAAATTGCCGGTGAAGTAAAAAGCATGCCGGACGCCATAGATTTTGTCATTGCCTACGCCAAAAAAATGAAGTGAGACCGTTGCGCGATGCAATGGTCTTGAAGTGACAAACAATTAAGCGGCAATGAAACAGTAATAAAATTGCAAGGCAGCCACCCTGCAAAACAGTGGTTTGCCGCGCCAATGTGACATTTATCACGCTAAAAAGATTATGTTTACTCTTGCTTGAACGGCTTTTTTAGATTAAACTGAAAAAGATTTGGAGTAATTTACTCTGAAATTACCCGGCCTGCTTGCAACTCTGCCGGGTTTGCCCGTAAGCTAAAACCTTGCAGAGGTCAAAACGTGAGCAAAAAAAGCAACAAAACAATCTACCTGGCCGCCCTGCTGCTCTTCATGGGCGGGCTTGGCTACCTGATATTTTCCGGCATTTCCGGCGCAAGTTCATACTGGATTGGCGTTGCGGAAATAACAGGCATGCCGGCAGAAAAGCCCATCGCGGCGCGCGTGTTCGGCAACGTAAAGGTTGCCGGGGTGGTGCCGCAGGAAAGCGGCGGCATACGCTTTTTGCTTGAAGACAAGGAAAACAGCGCCCAGGCCATGTGGATAAGCTACGCCGGGGCCATTCCTGAAGCCTTCAAGCCGGGGGCGGAAGTTATTGTTGACGGCACCTACCACGGGGCCGGGCAAGACTTCAAGGCCCATACCCTTATCACCTCATGCCCCTCAAAATATGAAAAAAAGAACCGGGAATCCTGATCCGTTCAGGAAATATCCTGCCTTCCCCTGAAAATTGGAGAACAAATGCACAGCATTGCAAACTTTCTGCTTGCTTTATCTTTTATCGCAGCTATTGTTTTTCCCGCTATTTGCCTGTTCAACATCAACGCGGGCAAAGACAGCAAAGCTTCCTTGAAAATGCTGGAACTGACCCAGGCCGGCATAACCCTTCTGGTAAGCGTATCCGCCTTTATTCTGCTTTCCGCCCTTATAAACAGCGATTTCAGTTTTGAATATGTGGCTTCCTACACAGACCGGGAACTGCCGCTTTTTTACCGGGTTACGGCTTTTTGGGCCGGCCAGGCCGGTTCCTTGCTGTTCTGGGCCTGGGCAATTCTGCTTTGCGGGGCGCTCTTCCGCTTTTCCCACAGCTATTACCGCCTGAAGCCGGAAACAAAGGTCTGGTTCTGGATAATCTTTTCCGGCATCGCGGCCTTCTTTTTGCTGGTGCTGATAGCCTGGAGCAGCCCCTTCATGCATCTGCCAAACCCGCCGCGTGACGGGCGGGGCCTTATGCCCCTGCTGCAACACCCGGGCATGATCTTCCACCCGCCCTTGCTCTTTTTGGGCTACGCCGGGTTTGTCATCCCCTGCTGCCTGGCCCTGGCGCAAGCCCTTTCCGGCAAGCGGGATGAAGAAGGCGGCTGGCTGCGCATTGCCCGCCCCTATACCCTTATTTCCTGGCTGTTTTTAAGCGCGGGCATAATTCTGGGCGCGTGGTGGGCCTACAAGGAACTGGGCTGGGGCGGTTACTGGGCCTGGGACCCGGTGGAAAACGCGTCCCTGCTGCCCTGGTTTGCCGCCACCGCCTTTTTGCACACCGCGTTGTTGGAAAGCAAACGCAAAACATTGTACAAAACCAACATCCTGCTGATTGTCTTGACCATAGTCCTTACAATTTTCGCCACTTACCTTACGCGCAGCGGCGTTGTGGCCGATTCTGTGCATTCCTATCAGGGCGGCACCCCGGCCTCTATACCCCTGCTGGTTTTCTGCGGCGCCTTCATGCTGCTGGGCTGCTGCGTGGCCTTTTTCAGCAAGGGGGCGGAACGCGCGCTTTCCGGCCTGTTCAGCCGTGAAGGGCTGCTGCTGGCCGTGTGCGTGCTTTTGCTGACCATGGGCGCGGTCATTCTTTTTGCCACCCTTTGGCCCGCCATTAACCGCATTTATGCTGATATCTTCAGCATAAAAGGGCCGGAAATCGCCAGTTTGAATGCGTCTTTTTACAACCGCGTATGCCTGCCGCTGTTTGTCGGCCTTGGGGCCTTGCTGCTGGTCTGCCCCTGGCTGGGGTGGGAAGGCAAAATCAAACGCCCGGCAGTGCTTTCCGCTTTGGCGTTGCTGCCCATTGCCGGGGCCGTGGCCCTGTACTTCATGGGGGTAAGCTCCAACCCGCTGGTGCTTGCGGCCATTGGCCTTTCCATCGCCCTGCCGCTCTCCCTGTTGCTTATTTTCGCGCTTTCTCCCGCCCTGTTGCGCGTCCCGGCCATTCTGGCGGCGCACGGCGTGCATTTGGGCCTGGCCCTTATGTTTCTTGGCGTGGCCTGTTCCGGCCCGCTGAAGCAGGAAGAATTTTTCACCCTGGCCCCCGGCGCGGAAAAAAGCTTTTCCGGCTACACCTTCACCTATCGTCAGGCCTTTGAAGGCGCCCGCCCCAACCACAACTACATAAAGGCGGAACTTGACGTCACGCGTGACGGCAAAAAAATAGGCGTCCTCTACCCGGAACGCCGCGTCTACGGCCAGCAGCCTTCAGTGGAAAGCGCAACCCTGTTCAGCCTGGGCACGGAACTTTACGCGTCCATCAACCAGATTCATGAAGATTTGCGCATGGAATTTCGCGTAAGCACCCAACCGCTGGTGAACTGGATATGGATAGGCGGGATAATCCTTTGCCTGTTCCCCTTCCTGGGGGCCTTTGCCCGCGGCCGCCGGCCAGATGACGCTCTGCCGGAAAACTGATGGCAAACTGATGTTGTACCTGGAAAACGCAAGCAAATTCTACGGTGAAAAGCTGGTCTTCAAAGACATCAGCCTGCACGCCGCGCCAGGCAGCGTTACCCTGCTGGCCGGGCCAAACGGCTGCGGCAAAAGCACCCTGATGAAGATCATGGCCGGGCTTTGCGCCCCTTCCGCCGGAAGCCGCCGCCTTTCAGACGCCTTGCGGAACATCGGTTACCTTGGGCACCAAACCTGCATTTACCCGGAACTTACAGCGCTGGAAAACCTTGCCTTCTGGGCGGGCATGCATAAAATGAAGCCCACGCGCGATGCGCTTTTGGCCGCGCTGGAACGTATGGATTTGGCCCCCTTTGCAGAAGAAAGGGCCGGGGCATTTTCTCGCGGCATGTCACAACGCCTTAACCTGGCCCGCGTGCTGCTGCCCGCGCCGGAACTGCTTTTGCTGGATGAACCGGCCACCGGGCTGGATTTTGCCTCCAGCCGCGTGCTCTGGCGGGAAATAGCCGCCGCCCGCGCCCGGGGGGCCGCCGTGGTCTGGATAAGCCATTCCCTGACCGAAGAACTGCCGCTGGCAGATTACATAGCCGTTATCGGTTCCCGCACCCTGGCCCACTACGGCCCGGCCTCGGAGTACCAGCATGTTTGAAGCGGCCCTGCGCATCACCCTTAAAGACCTGCGCCTGTACCTGCTGCGCGGGGGCGGCCTTGTGCAGGCCCTGCTGCTTGGCCTGCTGCTTATTTTTGTCTTCAGCCTGGCCCAGGGCAGTGAGGCCCCGCTTGGCCCGCAGGCGGCGGCGGCTATTTTCTGGATGGCCTCCACCTTCTGCATGGTGCTGGTTTTTAACGCCCTTTATAGCCTGGAAGAAGTAAACGGCCAAAGGCAGGCCCTGCTGCTTACCCCGGCCCCCGTGCAAAGCATCTGGCTGGGCAAGGCCATTGCCGGGCTTGTCATGATTGTTCTGGCCCAACTGCTCTTTTTGCCGGCCATAGTGGTCTTTTTGGGCCGCTCCATAACCAGCAACCCCTTGCAAGGGCTGGCCATTGTCGCCCTTACAGACCTTGGCCTGGCGGCTGTCGGCTCGCTGCTTGGGGCAATAGCCCAAGGGCAGGCGGCGCGGGAATCTTTGCTCAGCATAGTGGTCTTCCCACTGCTTATCCCCTTGCTGCTGGCCGGAATACGCCTGGGCAGCGAATGCTTCGGGGCCGCAGTCGGGCTTAATTCCGCAAGCTGGTTCGGAATAGCCGGGGCATTCGACGCCATGTTCATCAGCGCCGGACTGGTATTGTTCGGATTTTTATACGGCGGGGAAGAGTAAGGCAACTGGGGGAGGGAACCACAAGGGCTTGAAGCCCTTGAGGTTCCCTCCCCCAGACCCCCACCCTCCTTATCCCCAATACGGGGGATTCTTAAACCCCCTTATTGGGGAGAAGGAGGGTGGGGGTCTGGGGGAGGGACCCTCATGGGGTTGAAGCCAGTTTTGTTCCCGCCCCCAGTTGCCTTAGTCTTACACGCCGGTGTGAATACCTAAACATTCCAGTCCGGCGCTGATGAAAGT
>JAVBMP010000032.1:0-23211 GCA_031552315.1 Desulfovibrionaceae bacterium | reverse complement strand
AACATGGGTTCCGCCCTTATTCAGGGGGCGTTGCAGGCGCACGCCCGGCAACAACGCTTTGCCCTTGGGCTTTACCGCCGCCGGGAAAATGGCCCCCTGCCGCCGGAAGTAAACGTGTTACCATCCCCCCGCGAACTTGTTAAATGGGCCGATTACATCATACCGGCTGTAAAGCCCGGCCAGCTTGTTGCCCTGCTGCAAGACCTGGCCCCCGCCTTCAGCCGGGAAAAGGCCCTGGTTTCCATTGCCGCCGGGGTGGAACTGGCCGCCCTGTCCTCTGCCCTTAGCTACCGCGCCCCTGTGGCGCGCGTCATGCCCAATACCCCGGCAGCCGTGGGGCGCGGGCTTTTTGGGCTGGCGTTCAGTGACGAGGTAAATTGCGCGCTGGATAGCGAACAACTGGAAGAAATCAAGGAATTTTTCAGCGCCTTTGGTCAGGTTTATGTGCTTGAAGAGGCGCGTTTCAACGCCTTTACCGCCCTGGCCGGCTGCGGCCCGGCCTTTGTCTATTATTTTATGGACGCGATGATCGAAGCCGGGGTTACCCTTGGCTTCCGCCGGGAAGACGCCGCCGCCATGGCGAACAGCCTTTTTGAAGGGGCGTCCGCCCTGGCCCGGCAAAGCGCCGACGGCCCCAATGTTTTGCGTGAAAAAGTGTGTTCTCCCGGCGGCGTAACCATTGCGGGCACCAATTATCTTGACCTTAACGCGGTACGCGGGCATATAGTAAATTGCATACTGGCCTCTTTTGAAAAGGGGAAAAAGCCGTCCTGACGCAAAACAGGGCGCAAACAGCACGCTTTTATCAACCGCTCCATGAAAAGGTAGAAGGCTATGAAAACCAAAATTATCGCTACAGTCGGCCCGGCCTGCAAAAGCCCGGAAATGCTCTCACGCCTTATTGAAGCCGGGGTGCGCATCTTCCGCTTGAACTTTTCCCACGGCGATGCCGCCTACTTTGAACAACTGATCAAAGATATTCGGGAACAGGAACAAAAGCATAACCTGCCCATTACCATCATGCAGGACCTTTCCGGCCCCAAAATACGCATTGGCGAGCTGCCGGAACCAATCAACATGAACACGGGCGACACCTGCCTGCTGGGCCCCAAAAAGCCAGACCACCCGCTGGATATCCCCTACATTCCGTTTGACAAAAAAGAAATACTTGACGGGCTGGAAGAAGGCGACCGCCTTGTGCTGGCGGACGGCACCCTGCAACTGGTGGTTTTGGAACGTTGGCCCAATAATTGCTATGTACTGGAAGCGCAAAACAACGGCATTATCACGTCCCGCAAGGGGCTGGCCCTGCCGGGCAAATCCGTGCGCCTGCCCGCCCTGACGGAAAAAGATAAAAAAGATCTGCGGGATGGCCTGCGTCTGGGTGTTGACGCGGTGGCCCTTTCTTATGTACAGACCCCGGAAGATATTTTGGAAGCCAAGGCCATTATTTGCGAAGGCACCCGCAATATCCCCGTTGTCGCCAAGCTGGAACGCCAAAACGCGGTTGACCGCCTTGAAGAAATCTTGAAGGTGGTAGACGTGGTCATGGTGGCGCGCGGCGACCTGGGCATAGAATGCCCCCTGCCGCTGTTGCCGGCCATGCAAAAGCGCATTATCCACGCCTGCAACCGGGCCTCTGTGCCGGTAATTGTGGCTACGCAAATGCTGCTTTCCATGGTCAACAGCCCCTCGCCCACCCGGGCGGAAACCACGGACGTTGCCAACGCCGTGCTGGACGGGGCCGATTGCGTAATGCTTTCAGAAGAAACCGCCATGGGGGCCTTCCCGGTGGAAACTGTGGAATTTATGGGCCGCATCACCCAGGCGGCGGAAGAGCTTATGCATGAAAGAAGGCCCATAGACCGCCCGACAGACGCCAGCAATGTCTCGGAATTTCTTTCCTACGCGGCCTGCCTGCTGGCGGAAAAATCCGGGGCGTCGGCCATTGTGGCGCACAGCCTTTCCGGCGCGGCCGGGCGGGTGCTTTCATCCCGCCGTTCACGCTACCCGGTGCATGTGCTTACCCCGCATGCCCATGTGCTGCGCTTTTTGAACTTTTCCTGGGGCGTGCACCCGGCCGCTGTGTCGGAAGAACTGACCGGCCACCTGGAACGGGCGGAAAACTTTATTGAAACAAGCCCCTTTTTCCAAAAGGGAGAAAGCGTGGTTATAACCGCCGGGCAGCCCAAAGCTGGTGAAAAAGCCAAAGGCACCAACCTGGTAAAAATTTACAGGAAATAACATGGCGGTCAAGGGTGTTCCGAAAGGTGTTGAAGCTGTCCGGGAAGATTACTACCAAATTACAGAAGCCATTTTGGACAGCTTCCCAAAATACAGGCCGCCGCTTGACCTTTTCCGCTTCAATGAATCGCTTGTTCTGCTTACGCCGTACATCCGCAAGGGTGAACGGCTAAGCAATGAACAAGTTGAAGAGGTGCACGAGATATGCCGCGAGGGCAACCTGTTTGTTTCCCGCGCGGACAGGGCCGTTTACGCGGAACACATAATAAAGCAGCTAAGCCTGGTGCTTACGGATGAACACCTTACCGTGGCGGAAGTGGTGGATATTGCCCTGCGCGGGCTTACCATGCGCGTCAATGATTTTATTGAACAACCCCTGCGCCATGTTTTTGAACTGCTTTATGAAGATTGTCTGGTGGTTACGGAATACTTGCAACAAGATATGCACCGGCTGAAAAATTTTATGCGCCGCCTGCATGTCGGCCCCTATTCTTTGGCCGCGCATTCCGTAAACACCATGATCATAGGCCTGTGGCTTTTGCACAACACGCAAGGGCAAAACCCGCTTGACAGGCGCGTGCTGGATAACGCCGCCCTGGGCCTTTTGCTGCATGACCTTGGCATGGGCAAAATACCCAGCGTAATCACAGCGAAAAACGGGCCGCTAAAGCCGGAAGAAAAGGACAAGATAAACCTGCACCCCCTGGTTGGCTTGAAACTGCTGGCAAAAATAGAAGCGGACAGCCCGGAAGTAAAATCCGCCGTGCTGGAACATCATGAACGCTTTGACGGTTCCGGCTACCCCCAGCACTTCAAAGAGGCGAGCATAAGCCGCGTCGGGCGCATTTGCGCCGTGGCCGATTCCTTTTCCGCCATGCTTATGGACAGGGCCTACGCCCCGGCCAAAGACCCGCTTGAAGCCGCCAGGGAATTGGCAACCGACATAAGGCATTATGATAAAAGCCTTAGCGCCATTTTGCTTGGCGCTTACGTCAAAAAAGAATTTTAACAACGCGGGTGGCTGGCAGCCCCAGCCGCCCCGCAACAAAAGGCCAGGTAGTGTCGGAAGCAACAGACGCGCATATTGCCCGCCGCATCTTGCGGGTTCCGCCACGTCTTGCAAGGGCGCTGGTTGAAAGAATCCCGCCCCTGCTGGCGGCGCACGGCATTAAAAAGCACGGGCTTGACGCGGCCTGTCTTTTCTTGTGCCTGTGGGCCGTGCTCACCCTGCCTTCCTGGTACGCCAACCCATTTGAACCGCAACGCTTCCCCATAGACCGCCGGGCTTTAACCCGCAATGAAATTGCCGCCCTGCTGCCAGGTGAAGAAACCCGCCGGGCTGTGGCCGCATCGCCTGCAACCGCGCCGGAAGGCCTGCCGGACAGCCATGCTTCTGGCCCGCGCTTCTGGGCCGTGCCGGAACGCAAACCCATTGCCGCCATAACCGTGCGACCGGGCTTTACCTACGCCGGGCTGGACAATGACCAAAACTGTAACCTTGAAAGCAATGATTACGCCATGTTGCGTTTTGCCTCCGGGCAGGTAATCTTAAGCACCAGCCACGGGGAACTGCCCATCAAGCGCTGGCACGATATGCCGGAAGCCGAAACCCTGCCGCTTTACGCCATGCAATCCACAAGCGGCCCCGCCCCGCTTGCGGCGCTTGCCATTGAAAGGGCCTTCTGCATGGTGGACGCCCCGCGCATTACCCAGCCCCCGCGCAAGCAATATGGGGTAATGGCCTTCAGAAGGGGCAACTACAAAGAACATATAGATTCCTTCGCCAACCGCTTCAACCTTTCTCCGGCGCTGGTTTACGGCATTATGCGCACAGAAAGCAACTTCAACCCCAACGCGGTAAGCCGGGCCAACGCCCTGGGGCTTATGCAAGTGGTGCCGTCCACCGCCGGCACAGAAGTACACGCCTTCCTTACCGGCAACCCCGCCGTGCCGGAAGCCGCCACCCTGCTTAAACCCAAAGAAAATATCCTTTACGGCACCGCTTATCTGCACCTGTTGCTTTCCCGCCACTTTGCCGGGGTGCGCAGCAGCACCGCCCGCGAATTTTGCGCCATTGCGGCCTATAACGGCGGCCCCGGCGCGGTGTTGCGCGTCTTCCACCCCAAAGACCCGGCAGCGGCCATTGACGCCATTAACGACCTTACCCCCAATGAAGTCTATAACCGCCTTAGAACATCCATGCCCTACGCGGAATCCCGCCGGTACATAGACAAGGTGCTTAACGCCATGCGCGACGTGCCCGGCGGGGCCAGAGAATTTTCCACCGCCGCCGGCCACAAGGGCCGCCAGGGCGCGGATTCTGAACTGGCCGTAAACATTGACCTTAGTGAAAAAACCGTCATTGAAACAGCTACCGGGCAAGAGGGGGAAAACTTGCCCACAGTAATTTTTGAAACTGTACGCTCCCGCTGGTCATTGCAACAAGAACCGGCCATGTAGCATGTTCTGAACATGCCGTAACAACGCGGGTTCCACACGCGGCGTTGCGCGGTTCCGCGTTCCCGCTTCCACGCGCCGCCTCCTGCCTTCCGCATCTGCCCAAAAAAATTAAACTTGCCCCGGCTATTTTCTCTCCATTGCCAATTCAGGAAAAAAATTATACAAGTATCAGGTAATTCCAAGTTTATTTTTAAGGGCATTTCGTCATTGAAAATATTTATCAGATGAGGCCATTGTGCAATGGCCTCCAGATGAAATGCTCTGGCGTTGTTAAGCGCAACGCGGCAACGCCCGCAAGATTGTCACAGGCGGGCTTTGCCCGCCGTCAGGCGACAGTCTCAAAGCGAAATCATAAGGGCGCAAAGGCCTTGCCTTACCCCGGTTGGAGATTTTATGCGGCTACATATTACTGAAGCCTTCCGGGAAAGCGGGCTTTTTCCGGCGTTTTTGGTTTTAGGCATTCTGCTGGGCGCTACCGCCTGTCAGGAAGAAAAACCCAAAACGGCGTCCGCGGTTGTTGAAAACGCGGCGGACAGGCCCAATGATGCCGGCAAGCAACAAAAAAACGCCCCATATCCAAGGCTTGCCGTGCTGGATGTTGACCTGGTCTATGCGGAAAGCAAGCTTACCAAGGCCTGCATGCTCTACCGGGAAACAGTCAACAACAAATTCCGCGAAGATTTCATCGCCATTCAGCGCCAAAAGGGCGAAAAACCGGATGACGCCGCGTTTCAGGCGGACTTGCAGGCCAAAATAGACGCCATGCAACGGCATATAGAAATGGAACAGGCCCGCACCTTCGCGCTGCTGCGTGAAGCCTTTGATGATACCATTGAAGCCATGCGCATTGAATTGAAGCTGGATGTAATTGTGCAAAAACAGGCGGTGCTGGCCCTTGACCCGTCTTTTGACGTAACCGCCGCCTTTCTTGAACGCTTTGACAGCCTAAGCATAGATTTTGCCACCGCCCAGCCCAGAAAACTGCCGGAAGATTACAGCGCCGTGGCGCAAGACGCGCCCGCCGGCGCAACAGGCGGCACGCCGGATACCCCACGCGCCGCGCAGCCCAATGGGCAAAACAGCAAACCAAAGGGCAACACCCCGGCTGGCAAGTAAATTTTAATATCTTTATTTTCAGGAAAAAATCATGGCTAAAGAAGATGAACTGCTGCAACACATGGTAAAAAGCATATCCCGGCAAACCGGCAAGGACGTTGAAGAAAGCCTGCTGGGCGCGCTGGAGGCAGAACTTTCCGCCAACCTTTCACGCATTCAGCGTGAAGGGGATTTTTACAAGGCCATGAGCGATAAAATGCTTAACGGCCTGCGCGTTATTTTTAAAGAAATAGCCAGCGCCACATCCGAAGGCGGAGAAAGCCCTTCCGTTTTATCCGATGACCCGGTCGGCAAGGCCCAGTCGCTTTTTAACGAGGCCTCGCGCCAGATAGACGAAGTGCTGGCCACCACCCGCCAGGCGGCGGACAATATCATGACCAAGACCGAAGACCTGCTGGAAAGCAACCAGCGCGCGAAAAGCCTTATCAAGGCCTGGCAGGCGGAAAACAATGAAAAGGCCCAGAGCTGTGGCCTGCCCATGGCGGAACTGAAAAGGCTTAGTGATGCAAACATTGAAGCCCTTACAACCATAATGACCGAACTGTCCTTTCAGGATCTTACCGGGCAGCGGTTAAAAAAAGTTACAGACGCGCTGGGCACCATACGCGGCACAGTGCTTGACATTTACCTTTCCACTGGCCTTATGCTGAAAAAGCGTTCCGCCGACCCGGAAAAGGATGTCAAACTTATTGAGGAAGAAAGCCGCAAGGAAGTGGCCGCCATTCGCAATTCTGAACTCAAGGGCCCCAGCGCCGGCCGCACCCAAAGCGATGTGGACAGCCTGCTGGCGGAACTTGGCCTTTAACCCCGGCAGGAAACATGCAGTATGAAGCCCTTGCCCGCATAGCGGAAAGCCTGCCCTATGTTTTGGGCGGCACCGTGGTCACGCTGGCCCTGGTTGTGGCGGCCATGTTCACCGGCCTTTTGCTGGGCGTGCCCCTGGCCGTGCTTCAGGTCTATGGCCGCAAATGGCCGCGCCGCCTGGTGCGCCTTTATGTGTGGTTTTTTCGCGGCACCCCCATTCTGGTATTGCTGTTTCTTTTTTATTTCGGCCTGTTCCCCTTGCTGGGCCTTAACCTGCCGGACTTTTTCGCGGCCTGCCTGGTGCTGGGCCTTACCAGCGCTTCATACCAGTCACAAATTTTCCGCGGGGCCATCCTTTCTATCCCGCAAGGCCAGCTTAAAGCGGCCCGCGCCCTGGGCCTGAGCGACGCCAAGGCCATTCGCGGCATAATTTTGCCTCAGGCCCTGCGCATGTCCATACCGGCCTGGTCAAATGAATATTCCATTATTTTGAAAGATTCCGCCCTGGCCTTCACCATTGGCGTGCTGGACATAATGGCGCGCACCCATTTTATGTCCATGGCCCCCAACAACAAAAGCTACCAGTTGGAATTTTTTGCTTGCGCCGGGGCGCTTTACCTGGTCATTACAGTTGCCGGGGTAAAGCTGCTGCGCCTTCTGGAACGCCGGGTGCGCATCCCGGGCTATGCCAGAAGCTGAGAATAAAGGAAGGGAGAATATGAACGCGGAATATACGGAAGAAGCGGCCAAACAGCCCGTGCTGGAAGTGCGGGGCATAAGCAAGACCCTGGGCGGGCGCAAAATTCTTGACAACGTCTCGTTGCGCCTTTTGCGCGGGGAATTGAAGGTGCTTATAGGCCCTTCCGGCGCGGGTAAAAGCACGCTTTTGCAGTGCATAAACTGCCTTATTCCGCCGGATGCCGGGCAGATAATCCTGAACGGGCAGGCTTTGGACATAAACAACCGCAAGGCGTTGCGTGAATTTCGCCGCCAGGTGGGCATGATATTTCAAGACTTCAACCTGTTTGACCACCTGAACGCGCTGGAAAACGTGTCCATTGCCCTGCGCAAGGTGCGCGGCTTCAACCGGGCGGAAGCCAAAGACCGCGCCCTGGCGGAACTGGAAAAGGTTGGCCTGTCCAACCGGGCCGGGCTTTACCCGGCGGAGCTTTCCGGCGGGCAAAAACAGCGCGTGGCCATTGCCCGCGCCCTGGCCATGGACCCGACAGTCATTTTGCTTGATGAGCCAACTTCCGCGCTGGATCCGGAACTGGTGGGCGAAGTGCTGGGGGTTATAAAAAACCTTGCCAAAAACGGCATGACCATGATCATGGCTACCCACCAAATGGATTTTGCCCGTGGTCTGGCAACGGAAATAGATTTTATGGAACAAGGGGTTATTATAGAAAGCGGTTCCCCCGCCGAGCTTCTGGCCCCCGGTTCCGGCACGCGCACCAACGATTTTTGCAGCCGCCTGGCGCAAGAACTGGGGCTGTGAGGCTACAATGCTGGATGTTTTGCAAGGCATATTTGAACAGCTTTCCGGCGCGGACCTAAGCTTTGTTTTTGACAGCCTGCTGCCCAAGCTGAACCGTGGGGCGCTGGTAAGCCTTCAGCTTATTGTGCCTTCTGCCGTGCTGGGCTTTATGGGCGGGGTGTTTTTGGGGGCCTTGCGGGTGTTTGCCCCGGCCCCGGTCAAAAGGCTTGGCGATATTTACACCGCGCTTTTTCGCGGGGTGCCGCTGGTAGTGCAGCTTATGCTGGTGTATTTCGCCCTGCCGCGCATGGGCATATTCTTTTCCCCCATGGGAGCGGCCATTACCTGCTTTGTGCTTTGCAGCACGGCCTACCATTCGGAATATGTGCGCGGGGCGCTGCTTTCCATCCGCGTGGGGCAAATGAGGGCGGGCATGGCCCTGGGCATGAGCCGGGCCACCATGATCTGGTCTGTGGTTATTCCGCAGGCCCTGCGCCGGGCCTTGCCCGGCTGCGGCAATGAAATAATCTATCTTATAAAATATTCCTCTTTGGCCTCGCTTATTACCTGCATAGAACTTACCGGCGAAGGCAAAAACCTGGCCGGCTACACCTACCGCTACAGCGAAATATTTATGATTGTAGGGGCCTATTACCTTTTGTTCACCACCCTGGCCTCCATACTGCTGGGCTGGCTGGAAAGGAAATTCTACATTCCCGGTTTCGGGCATAATTAAAAAATCCGCACACACCTGAAAAAATATGGGGACACAACATGTTTGATGCTGAAAAGCGCGCCCTTATCGCCAAAAATGATGGCCTTGAACTTTGCCTGCTGCCCAAAATGGCCAACCGCCACGGCCTTATAACCGGGGCCACCGGCACGGGCAAAACCGTTACCCTGCAAACCCTGGCGGAAACCTTCAGCCAAATGGGCACAGCGGTTTTTGCCGCGGACATCAAGGGCGACCTTTCCGGCGTGGCCCTTGCGGGCGGCAACAAGGAAAGCGTGGTCAAACGGGTGGACGACTTTGGGCTGAAGCAAAAAGGCTTCGCCTTTCAGGGCTTCCCCGTGCAGTTTTGGGACGTGTTCGGTGAACAGGGCGCCCCGGTAAGGGCCACCATTGCGGATATGGGGCCGCTTCTCCTTAGCCGCCTTTTGCAGCTGAATGAGACGCAAAGCGCCGTGCTTTCCGTGCTTTTCAAAATTTCGCGCGAAGAAAAGCTGGAACTTGTGGACCTTAAAGACCTGAGCAAGCTGGTGCAGTACGCGGCGGATAACGCCGCCCGCCTTAGCGCGGTTTACGGCAACCTGCCCACCGCCAGCCTTGGCGCTGTGCAGCGCGGCCTGACCGCCCTGGAAGAAGACGGGGCCGGGCAATTTTTTGGTGAACCCAGCCTGCGCATTGAAGACCTTATACGGCAGGAAGGCGAAAAGGGCATAATAAACATTTTGTCCGCCGACAAACTTATGAGCGCCCCCCGGGTCTACACCACCTTTTTGCTTTGGCTTTTGAACAAGCTTTTTGAAGCCCTGCCGGAAGTGGGCGACCCGGAACGCCCCAAGCTGGTGTTCTTTTTTGATGAAGCCCACCTGCTTTTTGATGATGCCCCCAAGGCGTTGCTGGAAAAGGTGGAGCAGGTCATCCGCCTTATCCGTTCCAAGGGCGTGGGCATCTATTTTATTACGCAAAGCCCCGGCGATATACCAGATTCCGTGCTGGGCCAGCTTGGCAACCGGGTGCAACACGCCCTGCGCGCCTACACCCCCAAAGACCAGAAGGTGCTGAAGGCCGCTGCCCAATCCTTCCGCGCCAACCCGAAATTTGATACGGAAAGCGCCATATCGGAACTGGGCACCGGCGAGGCCCTGGTTTCCCTGCTGGACGCCAAAGGCGCGCCGCAAATGGTGGAACGCGCCTTCATACTGCCCCCGCAAGGCCAGCTTGGCCCCATAAGCGAGGAAAAACGCCGGCAAATGCTGGAAGGTTCCCTTGGCTGGCGGCTGTACGCGGAAGCGCGGGACAGAGAAAGCGCGTATGAAAAAATCTGCGCGCATGAAGCGAACAACCTTAGCGAAAAGGCACAAGCCGCCAAAGAAAAGGCCGATGCCCAGGCCCGCAAGGAAGAAGAAAAACAGCGCAAGGAAGAAGAGCGCCAGCGTAAGGAACAGGAAAGGCAAGAAAAAGAAACCCGGCGGGAACGGGAACGCCAGACCAAATACTGGGTAGGCATGGGCAAATCTCTGCTGCCGCTGGCCAAGCAGGTATTTTCCATTTTCACCAAAAAACGTTAGGCAGTGTAGTCACGAGGTGCCTTTTGCCCTCTGGCTGCGTCAGAAAACAAAATTCACGATCGTGACTACACTGCCTAGAGGGCGTTGTCAAAAGGCGCCTTTTGATGACACTGCCCAGGTAGCAACTGCGCAATCAATGTTTGAAAAGGAGCAGGCCAATGCGAAAAATCCGCGCTTTCTGGCGCTTGCCGGCCCTTTGCTGCGTAATGTCCTGTTTGCTTGCCTGTTCACAAAAACACAGCGGCTTTGAAGATTTCTATCAGGGTGAAAGCCCCGCCCAGACGCGGATGGACCCGCGCTTTATTACCTGTATGGAGCCGGAACTGGCCCGCATGCCGGAAAACAGGACGCAGGAAGAAATTGAACTGCTAATGTTCACGGAAGGTTACACCCTTATGGGCAGCGCAAGCTGGCAAGGCGCGTTGAATGAAAACCCGGAAGGCGCTTTGGCGCAAGGCCGCTCAATAGGGGCCTGCAAGGTGCTGTGGGCCATAGATTATTCCCATACAGAAAGCGCGGTTGTGCAGGTGCCCGTGTATACCCCCAACCCCTGGCCAGACCTGTATGGCGGCCTTGGCTGGGGTTCCGGCTGGGCGCGGCGCGGCTTTTGGGGTTTGGGCTTCAGCTATGCCCCACCCCCCTATGTGCTTTCCGGCTATGCCCCGGCAACGCAAACCATAAGCCTTTTCAACTACAAGGGGCTGTTTTTCGCCCAACTGCGCCCCAGCCCGCTGGGGGTAAAAACCACGGAACCGGATGACGCGTATAAAAGAAAATTTGATACGCGCCGCGGGGGCCTGGTGCTGGCGGTGCGCAAAAACGGCGCGGCCTGGAAGGCCAACATCTTCCCCGGCGACGTGATTGTAAGCGTAAACAACCAGCCCTTTGAAGCGGACGAATACACCGGCGCCTTTAAACGCGGGGCCATAAACAAAATAAAAATCTACCGTGACGGGAAAAATCTTCACAAAGACGTCATGATTGACTAACGCAAGGCACGTTAGGCCCCTTGCGCAACAAGCTTGCG
Source organism: Desulfovibrionaceae bacterium (assembly GCA_031552315.1). Classification (GTDB taxonomy): domain Bacteria; phylum Desulfobacterota; class Desulfovibrionia; order Desulfovibrionales; family Desulfovibrionaceae; genus JAVBMP01. The sequence goes on along the minus strand of JAVBMP010000032.1, from coordinate 11,788 downwards.
CTTAAATTCACCTTGAGGCCATTGCAACGCGCCTGTTGAACCCCTTGCATAAGCGCCTGTTGCCCATGCCCAAGCGCCTCCATGGGTGCTTTGCCGCAAGCCGCCCAGCCTTTTACGCCGCCTATAATCCAACCTGGAGGCCATTGCACAATGGCCTTTTTGCCCTTTTACTGCGTCGTACTTCGTCCCGCGCGAAGGTCATATATGCTTGAATATACTCCCTCCGCACGGAACTCGTACTCCTTGTAAAAGAACAAAAATTCTCATTGTGCAACGGTCTCATTTGGTCAGTGTTACGTTGCCGGCATTGCACCCACCGGAGTACACCAGCTTTTACGGTGCGGGCAGCTGTTTAACAGCCATGCCCGCATGTTTACCGGCTTATACCGATTGCCCAAGGGCCTTGCGCCGCGCCTTGAGCGCGTCCAGCATGGACATGGGCAGGCGCAGGTTTTTACGCCCCCGGCCCAGTTCAATGCCCGGCTTGTGCGCACCGTGGTAGTCTGAACCGCCGCAGGCCAGCAAATTGTGCCGGGCGGCCAGGGCAAGCGCGGCGTTGCTGGCGCTTGGCCCCTGTTCACTGTGAAAAGCCTCCAACGCGTCCAGGCCAAGGGGTACAAGCGAAGCCACCAGCCCCTCCAGCCATAACATGAAGGCCGGTTCATTGTGCTTGCCGCCCAACATGGGGTGGGCAAGGGCCACTGTGGCCCCGGCCTGGCGCAAAAGGCCAACGGCATCCGCCGGGCTGGGCAAAAGTTTGGGCACATAGGCCGGGCAGCCGTGGCGCAGGTAAAGCTGAAAGGCGTGCGCCGTTGTCGGCACAACGCCCTTGCGCCGCAAAAGTTCGGCAATGTGCGGGCGGCCTATGGAAACGGCAGCCGGGGATGCATTCCCCAAAATATGGAGCGGGCCGTGTTGCGGGGCATCTTGAACGGCCTCCAGCCCGGCATTTTGAGTTGCCTCTTGCGGGGCATCTTGAACGGCATCTTGAATGGCTTCTTGAATGGCTTCTTGGGGGGCTTCCGCGTAAGCCAGGGCGCTTACTTCTGCAAAACTGACGTCAATGCCCAGCCCTTGCAACTTCAGAACAATGGCCCTGGCCCGCTCTACCCGCCTGCCGCGCTGTATGGCAAGCAGTTTTTCCAGCGCCGGGCTTTCCTGCGGCAGCCACAGGCCCAAAAAATGCAATTCAGAACCGTTTTGTTCATCCCGGGCGCTTATCTCACAACCGCGTATAAATTCCAGCCCAAGCAGACGGGCGCGGGCCTCTGCCTCTGCCAGGCCGGCGGTGGTGTCGTGGTCTGTAAGGGCCAGGGCGCGCAGCTTAAGGCTGACCGCGCGGTCTATCAGTTCCGCCGGGGCAAGGCTGCCGTCGGACGCGCTGCTGTGCGTGTGCAGGTCTATTTCCGCCGGGGGCGGCGCCGGCTTGCGGCGTTTTTTTGTCATAATGTCTTAATCGTCTTCGCTTTCGCTTTGCCCCGGCATGTAAAGTTCCGGGCCTTCTTCCGCCTTGGCGGCGTTCCACAGCTCATCCTTTTCATCAAGGGTCAGGGGGCCGAAGTCAAGGCCGCGTTCTTTCGCCAGGGTTTCCATGCGGCGAAAGCGGCGCAAAAAGCGGTCATTGGTGCGGTCAAGGGCGGCTGTGGCCTTAAGGCCCTTGCGGCGGCCAAGTTCCACCAGGGTAAAGAGCATATCGCCCAGCTCGTGTTCCTGTTCCGCCTTGCCTTCCTCGCCAAGGGCAATGGCATCCAGCAGTTCCAGCCATTCGGCTTCCACCTGGCGTTCCACTTCATCGTCCGAAGGCCAGGTGAAGTTTACGCGGGCCGCCTTGGAATGGATGCGGTACGCCTTTATCAGCGCGGGCAGGGCCACGGGCAGGCTGGAAAACATGCCGGAATCCGCCTGGCTTTTTTCCGCCTTTTCCTGCTTTTTGATGGCTTCCCATGTTTTGGCAAGCTCATCGTAATTGACAAAATTTTTGTCGCCGAACACATGGGGGTGGCGGCGGGTCATTTTGGCGGCCCCGGCGTTCAGGGCATCATCAAAGGTAAAGGACTGGCCGTTTGCGTTGTTCTGGCCGCCCGCCGCGCTGCCAGTTGCGCCGCCCGTTGCGTTGCCAGTTGCGTTGCCCGTTGCGTTGCCAGTTGCGTTGCCCATTGCGCCGTCAGGCTGCGGGTTATAGCGCCGGGCTATAAAGGCCAGAATGAACAGCAGGTCGCCCATTTCCTCGCAAATATCCGCAATGGAGCCGTTACGCACGGCATCCGCCAGCTCGTAGGCCTCTTCAAGCATGTATTCGCACAGGGTTTCCGGCGTCTGGGCCTTGTCCCAGGGGCAGCCGTCCGGGCCAAGCAGGCCGGAAAGCACAGCCTGCAAACCGGCAAGGGCGTTTTCTTTGGGCGGGGTTTTTTCAGCGGTCATTATAATTCCTTTGAATGTCAGCTTGCACGACAATTCCTTTCAATAGCAGCTTGCGCAGCGGTTCCTTCCAATACAATCTTGCTGTTAAAGCAAAAGCGGAAGTTACGGTTTGACTATGGACAGCAGGTTTTTGATTTCATCCGGCCACAGGGACATTTTTTCCATAATGGATTCAAAGTATGGCACCAGGGCGGAATTTTTCATTAAATTGCTGTTGGGTATAAGGTAGTTGAAGGCCACAAGCAAAAGTATGCAAATTAAAACCCCCTTGGCAAGCCCGGCAAACAGGCCCAAAAAATGGTCAAGGCGGCCAAGCATGGCCAGGTGCAGCACCCGCCGCAACAAGCCCACCAAAATGCCCGTAACCAAAGCCGCGCCTACAAACAGGGCCGCATAGGCCACAACCCCGCAAAGGGCCGGGTTTTCAATGTAGGCATTGAAAAAGTTGTAACCTTCCTGATAAAACTTGCCGGCTACCAGAATACCGGCAAAAAATACCGCCAGGCTTCCCAGTTCATAAAGCATGCCCCGGTAAAGGCCGTAAAGCGCAAACAGCGACAAGATAAGAATAATGGCAAGGTCAAGATAATTAAGTGATGCCGGCAGGCTAAAATCCATGTTCAGGCTCCTTGAAAACGGTGAAATATTTTTCCGGGCGGGTCGTCGCGGGCCAGGCCCAAACGGCAGCCCGCGGGTCGGTTTTATTCTTCAAAACCCGGCAGAGTTACGCTTTCCATACCGGCGGCGCCAGCCATAAGCTTGGGACACTGGTCTTTCAAAAAGCATATCTCGCAGGCCCCCCGGAAGGGGTAGTAGGTGGCCACGGCAAAACGCCGGTCAAGCATGGGGCCGGCATCCACATAGGGCACGCCTTCCGCCGCAAGGGCTTCAGCCAGTTCCGGCGACGGCGCGGGGGCCGGGGCGCAACCGGCTTCAGAAATTTCCGGCAGCAGGTCATAAATGGCCCCCATGCACAGGGTTTGGGCCAAAGAATTATATAAAAAGGCGTCACTGGGGGCGTCTTCCCACACATCGTCAATGTCGTCTTCCACTTCCTGCTCTAAAAAAACCAGCAAGTAGCCCTTGTCCCCGGCAGTGATCTTGCGCGCCTTCAACAAGGGCAGCCACTTGCCCCAGCGTTCCATCAGCTTGTCCATAAGCTTGCCGTCAATGCGGGTTTCCTGGCTGTTCTGCATTAGCAGTTCAATATCAAAATAGGGCGTGGTTTGCAGGGTTTCATTTTGCTGCGGCATACAGGCTCCATAAAAGTTTTTATGCGTTTTTTGACTGTTTTTCCCCGTCTTGGCAAGCTTTTTTTCTGGCCTGTTTCCGAACCCCTGTAAAAGAATAGCAATTTGACTTTGCAAATAAATATAAGAAAAAATTGTTGATGTGATTTCTATCACAGTATTTTTTTCCGCTTTATGATTTACACTGATTACACCCTTGCCAGATGGGGCAAGCCGGTAATTTGCCCTGGCGGGAAATGCGCAAGTGGAAAAAACGCAATGAACCGCCACAAGGGAGATAAAATTAAAGGAGCGAGTTATGTATTGTAATCAGTGTGAACAGACAGCCAAGCATGAAGCCTGTACCGTGCGCGGGGTTTGCGGCAAATTGCCCGAAGCCGCCGCCCTGCAGGATTTGATTGTGTACGCCCTGCGCGGCTTTGCCATTACCGCCCTGGAAGCCCGCAAAAAAAATATTGTTGACCCGGCCCTTGACCACATGGCCGCCAAAGCCCTTTTCAGCACCCTTACCAACGTAAGCTTTGATACAGAAGTATTGGCCGATTGGGTGCGCAAAGTGGTTGAAGGGCGCAAAACCCTGGCCGCCAGGGCCGGTTTGAACCTGGGCAGCGGGCCGGCAGCCTTTGAGCCGGAAAAAAACCTTGGCGGCATGCTGGAACAGGCCAAGGCCTGCGGCACGTCCAGCCTTGACCCTTCACCAGACGTAAATTCCCTGCGGCAAATCCTGCTTTACGGCCTGAAAGGCGTGGCCGCCTATGCCGACCATGCCGCCGTGCTGGGCCAGACCGACCCGGAACTTTACGCCAACCTCTATAAAGGCCTGGCCGCCGGTTATGACGGGCAACCCCGTGGCCTGAACGAATGGGTAGGCGAAGTGCTGGCTTGCGGCAAAACCAACATCCGGGCCATGGAACTGCTGGACGCTGGCAACACGTCCACCTACGGGCACCCCGCCCCCACCCCGGTAAGCCTTGGCGTGCGTGAAGGCAAGGCCATTGTGGTTTCCGGCCACGACCTTAAAGACCTTTTCACCCTGTTGCAGCAAACCGAAGGCAAGGGCATAAACATTTATACCCACGGGGAAATGATTCCCGCCCACGCCTACCCCGGCCTGAACAAATTCCCGCACCTGGCCGGGCACTTCGGCACCGCGTGGCAGAACCAGCAAAAGGAATTTAAAGACTTCCCCGGCGCTGTCCTGTTCACTACCAACTGCATTCAGCAGCCGGACGCATCTTATGTAGACCGCGTGTTCACCACCGGCCTGGTAAGCTTCCCCGGTGTAAAACATGTGGAAAACGGCAACTGGGGCCCGGTGATAGAAAAAGCCCTTTCCCTGCCCGGCTTCACAGCCGAAGACGCGAAAAACAGCAGCCAGGTCAAGGTGCTTACCGGCTTTGCCCGCAACACAGTTACATCTGTGGCCGGGGCCGTGGTGGATGGCGTGAAAAGCGGCGCAATCAAACACTTCTTCCTGGTGGGCGGCTGCGACGGCGCGCGCCCGGGCCGCAACTACTACACCGAATTTGTGGAAAAAGCCCCCAAAGATACCGTAATTCTTACCTTGGCCTGCGGCAAGTTCCGCTTCTTTGACAAACAGCTTGGCGAAATTGGCGGCATACCGCGCCTGCTGGACGTTGGACAGTGCAACGACGCCTATTCCGCCGTGCAAATCGCCCTGCTGCTGGCACAGGCCTTCAACTGCGGCGTGAACGACCTGCCGCTTTCACTCATCCTTTCATGGTATGAACAAAAGGCCGTGGCCATACTGCTCAGCCTCTTGTCGCTGGGTATAAAAAATATCCGCCTTGGGCCCACCCTGCCCGCCTTTATCACCCCTAACGTGCTCAAGGTGCTGGTGGATAACTTCAATATTATGCCCATTGCCGCTACACCGGAAGAAGACCTGAAGGCCATTCTTGGTTAGCAGGAATGCCCCCGGCGGTCAGGGGCAGCGCCCCGCCCGCCGGAGGCATTCTTTTACCTATTTGGGTATGCTGCCCAGGTGTGGCTTTATGGCCTGACCCAACCAGGCGATCATTTCGCCCAGGTTGCGCATGTTGCTTATGCCTTCGGCGTCATTCAGCACATCTCCGGGGTTAAGGCCGTAGCCCATATTCCAGTAGGTGGATCCGGGCACGATCATGCCCATTTTCAGAAAGAGGTGGTTTATGGTATCATAGGCTTGCGTGGCCCCGCCCCGGCGCACCGCGATGACGGCCGCGCCTATTTTGCCGGCAAGGGGGTTGTTGTTGCTGCCTGCTACGTAACCGGAACGGTCAATAAGGGCCTTCATTTCCGCGCTAACGTCTGTGAAGTAGGTGGGGCTGCCCAGCAGTATGGCGTCTGCCTTCAGCATTTCCGCGTAGACTTCATTGAAGTGGTCTGTAGTGATGACGCATTTGTTGTTCTGGTTTTTTTTACAGCCCATGCAGGCCCGGCAGCCGGACATTACGTGGTTGGCAATGTGCAGGGTGTTACATTCCCAGCCGGCATTTTTAAGCGGGGCCAGGGCGTGGGCAAGCAGGGTTTCCGTGTTGCTGTCCTTGCGCGGGCTGGCGCAGATGGCTAATGCGTACATAGATATTCTCCTTTTCCGCAATGGTTATTGCGTTAATAATTTGTAAGCGTGTAACAGGCCAAAGCAGCCGTTTTGCATCATGTCGCCATGCGGGGCCACAAATTTGCCCTGGCCTTTGAAGATTTCTCTTTGCGGGCCAACAACGTAGGCCGGGGCAAAGCCTTCCGCCTCTGAGGGCAGGGGCAGAAGGGCCACGCCGTGCCCGCCGCCGTTCATCACTTCTTCGGTGGGCAGCCAGCCAAGGCGGAAGTCTTTAAGCTGGCGGATCATTTCATCTGTTTCAATTTGCCCGGTGTGGTGTTCATAGATACCGAATACCCGTTCCTTGAAGACCAGAAAGGCGGAAATATGGCTGTTGCCCGCATTTATAACCAGCACCCCCTGGCGGTAGCTTTGGGCGGCGATTTCCGAAATGGACATTACGCCCAGCAGGGCGGCGGTTGCGCTATCCATTACCGGGCTTTGGGAACGGGCCTGAATGGTTGTAAGGCGGGAAAGCATTTCCGGGGCTACCTGGTGCATGAAGGAACCAAGCGGAGCGCCTTCATACTGCGCTTTGCCGGCGCATTCCGCAAGCTTGCTTGCGTTTGCCCCGTGGGTTTGGGGGCAACGCAAAAGCTTGCGCCACATTTCCATGCGTTGCAGGCGGCTGGAGGCGCCGGGGGCAAAGCCGTGGTCTTGCGCGGCTATAAGGGTAATTTCCGGTTTGGGCAGCCCGGCGCTTTCCAGCAGTTTATGCCAAAAATCCGGGTTGTAGTCGGCGGAATGCAGCACCCGGCTGCCCGCGGGCGGGTTTGAGGCAAGCTGTATGCCGCGTTCCTTCAGCCGTTCCGGGCTATCGGTAATGGCAAAGGCGGCTTCCGGGTGCATGACCAGCGGCAGGCCGCGTTCCAGATAGCGGCTTACCGCCGCGTGGAAGCCACCGCCCATGTTCACGCCGTCTATGTATACCGGCTGCCCTTCCGCCCCGGCCTTGTCAAGCGCCCTTGCCATAAGGCGGGCGGGTGACGGCAGCACGAAGCGGGGCAGGTTTTGTTCCTGCATGTTTTCAAAATAGAACAGGGCGTCTTGCGTGTAGCTGCCTATGTCAATGCACAGAATGCGGGCCGCTTTTTCATTCATGCCAGAACCTCCAGGTCATAGGTGTGCGAAGCGTTGACCGTGGCCGTTACAAGTTGCCCGGCTTGCAAGTCTTCACCGCTTACATAGGTTACGCCGTCAATTTCCGGGGCCTGAAACCAGGCCCGGCCAAGGTAAAGCCCCGGCCATTCCGGGCTTGGGGCATCCAGCAGAATTTCCAGTTCCTGCCCGACATATTCCGCCAAAATTTCCGCGCTTATTTCGCTTTGCAGCTTCATAAGGGCATTGCGGCGCTGCACCTTGGCGCGCGTGGGCACCTGGCCGGGCATTTGCGCGGCCGGGGTGCCTTCTTCCGCCTGATAGGCAAACACGCCAAGGTGGGTGAAGCGGCTTTCTGCCACAAAACGCTTAAGTTCCTTGAAGTGCTCCGCCTCTTCACCGGGGAAGCCGGTTATGATGCTGGTGCGCAACGCCGCTTGCGGAAAATACTTGCGGATGCGATCCACCACCGCGAAAGGGTTGTGGGCGAAGGGGCGGCCCATGCGGCTTAAAATATCCGGGTGGGCGTGTTGCAGGGGCACGTCAAAATAGGGGACAAAGGGTTTGCCCGCCTGTTGCAAAAAACTGAGCAAATCTTCCGTAAGGCCCGCCGGGTAAAGGTACATCAGGCGCAAGCGTTCCAGCCCTTGCAGGGGCAGCAGCGCTTCCAGCAGCTTTTTCAAGCCGTGTTTTTCACCCAGATCGCGGCCCCATGATGTAAGGTCTTGCGCTACCAGGGCAATTTCCTTTACCCCGGTGGCCAGCAGGTTTTCTGCCTCCTTGCGCAGCAATTCCGCCGGGAAACTGCGCAAGGGGCCGCGAATTTGCGGAATGGTGCAGAAGGAACATTGCTGGGCGCAGCCTTCGCTTATTTTCAGCCAGGCATAGGCCGGGCCGGTGGAAACAAGCCGTTCACACCCTTCAAGCGGCTGTTCCGGGTCTTTGCATTGCAGGGCGCGGCCCAGCAGGCGCGGCCATTCCGGCAGGTCTTTGTTGTGCAGCCACAGGCCCACTTCCGGCAGGTCTTGCGCCAGGGCCTCTGCCCCGTAGCGGCCAACCAGGCAGCCGCCCACGGCCAGCAGGGGCTTTTTTTTCAGTTTGGCAATTGCCATTGCGCTTTCCAGCACGCTTTGCACGGCCTCTTCCACCGCCGGGCCTATAAAGCCGCAGGTGTTGATAAAGACGCAATCCGCGCCCTGAATGCTGTCTGTAACTTTCAAGCCCTGGCCCAACACGCCCAGCGCGCCCAGCAGGTGTTCTGTATCCACCCGGTTTTTCGGGCAACCCAGACTTATGGGGTAAATTTTCAGCATTGGTTCTCCAACATGGATAATAAGCTATGCATAAAAAATAAATTGCAGGTGGAGTATAGCCTTAGAAGGAGCGTAGCACAATAGCCCTGTTGCGCGGATTGTATGAATAAATAAATGGGGTTTCCAAAGGGCTTCAAGCCCTTTGGCCGCCGGAGGCATTGACTTGCTTATCTATTGGCTTCCCGCCACAGCCTTTTCCAGTTCTCGCGCGTAGCGTTCATTCTCGCTATAAATGCAACCGCAATGTTGCTGGCGGTAGATGCCCCATTCCTTTGAAAGGTCTATGCCCTGCTGCCAAAGGGGGCGGAAGTCCTGATAAAAAAAAGGCACGCCGTATTCTTTGCCCAGCTGTTCACCCTGGGCGGCTATTTCCTCATGCCGTTGGCGGCGGGAATAGAGCAGGCTGGAGGTGAAGGCGTCAAACCCGTTTACCGCCGCAAAGGCCGCGCTTTTGCGCAGGCGTTCTTCCCAGCACCGGGGGCAGCGGCTTTGCGGGTGGGGGCTGTTCATGGCCGCGTGGGTCATATTCAGCCAGTCTTGCAGATTGTAGGGGAATGAGCTGTCGGCGCAATGCAGGGGGATGCCCAGCTTTTCCGCCACGGCTACGGCCCCGGCCCGGCGCAGCAGATATTCCTTCAGCGGGTGGATATTCGGGTTGTAGAAGAAGCCGGTAAGCTCGCGCCCGGCTTCCTTCAGCGCCTTGATGGGCATTATGGCGCAGGGGCCGCAGCAGATATGCAGTAAAACGCGCATGGTTCAGCGGGCTTCCGTTTTTTGGACAAGGCCGGGCAGAAGCAGCTTTTTGGGCTTGAAAAAGCGGTCTTTCACCCGGCGGTAGGTTTCCGGGGTTACGCCGAAACGGTATGACCACAGAAGGCAGTTTTTATCGGCGCAAGCCCGCACATCTTGCCGCCCGTCCGCGCAGACCATGCAGTGGCGGCGTATGGCGCGCAGGCAGGCCAGGGAATCTGCCGGCAGGATTTTGCCCGGCGCGGCAGAGGGTTGCGCTTCACCAGCTTGAGTTGCGTGCGGCGCTTGAGTTGCTCCCGGCACTTGAGTTGCTTCCGGCGCTTGCATCCCGCCCGGAACCTGAATTTCGCCCGGCGCTCGAGTTGCTTCCGGCGCTTGATCTTCGCCTGGCGCTTGAACCGTAACGGCTTGCCCTGCCGCAGCCCGCCCTTCCAAAAGCACGCCTTGCGCATTTGCCGGGCCTTGCGGGTTTTCCGGGGCAAGGCGCAAGGCGTGCAGCTGACAATCTTTATCCGGGCAGGATGCCACATAGGCAGCGGCCCCGCCCTGGCAGGCCACGCAAAAGGCTTGCAAGGCCCGCCGGGGCTTCAGGGCGCTGCTTTTTGTACTTGCGCTTACGGGCATATTACTTCACAGGCTCGTAGGCGTAGCCTTCACCGTCCTTGCTTACCATGACAATGGACGGGAAGGGCAGGTGCGCCCCGGCCACGGGCATTTTTTCCCGGGCGGCCAAAGCCATATAATGCTTGCGGCTTTCTATGGCTTTGGGTTTGTCCATATCAAAGCTGGCGCAGATTTCCGGGTTGGGGAACTGCAACATGGCCCCATGCACCAAATCGCCCCAGAAGAGCACTTTGGCCCCGTCAGATTCCAGCAGGAATACCGTGTGGCCGGGCGTATGCCCAACGCCGTTAAGGGCTTTTATGCCGGGGATGGCTTCTTCATTGAAGCTCACGGTTTTTATTTTGCCTTCATACAAGGCAAAGTTTGTTCGCACCAAGTCAATGTTGCCTTTGCGGTCGGGGTGTTTTTTCAGGGTTTCCGGGTTCAGCCACCAGTCTTTTTCCACTTTGCCCACAACTATTTGCGCGTTGGGGAAGGCGGCCTTGCCGTCAAGGGCCAGCCCGCCCACATGGTCGCCGTGCAGGTGGGTAAGCAGAACATGGGTAACCTGTTCCGGCTGCACATTGGCAGCTTCCAGCAGTTGCAGCATTTTGCCTTGCGGGGCGCCCACGCCGGTATCTACCAGCGCCGTGGCCCCCGGCATGACTATAAGGAAGGCGGAAATGGAAGAGGGCACCCCTTCAACGGAATAGGCCTCTGCGGCAATTTTGCCCAAGTCCGGAAAAAGATTCAGGGGCATTTTACGGCTTACATCTTCCAACGCTACCACAGTGGCCTGACCTGCGTTCATTTTCTTTATCTCCGGGTTTTGCGCAAGCGCTGTTGCGGATACCGGCAGGCAAAGGGCAAACGCCAAAATAACCCCGCTAAAAAGCTTCATTGTCCGGCACATAGTTTATTACTCCGTTGCGGTTGCCGGCGCCCCGATGGAACCGGGGACCGGGGTGAATACGCGGGCGGCAAGTTCTTTATCCATTGCCAGCAGGGCCGGGCCGTCATTTTTGATAAACTTCAGCCGGGTTACCAGGTCTGTGAAGTTTTCTTCCTCTTCCACCTGTTCGGTCACAAACCATTGCAGGAATATGGAGCTGGCGTGGTCTTTTTCCTTCAGGGCCACGTCCATAAGCATGTTGATGCGGCTGGTGACGAACTTTTCATGCTTCAGGCTTTCTTCCATGACTTCCAGCGGGCTTTTCCAGGTAAGGGGCGGTTCTTCAATAGCCAGAAGCTTTGCCCGGCCGCCACGGCTTATGATGAAGTTGTACAGCTTGGTGCCGTGGCCAACTTCTTCCTGCGCCTGAACGCTTAGCCAATGGGCAAAACCGGGCAGGCCCAAATCGGAAAAATAGGCGGACATGGAAAGGTAAAGGTAGGCGGAATAAAGTTCATACTTGATCTGTTCGTTAATTACTTCAAGGCTTTTTGAATTGGACATGGGTAATGCTCCTTAAAAATTATGTTGGCCCGCAAAGTTGCCGCGCGGCGGCAGCCGGCTGCATTGGGGCTTTGAGTCACTAATAACATAAAAAAGGCTTATTGCAAGTAATTATTGATTGCTAAACGGGTATTTTTAACCCGTTCCCAATATTGAGGCCATTGCACAATGGCCTTTTTGCCCTTTTACTGCGTCGTGCTTCATCCCGCGCGAAGGTCATATATGCTTGAATATACTCCCTCCGCACGGAACTCGCACTCCTTGTAAAAGAACAAAAATTCTTATTGTGCAACGG
>JAVBMP010000116.1:0-6658 GCA_031552315.1 Desulfovibrionaceae bacterium | reverse complement strand
GGCCCTGGCCGCATATAAAACCGGCGAACATACTCAGTCTCAACTGGCCGATATTTTTGGCGTAACGCGCAAAACAATCAATAACTGGGTGCGCATTGAACGCACGGAATCCCGCAGCGCCCCCCTGCCCAAAGGACACAGACGGCAAACTTTTTCTGAAAAAGATAAGGAACGCCTGGCCTTGCTTGTATCTGAAAGGCCAGACCTTACACTGGGGCAATTGCGTGGCTTGATGGGTAAAGACTGCACCTTGCCCACTGTATATAATACCTTGAAACGCCTTGGTTTCGTCTTCAAAAAAAGCGCCAAAGGCAATTAGAGGCCGTTGCACAATGAGAATTTTTGTTCTTTTACAAGGAGTGCCCTTATCCCGTAGGTTCCGTGCGGAGGGAGTATATTCAAGCATATATGACCTTCGCGCGGGACGAAGCACAACGCAGTAAAAGGGCAAAAAGGCCATTGTGCAATGGTCTCAATGTAATACTTCACACAGTAACCACCCAACCTTTCGCGCAAAGTCCGGCTTGCCGGGCAGGCCTGCGCAAAGGGTTTGGCCGGAGCCAGCCATGCCCCTATCCTACCCGGAAATGCAAGAAGCCCTGATGCGGAATCTGCGCCTTTACCACTACCCCATAGCCGTGCACTATTTTTTTGACGAGGCGCAGCTTGAAGCCTTCAAGGCAGCCAATGACTACGTTACGCCGGTCAAATCGCTAAGCTTGTGCCAGTGGGAAATAATGGCGCGCATGCAGGGTGACGTGGTGCTTGCCGGGCCGGATAACCTTAGCTGCACCAGCGCGGCCTTTTGCTTTGGCTGGAAGGAACTGGATGATTCAATAATAAAAGGGCAGCTGCGCAACACGCGGGATTTTGAACAGGCCAAGGCCTTTTTGGAAAGCAAAACCCGCTTTGCCCCCGGCAACCTGAAGGCCATTGCCGTTGGCCCGCTGGCCCGCGCAACCCGCCAGCCCGAAGTGGTGCATTTTTACTGTGACAACATGCAGGCCATGTTTTTGGGCATAGACTACATGGCCGCCACCCACACGCCCTGTCTGCGCCCGTGTTTGACCATAAATTCCGCGTCTTGCGGCGGCGGCGTGTTCGCCTATGTTGAAAATACCTTCAACACCATGCCCGCCTGTTTCGGCGGTTACAGCTCCGGCAAGACGGAACGCGGCGAAACCAACGTCTTCATACCCGGCAAGGATATTGAAAAGGTTGTGCAGCGGATGATTGAACGTTCCGCCATCTACATGAACAAACAAAGCTGGGCCACGGACGAAGATGCGCAAAACATGCCCGCACCCTTCCCCGGCGCGCACGTTTGCAAAAACTGTAACCGCATAGGCTTCAAAAAAGGGGAATAGGCAGCGTCACAGTAGCGCGGCAACCCGGCAGCGCGGAACAGCATGCCGGCGGAACAGCATTCAAGATGAACCCAGCGCGCAATGCGCCTTGGTTCACGGCTCGTGTGAAGGGGTATCTTCAGCCGGATATGCCTTTGCGCGGCAGGACATCACATGGGCCGTAACGTGATATGACATAGAGCAATTTACGATTGAAATGAGTGAATTGCTTAGCAAGGATTTGTCTTCAAATCCTTGCCGCGAAATAGCCGTAGGCGAGCTTTGCTCGCCGTTAAGCGACTATTTCAAGCGTAAACCACTCTAGACGCGGCAACAGGTTAAAAAAATGTGAGGCCATTGCACAATGGCCTCATTGTGCAACGGCCTCAATGTTCTATTTTTTCACCGGCAGCAGCAAATACACCGCGCCTTTTGCGTCCAGGTGCCCGGCAACGTGGGCGGCTTTTTCCCCGGCCCCGCAAAACAAATCCATGCGGTTGCCCTTTATGGCCCCGCCCGCGTCTTGCGCCAACACCAGCCCATTGAAATAGCGGTCATTTTTTGGGTTTTCATCCGGCAGGGGCACAGATGCAAAAAACAGGCTGCCGTAGGGCAAGCGCTTTGGGTGCACGGCCACGCTTACCCACGGGGTAAGCACCTTGCCCATGCCGCCAATCGGGCCGCTTTGCGCTTCTTTAAAAAAGACGTAACTGGGGTTGCGGTCCAGCATGGGGGCGCATTTTTCCGGGTTTTCCGCCAGCCAGCACTTTATCGCTTCCATATTCACGCCATCTTCCGGCAAAAGGCCGTCTTCACGCATCAGGCGGCCTATGGAAACATAGCCCCGGTTGTTTTTGCCCGCATACAGCACATGGGTAACCTTGCCATCCGGGAAAAGCAGACGGCCGGAACCTTGCACATGCAAGAAATAGGCGTCCACCTCGCTTTCCACCCAGGCAATTTCCAGCCCGCGCCCGGCCAGGGCGTTTTTGCGGTCTATGGCGTTGCGGCTGTGGTAGGCCTTGCCCCGGCGCAAGTCACGCGGCACACGGTAAAGCGGGTAATTGAAGCGTTCCGTGCGGGTGCGGCTGGCCCGCAGGGTGGGTTCATAATAGCCGGTAAAATCAATGTCCGGGCCAAGGCGGTACCAACGGAAATGCTGGGCCAGCAAGGCCGGGTTGGCGTCCAGCCGGGGCAAAAGCTCGCGCATAAGTTCAAGCGAGCGGCAAAGGTCACCCCAGGTGACATTAAGGTCGCCGCGCTTCAGGGCCACGGCAGAGGCGGAACGGGAAGACGCGAAATCAAGGCTTTGCGCCAGCGCGAAATCCATATCCCGCCAGGACTTCAAACCCTGATTGGCCGGAAGCAGGCGCGTGACAAGCGGCATTACCTCTTCCGCGCCCAGCAAAAAGACCCCGGCTTCTTCCTGCGGGGTGTAGGGCAAGGCGGCGTTGGGCACCGCCGGGTTTACCGGGCGGGCAGCCGTACCCTTGGAAGCGGCCCCGGCGCTGAAACAGGCGCAGGGCAAGAAAAGCGCCAGCAGGCAAAGCCCGCACAGCACAAGATTATTGCGCAAGGGCCTGAACATGGCCCGCCGCAAGGGCAAAAGCCGGGAAATTTGCCGAATTGTCAGAATTGTCATTCTTGTAGCCATAACCTTATTTTCAGCCGCTTGCGCCAGCGCTGCTTCTTATGACATTTTCGCTTTGAGATTGTCGCTTGACGGCGGGCAAAGCCCGCCTACGACAATCTAGCGGGCGTTGTTGCGCTTCGCTTTGCAACGCCAGAGCTTTTTATCTGGATAGATAATTTCAATGACAAAATGCTCTAGAGCAATTTACGATTGAAATGAGTGAATTGCTCAGCAAGGATTTGTCTTCAAATCCTTGCCGCGAAATAGTCGTAGGCGAGCTTTGCTCGCCGTTAAGCGACTATTTCAAGCGTAAACCACTCTAGGCAGCCTACGCGCCTACGCCAAACTTTTCCTTAAGCCAGCCGGGCACGGCGCGGGGCTTGCCGTCCGTCCCCACCAGGGCATGGCGGGTAAAGCCGGTGGCCAGCAGGCGGCTTTTGTCCTCATTATACAATTCATAGGAACACACGGCGGAAGCGCGGCCCCATTCGCTTATAACCGTTGCCAGATGCAGCAGGTCATCATAACGCGCCGGGCTGCGGTAACGGCAAGAGGCCTCGCTTACCGGCAAAAAGTAGCCGTCTTTTTCCATTTCATTATAGGAAATGCCAAAACGACGGAACAGGGCATTGCGGCCCCGTTCAAACAGGTGCAGGTAATTGGCGTAGTACATTACGCTCATGGCGTCTGTTTCACCGTAGGAAACTCTGTGTTCAAGCCAGGTTGGGTCTTCCATAACCATAACTTACAGCCCGCCGTGCAAAATTTCTGTAAAGGCCTTGCTGCCTATGGCGCTTGCGCCCTGCATCTGGCTTGCCAGATCCTGCGTTACGCGCTTGCCGGACAGGGCCTTGTTCACGGCACTATAAACCAGCGCGGCGGCTTCGCCCCAGCCCACATGTTCCAGCATTAGCGCGGCGGAAAGGATCAGGCTGCACGGGTTGGCCTTGTCCTGCCCGGCTATTTGCGGGGCGGTGCCGTGCGTGGCTTCAAAAAAGGCCAGGCTGTCCGACATGTTCACGCCGGGGGCCATGCCCAGGCCGCCCACCTGCGCGGCCAGCGCGTCTGAAATATAGTCGCCGTTCAGGTTGGGGCAGGCTATTACGCTGAAATCTTGCGGGTAAAGCAGCACGTCCTGAAAAAGCGCATCCGCTATGCGGTCTTTTATTACCACCCGGCCTTGCGGGTTGCCGTTTTTGGCGTCCGCCTCGCTTATGCAGCGCCCGGCAAATTCCCCGGCCAACAGTTCATAGCCCCATTCGCGGAAGGCGCCTTCCGTAAACTTCATAATGTTGCCCTTGTGCATAAGGGTGACGCTGGGCAGCTTTTGGTCAAGGGCATAGTTCACAGCGCGGCGTATCAGGCGCTTGCTGCCCTTTTCCGTCATGGGTTTTATGCCTATTCCGGCGGTGTCATCAAGCTGCGCGCCCATTTCTTCCCGCAAAAAGGCTATCAGGCGCTTGGCTTCCGGGCTGCCGGCCTTGTATTCAATGCCCGCGTAAACATCTTCGGTATTTTCCCGAAACACCGTCATATTCACCTTTTCCGGGTGCTTAAGCGGGGATTCTATGCCGCTGAAATGCCGAATGGGACGGATGCAGGCGTAAAGGTCAAGCGTTTGGCGCAAGGTGACGTTCAAACTGCGAAAACCCTTGCCCACCGGGGTTTCCAACGGGCCTTTTATGGCAAGTTCCGCGCCTTGCAAGGCCTTCAAAGTGGCTTCCGGCAAAAGCTCGCCGCATTCGCGCAAGGCCTTGCCGCCCGCAAGCAACTCTTCCCATTCCAATGAACGGGCATTGCCATAAGCCCTGGCAACAGCAGCCTCAATAAAAGGCCGGGCCAAATCCCACAACTCCGGCCCAATACCATCACCCGGAATAAAATAAACCTTTTTTTTCATAATAATATCCTGCTTGAATTATATAATATTTTAATGCCTCCGGCGGGCAGGGGGCGCTGCCCCCCGCACCCCCGCCAAAGGGGGTAACCCCCTTTGGAAACCCTGTAACGGGGTTCAATGAAACCCCAAAGGGGATCAGGAAGGGGGGCCTGGGGGGAAACCTCAAGGGCTTCAAGCCCTTGGGGTTTCCCCCCAGATTCAATTCACCTCAATTCACCACCACGCCGGCCTGTTCAAAGCTTGCCATTTCGTTGAAGATGGCGCAAGCGCCGGACAATATTGGCAGTGCCAGGGCAGCGCCGGTGCCTTCCCCCAGGCGCAGGCCGAGGTTGAGCAGGGGCTGTTTGTTCAGGCGGCGCAAGATTTCCGCGTGGCCTTGTTCTGCGGACTGGTGCCCAAAGAAGCAGTAATCGGCCACGGCCGGGCACAGCTTCCAGGCGGCGGTAAAGGCCGCGCCCGCGATAAAGCCGTCCACAACAAAGGGTATGCGCCGGGCGGCCGCGCCCAGCATAAGGCCGCTTATGGCGGCTATTTCCAAACCGCCAAGGGCCGCGAGCACATTCAGGGGGTGGCCTGTGTGCAGCGCGGCAGCGTTGACTTCCAGCCCGCGCTGGAAAACCCCGGCCTTGTGGAGGATTTGTTCCGCACTTATGCCAGCACCGGCCCCGGTGGCCTCAAAGGGATCCAGCCCCAAAAAGGCGCAATACAGCGCGGTGGAAGGGGTGGTGTTGCCAATACCCATTTCCCCGGCGGCCAGGCAACGCGCCCCGTCCTTTGCGGCGTTTTGCGCAAGGCCAAGGCCAAGGTGCAGGGCTTTAAGGCATTCCAGCCGGGTCATGGCCGGGCCGGAGGCCAGGCTGGCCGTGCCGGGGGCTATTTTGGCGCGTACCAGCTTGGGGTGGGGGGCGAAATCTTCACCCTTCACGCCGCAATCCACCACTTGAAAATCCAGCCCGCTGTTGCGGCACAGCGCGTTTATGCCCGCGCCGCCCGCCAAAAAATTCAGCACCATTTGCCGGGTAACTTCCTGCGGGTGCGCGGCCACGCCTTCCGCCACCACGCCGTGGTCTGCGGCCAGGGTGAAGAGCCGGGCGGGCCTTACATCCAGCGGCTGGCGGCCTTCATTGATCAAAAAAAGTTGCAGGGCGGCTTCTTCCAGCCTGCCCAGGCTTTTCAGGGGTTTGGTAAGGTTGTCAAGGTGGGCTTCACCTTTGGCGCGCAGGGCGGGGTTTTCAGTGGGGCGAATTTGCGCGCAAAGCGCTTCAAATGATTCCAGCAGGGATTGTTCTTCTGCCGGGCCGCCGGACAAAAGATGCTCCAGAAAAAATTCAGACATTATAACTCACGATGTTAGAGCGTTTCGTCATTGAAATTATCTATCCAGATAAAATGCTCTGGCGTTGTGAAGCGAAGCGCAGCAACGCCCGCGAGATTGTCGTAGGCGGGCTTTGCCCGCCGGAGGCTGTTGACAAAGTCCTCTTTGTCAACAGCCCGCCGTGCAGGCGTAGGCGGCATTCATTGCCGCCGTAAAGCGCCGGAGCGGGCGTGCCTTTACAAACCCCGGCCTTGCGGGGTTTGTCATCAATCTGAGGCGGGCTTTGCCCGCCGTTAAGCGACAATCTCAAAGCGAAAATGTCATAGTTGCTTTTTTCTGCGGCTGCCTTCAAAAACAACAATGAAGACCGCGCCGAGGATAAGAATGGAGCCTGCCCAGCCGGAGGCGGTGAACATTTCCCCAAACAGCATGTAGGCGAACAGGGCGGCCAGCATGGGTTCCAG
>JAVBMP010000056.1:0-27887 GCA_031552315.1 Desulfovibrionaceae bacterium | reverse complement strand
CGTGGAACCCGCGCGGGGGGGTGCCCCCCCCGCGCCCCCGTGATAACATTAGGTGATAAAACGGCGCGTTCTGCTTGGGCAGAACGCGCCGTTTAAACAAATAATGGGGGTTCCAAGGGCCTAAGGCCCTTGGCGGGGTGCAGGGGCAGCGCCCCGCCCGCCGGAGGCATCATATTACATTGCTACGCCTTGGGGTGCGCCTTGTCGTATACTTCCATAAGCTTTGCCAAATTCAGGTGCGTATAGCGTTGGGTTGTGGTAAGGCGGGCGTGGCCCAAAAGTTCTTGCACGCTGCGCAGGTCTGCCCCGGCTTCCAGCAGGTGTGTGGCAAAGGAGTGGCGCAGTCCGTGCGGGCTTACGCTTTGCGGCAGCCCGGCCAAAAGGCAGAGCTTTTCAATTATGCGTTGGGCCTGGCGGCGGTTCAGGCGGCCGCCGCGTTCGCCGCAAAAAAGCGCGCCGCAATCCGGCAGGGCGCGTCCTTCCTGTATAAAAACAGCGGGCCGGGCTTCAAGCCATTCATGCAGGGCTTGCAGGGATGTATCAGAAAGCGGGGCCAGGCGTTCCTTGCCGCCCTTGCCGCGAATGCGCACAGACGCGCTGCCTTCAGCGGGCAAAGCAAGCTGGTTCAGGTTAAGCGCGAGGGCTTCAGAGATACGCAGGCCGGAACCGTAAAGCAGTTCCGCCAGGGCAAGGTCGCGCTTTTTCAGGGCCTGGCCCTTTTCCGTTGCCGGGTAGGCCCCGGCCTTTTGCGGGCCGTTGTCCAGAAGGCTGAAGGCCTGATCCACGTTAAGCACCCTGGGCTGGCGTTTTTCCTGCTTGGGGTTTTTTATCCCTTCAGTGGGCAGTTGGTTTATAAGGCGCATGCGCCCGCAAAAACGAAAAAAGGCCCGCAGGCTGGAAAGCTTGCGCGCCATGGAACTTTTGCTTGCGCCCTGGCGGTGCAGATCCGCCAAAAAGCGCTGTATCTGGCGTTTATTTATTTCTTCCGGTTTTTGCAGGCTGCTGCCGTATTTGTTAAGCGTTTCTTCAAACTGCGCCAGGTCGCGGCGGTAGGCCGCCGCCGTGTTGGGCGAATACCCCTTGCCCAATTCCAGGTTGGCCAAAAACATTTCCGCGCTGTCGGGCAGATCGGGCAGGCCAGGCGAATCAGGCGGGCCGGATAAAGCAGGCAAACCGGGCGAACCGGGCAAGCTGGGCAATCCGGATAAACCGGGCAAGCTGGGCAATCCGGATAAACCGGGCGGGCCGGGCGGGCTGGCCCCTTCCTTTTTCGCTTTTGGCTTATGTTTCATTGCGCGGGATGCGTTTATCAAAAAGGTAATTGCTGTGGGTATCTTCCTTGGCCTTACGCTTCAGTTCCGCCGCCAGCTGGGCGGCCTGACCGTAGTGTGAAATGCTGCCGTTTATGTTGAATACCACGCCAATGGAAAGGGCCATCAGGGGAAATTCCCTTTCCACCCCCTGACGGTCGCGGCAATTTATACACCCGGCCTTGCGGTCATTCAGGTCATAAAACTGCGGTATAATGCTGTCAAAGGCGGAAATAATACGCTGGCAGGCCATTTCAACCTTGTCTTTATCCAGCAAAAAGATGAAGTCGTCACCGCCCACGTGCCCCACAAAGGCGTTTTCAGACGCCACGTCGCGCACGGTGTTGGTAATAAGGCGGGCCACCACCATAAGCACTTCATCCCCGCGTGAAAAGCCGTAATAGTCATTAAACGGCTTGAAGTGGTCAACATCACAGTAGGCCAGGGCAAAATCTTTTTTACTTTCAATATAATGCTGCAAGTGGCGTATAATGCTGGTGTTGCCGGGCAGGTGCGTAAGGGGGTTGTTGTCAAAACCGCGAATAAAACGCAATATTGCCAGTTCTATGCGCATTTGCAATTCCCGGTCCGGCACGGGCAGCACCACAAAATCATCAGCCGCGAAGTATTCCAGCTCAAAAAATTCTTCAAATTCATCCGGTTCAAAAAACACCAGAGTTGGTATGCTGCGGTAAATATTTTCCGATTTGAAAAGCTCTATCAGCCGCAGGCCGGGGATATCCGGCAAAATGGCATCCACCAGCAAAAAATCCGGCGGGGAAAGCATAAGGTCATCCAGCGCGGATTGCCCGGTATCATAAAGCTTCCAGTTGGCGTAACCGGCCGGCCACAGGCTAAGAACGCGGTTGCGCAATTCTATGTTGTCTGTAACCAGAACAGCCCTGAATGATTCCATTTTTTTCTTTACCATGACTATTCTCAACTCAGATTTTTAAACAGTTTGCCGCTAAGCTCGTCTATAAGCCGCCCCAGATGCGTGTGATTTATGCCCAGCAGGCGCAAGGCCCGCGGATCCAGCGTGGCGATGCCGTCATCACCGCCAAAGCCGCTTTCAAAAAGACGGGCGCAAAAATCGGAAAGTTGAGTAAGGGCCGCCGCTTCCGGGTAAAAATTGGCGGACATTGGGTCATGGTGGTGCGTTATGGCGTCACGCAGGGTTATGGGCAGGTTCCACTGTTCGCAAAGCCAGTCGTTTACCTTTTCATGTGAAAAGCCCAGCACCTGAATTTCCGCTTCATAAAAGCTTATGTCGCGTTCACGCACCATTGCGTCTATTTCCTCTTTAGCTTCAGGCAGTTGCATGGCAAAGGCCACCTTGCCCACGTCATGCAGAAGGCCCATTACGGAATATTCTTCCGGGTGGGGCATATCCAGGGTGCGGGCAATCACGTTTGCGGCGATGGAGGCGGCCAGGCTGTGTTCCCACAGGCCCATCATGGTTTTGTTCATGTCATCAAAGACAGCGCTGGAAATTATAAGGCTGCGGATTACATTTATGCCCAAAAGCACAATGCCGTGCTGCACATTGCCTATGCGGCCAGGAAAGCCGTAAACCGGCGAGTTTACCATTTTAAGCAGCTTGGCTGTAAGGGCCTGGTCTTGCGATATGACAGCGGCCATTTGTTCCACGGAGGAACGGCTGTCTTCCATAAGGCGAGAAAGTTTTTGAACCGCGCTTGGCAGGGCAGGAAGGTTTTGGGCCACAAGAATGCGCCCCTTGTACTTTGTCGGCAAGTCGGTACTGATCATGATGCTGTTCACCTTTCCTGCCCGCAGGCAGGTTGCTCTCCACAAGCGCCGGGCTTTTGCCCCGGGTTTTCTTCTTCGTACATTTGCGCGGCAATTTCTGAAAAATGCTGTTCAATCATGTTGCGCAATGTCCACATAAACTGATTTTCACGAAAGTTCCTGAACAGATGGTCAAGACGCTTCGGCACGCGGTATACGGGAGATTCCTCACGTAAATGCGGGAAGGGGCAACCCTTGACTTCAATATGCGTGACGCCGGCGGATAAAAGCCGGCCGATTATAGGTTCCGTAAGCGTTATGCCCGGCCCGACAAGCACCATGCCGTCTTCGCGTTCAACCGCCGCATTGACTATCATGCCCGGTTCAGACAATTTAAGAGGTATTCTCTGCATCATAACCCCCGGTGCAGGCTACTTTTTTATATAATACATGCCCGGTTTGCGTAAAACCAGACCCATAACTTCCAATTGCAGCAATATTGCGCTTAAACTGCTTGGCGGCAACAGGCTTTGCCGAGCCAGTTCATCAATATGCGCGGCATCCGCGCCCAAAAGGGCAAAAACCTTTTGCCCGTCCGCCCAGCGGGACAGGCCTTCCGGAAGAATTTGTGGCAAGCCTTTGGGCGGAATTTCAGATAAAATTTCCGCGCCTTGCCCGGTATTTTCCCTGCCTGAAGCTTTTCCTGTGCCTAAGGCCTTTTCAGCCTCTGAAGCTTTTTCAGGCCCTGAAGTTTTTTCTGTCACAGTCGGTTTGCCCGGCTTTTCAGACCGCGCCGCGCCGGGTTTTGCAGCCTTTTTATCTTTTCGGCCTGTTTTCACCTGCCCGGCTTCGCCTGTTCCAAGCCCGGCCTGCTCCGCTTCACCGCCAGTTTCAGCGCCCGCTTCTTCAGGCTGGGTGCTCCAGGGCAAAATGGCCGGGGGCAATTCCCACAATTTACGGTAGCGCTCGCTTTCTTTCACAGCGTCCGCGCGGGTTTTACGCGCCATAAAGGCCCGCAGGCGCACCTGCATGTCCGCGCCCAGCACGGGGGCCAGGTCTTCAATAATATCATGCGCGGTGAACACCGGCCTTGCCCCGCGCCTTATCAAATCTTGACAGCCCTGCGAGGTTTGGGAAAGGCTGCTGCCCGGCACCGCGAACACCTGGCGGTTTTGTTCCGTTGCCAGGCGCGCCGTAACCAAAGTGCCGCTGCGCAAGGCCGCTTCTACAACCAGCACCCCGTAAGCAAGCCCGCTGATAATGCGGTTGCGCACCGGGAAATATTGCGGGCGGGGCGCGGTACCCGGCACAAATTCAGAAAGAAGCAGGCCCTTTTGCGCCATAAGCGCGTATAAATCCTCATTGCCGCGCGGGTACATAACGTCCACGCCGCAGCCCAGCACGCCTACAGAACCGCCAACCCCTTCAAGCCCGCACAGGTTTGCCACCCGGTCTATGCCAAGGGCCATGCCGGAAATCACGGTTATTCCGGCTTCAGAAAGCCCCCTGGTTATGTGGGCGGCCACGGCCAACCCTTCATTGGTGCACTTGCGCGCCCCCACAACCGCTATGCCGGGCTGAAGCGCCAGTTCATAATCCCCTTGCCAAAACAGCAAAAGAGGGGCATCGGGAATTTCACGCAAGTATTCCGGATAATCCGGGTCTGACAAAAATTTTATGCCGCAGGGGCAGCCCTTTATGCGCTTCCAGTCTTCAAGCGCCGCTTCACGCCATTTGTTGGACATAAAACGCTTACTGAACAGCGGGGAAAATTCTTCCCCCAGTCCTTCCCATTCCTTGTGCGCTTCCACCGCCGCAAAGGCGGAACCGTAATGGGCAACAAGCGTCCTGGCCCTTACAGCGCCAACGCCTTCAAGCCTGCGCAAGGCCAAAGAGGCCCAAAGTTCCGCCCTTTCTTCGGCGTTCAAGGTGTCAAAGCCGCGCAAACTCAAAACCTGCCTGCAAATTTCGCGCCCTAGGCGCCAAGGTTTGCCAGTTTTTTTCTGGCCAAAGGCGCGGGTTCAGAGCCGGGGTACGCGCTCAGAAGGGCCTTTAAATAAAAAATGGCGTTATCTTTATCGCCCATGCGTTCATAGGCAAAGCCCATTTTCAGCATGGCGGCCGCGGCCTTGGGGTGTTTGGGGTATTGGGCCACAACTTCTTTGAAGGTGAGTACGGCGTCCGCGTAGCGTTTTTGCTCATACAGGCATTCGCCAAGCCAGTATTGGGCGTTGGGGGCGTATGAACTGCCCGGTTTTTGTTCAAGAAAGTTCCTGAACATGGTCTCTGCCTCTTGCGGGCGGCCCGCTTCAAAGGCCCGCAGCGCGGCGCTGTAATCGGCGTCCGCCCCCGGCGTGTAAAGGTTGCCGCCGCCGGAAGCTCCGCCAGAAGCGCCGCCGGCAGAAACGCTACGGCTGCCCCCGCCGGAGACGGGCGCGGGTTTGCGCGCGGTAAGCGTGCGGTCAAGGTCGTCAAGTATGGTTTCCGCCGAAGCGGAGCCAGCACCTGCCGGGGCCGCGCCGCCGGGAGGCGGGACAACCTTGCCGCCGGACATAAGGTCATAGTCCGGCAGGGCGACAGAACCTTCCTGCCCGGCGACAGAACCGCCCACATTGGCGGCAGAACCCTCAGCGAAGGCGGAAGATGACGCGGCGCGGGAAGATTGATACACCGGGTCCGGCAAAGGGGTGGGGGTTGGCATATCAAGCAACACCGGCAATACCGGCGCGGAAGCGGCCTGGGCTTGCGTTGGCGTAGCGGTCGGGGCCGGGATCGAAGAAGATGCATGGGAAGATGCGGTAAAGGATGCCGGGGAAACGGCGGGAAGCGTTTCGCCCTGAGACTGCGGCAGGGACTGCGGCATGGATTGCGACAGGGGCGGCGGCAGGGGCAATGCCTTTGCGCTTTCCGCCACTTTGGCGTTACCCGCCTTTACGGGCTGTCCGGCTTTGCCTGTTTTCCCGGCCTGCCCGGCCTTGGATGTCAGCATATCCAGAACCTGGTCAAGCTGCATTTGCATAAGCATCATGCGGTCTTCCAGCAGGGCAAGGCGCTGATCCGGGGTTTTATAGACAGTTGCCGGGCCTTCGCCATTTTCCTCCGTTTGTTTTTGCGCCGTTGCGCACCCGGCGGAAAGGCACAGCCCAAGCGCAAGGAAAACAACCCCCAAAGACCGGGGCCGTAAGAAAAACCCGGAAGCATGACTGCCTGTTGCGGTATGGCTAAACCTGCCCATATGTTCCCTGAAGCGTTATAAATTCTTGTATAAAAAAGGCGAAAAGTGGTGCACAACACTGTTCAGATTACGCTAAATCCGCCTCAAATACAAGGCCTGCGGCCTGTGCCGGACAAAATTATCCAGGCTTTTTGCAGGCAATTCATCCTGTTTTAAAATCAAGCGATTATCGAACTATTTTTTATATAGCCCAACATTTTACAGCTTGCAAGGGCGATTTTTTTCAGGCAAAAGAGCAACAGGGCGGTTTGACAGGGTTTGGCAGCTTTTGACAGAATTTTATCTTTCATTCATTCGCCTGCCTGCCGGTTGCCTGTTGCTGGCCGTGTAGCCATTTCACCTGATTGGGAGCATTCATGTCCGCGTATTTTTCATTTGAAAACCTGCTGCTTTTATCCGGCATGGGTATATTCGCCTTTTTTCTTGCCTGGTGGCTTGTTGGCCCCCTGCTTATAGTGCGGGCCGATTTGGGCGCGTTGGCCGGGCGCAGCCCCTTTTACGGGAAGCTTGGCAAGCAGCTTGGGCTGCTAAACGTTTATTTGAACATCATTTTCTTCTGCCTGTTGGGGTATGCCCTTTACGGCCTGCCCATAAAAGATGAACTTGCCCCGCTTTTGAACGCCCTGCCCGTTTCCGCCGGGGCTGCCGTTTCTGCCGGGGCCGCCGGCCTGGTTGAAAACAGCCGGGCATTCGGCAACTGGCTGGGGTATCTGCCTTTTGCCTGTATGGCTTCCGGGCTTTTCAGCATTTTTTACCTGTTCAGCCGTTCCGTGTTGAAAAATTTGAAGATTGTCCACCTTCTGACCGGGTTGGCTTCATGGCTTTGCGGCCTGGCCTTCCTGCTGGCCGGGGCGCTGTTTTTGCGCCGCCAGCTTCCGGGTTGGCCGGTGGAAAGCCTTGCCGGGCTGTGCTTTTTGCAAGACCAGTACGTACGCCTTATATGCTGCCTGGTGGCAAGTTCTTTGGCGTCCGGCGGGCTTTTGGCGTCTTTTTGGCTTATCATGCGCCGCAACCGTGAAGATTACGGGCGGGACTACTACCGCTTCGCCCTTGGCAAAAGCGCTGGCTGGGCGGCCTTTTGCGGCCTGACCGGCTTTGCGCTGAACCTGGCCCTTGCGCTGGGCCTGTACCTGAAGCGCCTGCCCTTTGAAGGCCCCTTCAATTTTACGGGCAAGCCGGAACTGGCAACGGCAAGCTGGGGGCTGTGGGGGGCCTGGGCACTGCTTTGCCTGGCCGCCGCGCTGCTTTGCCTTAAAACGTCCCGGGGGCAAAACCCGTTGCGCCACAAGCTTTCTTTGCTGGCAGCGGCCCTGTTTGTTTTTTGCGGGGCCGCCCTGCTGCCCCTGCTGGAAATAATGAACCGCCTGCCGCAATAAAAGCGCTGGCAATATTTTATCTGTTGGTGTATAAAAACGCATATTGAGACCACTGCACAATGAGAATTTTTGTTCTTCTACAAGGAGTACCCTATCCCGTAGTTCCGTGCGGAGGGAGTATATTCAAACATATATGACCTTCGCGCGGGACGAAGTACGACGCAGTAAAAGGGCAAAAAGGCCATTGTGCAATAGTCTCATATTTTGAATGTCATAACAGCATACGCGGCAGGGCCTTGCCCGGGTTCCCATAGTTCACCAGGCCCCGCCAATGCTGAATCTTACATACTTTTCCATTCTTTCAAGGAGCTTACGCCATGGCAAAAAAAACGCAATCCGGCCCTCAACCCTGCAATGAAGGCGCCAGTTGCCATGTTGGATACACCATTGACCCAACGATAAAACACCTGGGCAAGGCCAAAATACCTTCCCCCCTGCCGCGCTACGCCAAGCCGGACGATGACGTAAGTTCTTACGTATCCGTCTTTCTGGATGCGGAACGCCTGGCGGAAATGCATGGGTATGAACCTTTTCCCGTGCGCTTTGAAGCGGCCGGCCCGCGTGAAAAGCTTTATTTTGACACCACCAAGACCAAGTGCGCCATTGTCACCTGCGGCGGCCTTTGCCCCGGCATAAACGACGTTATACGCGCCATTGTCATGGAAGCCTTCCACAACTACAACGTGCCGGCGGTGCTGGGCATCCAGTACGGGCTTGAAGGCTTTATCCCCAAATACGGGCATGAAGTTATTGAACTTACGCCGGATTCCGTTTCAGATATCCACCAGTTTGGCGGCACCATCCTGGGTTCATCACGCGGGCCGCAAGACCCGTCCGAAGTGGTGGATGCCCTTGAACGCATGAACATCAGCGTGCTTTTCATGATTGGCGGCGATGGCACCATGAAGGCCATGAACAGCATTGTGAAGGAAGTGGAGGCCCGCAACCTGCGCATTTCTGTAATAGGCGTGCCCAAAACCATTGATAACGACATAAACTTCATCACCCAGAGTTTCGGCTTTGAAACAGCGGCCTTCAAGGCGGCGGAAGCTATACAATGCGCGCATATTGAAGCCATTGGCTACAAAAACTGCATAGGCATAGTCAAGCTTATGGGGCGGGAATCCGGCTTTATAGCCGCCCAGGCCACCCTGGCCATGAAAGATGTAAACTTTGTGCTGATACCGGAAGTGGAATTTCGGCTGGATGGTGAAGGCGGCCTTTTACCCGCCCTTTATGAACGGCTGCTGCGCCGCAAACACGCGGTTATAGTTGTCGCGGAAGGGGCCGGGCAGCACCTTTTGCAAACCAACAATGAAACAGATGCCTCCGGCAACCCGGTGTTGGGCGACATAACCGGGCTTTTGCGCAAAGAAATAAAGCGCTACCTTGAAGAAAAAGGCATGCCCTACATCATCAAGTACATAGACCCAAGCTACATGATACGCGCCGTGCCGGCCAACGCCAATGACCGGGTGTACTGCGGCATGCTTGGGCAAAGCGCGGTGCATGCCGCCATGGCCGGAAAAACTGACATGGTTGTAGCCAAACTTACAGACCGCTATGTGCACCTGCCCCTTAACCTTATAATACGCCAGCGCCGCAAGCTGAACACCCGTTCCGGCTACTGGCGGGCCGTGCTGGAATCTACAGGGCAAAGCGGGCTTTACGGCATGGTGCCCCCGGATATTTAACCTGACAGTACGGATAGTTATATATTTTTTTGAGGCACAGGCATGCAGGCAAAACAAAAAGCCCCGCTGGAACAAATAAAAGCCTCCGCCGGGGCGGGTAAAACCTATAAAATTACCCAAACTTTTCTGAACCTTTTGAAGCAAAGCAATGATCAGGCCCCTTCGCCCTGCGCCAAAAGGGCAGGGGGCGCTGGTTCCTTTTCAGAAATTCTTGCTGTTACCTTCACCAACCGCGCCGCTGCGGAAATGAAGGGCCGCGTGCTGCAAGACCTGAAGGAGCTTGCCCTTGGCCTGAAAGAAAATGGCGCCCCCCAGCCGCTTACCGCGCAAGAGGCCGCAACCTGGGTCAACACCCTGCTTCAGCGCTATGATTCCTTCAATATCCGCACCATAGACAGCCTGCTGACTATGCTGGCCCGCCTTTCCGCCTTGGAACTGGGCCTGCCGCCGGATTTTGAACCGAACTTTGATAAAGATTCCTACCCCCTGCCCCTGTACGAAGCCTGGCTGGAAAAAGCCGCCATTGAAGGCGGGCCGGAAGCGCTGGCCCTTGCCAAAGCCTGTGAATGTCTTGTGGATTTTGACAGCAAAGGCTTTAGCGCCGGCAAGGCGCTGCGGGAAAACGTCATCATGCTGCTCAATTTCCTTATGGAAAATTGCCCAACTGCCCCAGATTCCCCAGATTACCCATATTCCCCAGATTCCCCAGGCACCCTGAACGCCCCGCTTCCCCTGCCCCCACTGCCACCTGCGGAAAAGCTGGCCGCCATGTATGAAGACCGCCTTGATCAGGTGCGCTGCACCAGCGCCCAATTGCGGCAAGTTCTGGGGCAAGAAGGCTTCAAGGTAAACAAAAAATTGCTGGACTTGCTGGAAAAATGCCAAAACCCGAAACAATTGCTTGATGCCGACCACATTTCCACCTTTGAAGATAAAATTTCCCTGCAAGCCTGCCTGAACAGCGGCAGTTGCCCGGCCAGCGAGGCGGATGAAGGCGTCTACCTGGCCTTCAAACAGGCTTGCGCCGCCTTGCGGCAAGACTGCCCTTTGCTGCATGACGCCAGAAAATTGCTGCCCATGGCCCGCATTGCGGCAGAACTTTTGCCCGCCCTGCAAGAACTGTTTGCGCTTTCCGGCCAGGTGCCCGGCGCGCAAATTCCGCGTCTGGCCGCCCAAGCCCTGGATGAGGAAAACGGCATGGGCGTGTCTGAAGCCTGCTGCCGTCTTGGTTCACGCCTGCGCCACCTGCTTATTGATGAATTTCAAGATACCAGCCAGTTGCAATGGGACGCCGTGCAACCCCTGGCCAGAGAATGCCTGTCCCAGGGCGGCAGCCTTACCTACGTGGGCGATGTAAAACAGGCCATTTACAACTGGCGCGGCGGAGATTCCGCCCTGTTTGACAAAATTGCCGATGATGAAGAGCTTAAGCCAATCATAACAGACCGCTTCCCCACCCCCACAAGCCTGGCAAGCTACACCACGCTGAAAGAAAACTGGCGCAGCGCCCCGGCAATTGTGCGCCACAACAACGCCTTTTTCAAACGCCTTGCCCCCGAACAGGCGGGCCAGCCAGAACTGGCAGTCCAGCCAGAACAGGCAGAATCGGGCAAAAAAAGCGGCCCCGGCCATAACAACGCTTCAAACCGGGACATTGCCCCCAGTGAACTGGGCCGGGCTGTCATGGCAAAGCTTTTGCCAAAATCCACGCCGCCGCAAATAGTGGAAGAAGGGGCCAGGCAACTGGCGCGTACTTTTTATGAATGCGAACAGGGCATACCCGCAAAACGCCCCCAAAAACCGGAAGGGCTGGTAAAACTTTACCGCCTGCAACGGGAATATATGCCGGGGCTGCGTGAAGGCATCGCGGAAAAACTGCAAGAACTTTTTGCGGATTTCAAAACCCGTTTCCGCCCCGGGGACATAGCCGTGCTGGTGCGCAACAACAATGAGGCCACAACTGTTTCTGAACTGCTGCTGAAAGAAGGCTGGCCGGTGCTTACAGAAAACAGCCTGCACCTGAACCGGCTGCCCCTTGTAACGCGCCTGATCTCACTGCTCAGTTTTTTGGACTACCCGCTTGACGACCTGGCCTTCCGCGAATTTATAACCGGGCCGGAATGCTTTGCCCGCCCCTGTGGACAGGGCGGCAGCGGCCTTGCCCCGCAGGAACTGGAAGAATGGCTGGCGCAAACGCAACTTGACGATGCCGGTCAACCACTTTTTCGCCGCTTCAAGCAAGCCTTCCCCCAACTGTGGGCGCGTTTTCTGGAGCCTTTTTATTCCCAGGCCGGCTTGATGAGCGCCTATGACACCCTTAGCGAAATTTACCGCCGCTATGAATTGCTGAAATATAACGCGGAAGATGCCGTCTTTCTGCGCCGCCTGCTGGAAGTGGCCCACCTGGCGGAAACGCAGGGCCATTCATCCTTGGCCGGCTTCCTTAACTACTGGCGGGAAAACGGCGCGGCTGAACGAACCCCCACGCCGGAAAACCTGAACGCCGTGCGCGTAATGACCATTCACAAGGCCAAGGGGCTGGAATTTCCGGTAGTGGTGCTGCCCTACCTGATTTTTCAAAACTTGCCGGACAGTTCCCTTACAGTGGCGGAACTTGATGGCGTGCCCTTCATTGCCCATTCCCGGTACTGGCGCGGGCCGGATTTTTACCTCAACAAAATACGTGACGTGCTGGAAGACCTTAACCTGCTCTATGTGGCCTTTACCCGCCCTTCCAAAGAATTGCACGCCATTATAAGCGCCACCGCGCGGCAAACGCCCTTCAGCGCCGCGCTGGAACTTATGACGCAGGATTTTGACCTGAAAGAAGACGGCGACACCTACAGCTACGGAGAGAATTGGGAACCGCAATATCAGCCGGGTGAAACCCTGGCCGGTATGAACGCGCCCGCGCCGGATATGCCTGACAAACCGGCCAGGCCGGATGCAACAGGCGGAACAGGCGGGCCAGGCGGAACGGACACCTTGGGCATCACAGGCGGGCCGGAAGATTTCGGGCCGGGCTGGCGGCCCATGAACTGGCTTCCGCGCTTGAAAATAAGCTCTGAGCCCTTGCGCTCTCCCGGCCTTTCCTTCGCGTCCGGCCCGGCAATTGCTACAGTTGGCCCGGCAATTGCTCCAGTTGACCCGGCGGCCCGACCGGCCCCACCGGCCCCGGTCGGCCCGGCAACAGGAAAAAGCCTGGCCGGAAGCCGCGCGGAAGAAAGCGCGGAAAAACGCGCCGCTCGCGGCACCTTCCTGCATAATTGCCTGGAAATGCTGGCAAACCGTCTTACGGCGCATGGGGAAGCAGGCAAGCAGGCTGTTTCAGAAAACTTCAAGGAACAGCTGGTTCTTATGGCCCGTAATTTTCTGCCCTGGGCCGATGCGCGGCAGGAAGCCCAGGCGGCCATGGACATAATGGAATGGTTCATCAGCCGCCCCGGGGCCTTGCGCCAACTGCGGGACGGCAGGCCGGAACAAAGCCTGCTTACGGCGGAAGGCGACACCCTGCGCGTTGACCTGCTGGTTGATGAAGGGGAAAAGGGCCTGCTGGTAATAGATTACAAAAGCGGGCAACCCAGCCCGGATTACGCAAAAAAAATGCGCAGTTACAAAGAAGCTCTGGCCGGGGCCTGCCACAGGCCGGTAAGGGCGGAACTGGTGTATCTGGATGCCCGCAAGGTGGAAGAATGCTGAACCGCCCAAATTTCATCATAATTCCCTGGCAGCACGACTTCATGCGCTCACTGCTGGATATGGCCCTGGCGGACGGGACGGATTTGGAAAATGCCCTCTTCATATTCCCGCACGCCCGGCCCTCGCGTTATATGGAAAACCTGATACGCCACAACAAGGCCCTTCCCAAACCCTGCCTGCTGCCGAACATGCTTTCCGTGCATGATCTGTTTGCCCGCCTGGCCGCCAATTTGCCGGAAATTCCTGTTGCGCCGGATAATATGGCGGGCAGTACGGCAGGGGCGGGCAACACGGATGCGGAAGATGAAAGCGCCACGCCCTTCATGCGCGCGCACGCCGCCAAGGAAGCGTCAACCCTGGACAAGGTGGCCCTGTTGCTGGAATGCGCCCGCGCGCTGGCTGAAAATGAAAAAGATGACGGCGAAAGCGGCGGCCTTTTTTCCCGCCCAACCTTGACCGGGCAGCAAGCCCTGCGTGAAGCCGGGGCCTTTTTTCCCTGGGGTTTGCGCCTGGCGGATCTGTTTGAGGACTGCTTCTATAACAACGTAACGCCGCAAACATTTTATCAGGCCGAATATCTTGTTGAACCTTTCGCCGCCGCCCTGCTGGCAAACCTGGGCGAGCTTCACAAGGCCTACGTTCAGGCCCTGCGGGCCAACGGCCTTGCCACGCCGGGGCTGAACGCCTTCCGCGTGGCCAGGGCTGTTACGGCCCCCAAAAACGCGTCACCTTCCGGCCACGCCTGGCTGGCCGGGAACAAGTTTTTATCTGACCGGCGCATTTACATTGCCGGCTTCCATTCCCCTTCCGGCACGGAAAAAACCCTTTTCACCACGCTATGGCAAGAAATGGGGGCCAAAATCTGCCTGCACGCGGACCCGGCCTTGCTGGACGGCAAGGGCCACTGGTCTTGCGCCCCGCTGAATGAATGGATAAAAGATTTCAACTCAAAGTCCGTTATTCACGCCCCGGACGGCATAGCGGAAAAAACGCCGCGCATCAGCTATTACGCCGGGTATGACCTGCACGCCCAACTTGCGGTAATGCATGAACTTTTGCTGGAAGGCGGCAAACAGCCCGGCCCGGCAAGCCCGGCGGAGCATTCAAGCCCGGCAGCGCATTCAGACCGGGCAAAACAAGCCCCTTCCCCGGCCCGTGAACGGGTGATTGTGCTGCCGGATGCCGCCCTGCTGGCCCCTACCCTGCATCATCTGCCGGATACGGACTTCAACGTTTCCATGGGCTACCCGCTTGGCCGTTCCACCCTGTTCCGCCTGCTGGACGATATACTTAACCTGCAAGAAAGGCGGCGGGAAGGCGGCTATTACTGGAGAGACCGCCTTAACCTTGTCCGCCACCCCTACATCAAGATGTTGCGCCCCCTGAATGACCGGCAAGGCGAAGCCGGCCAGGCGCATGACGCTGAACCCGGCGCCAACTTCCTGCGCCGGGCCTTGCACCGCCTGGAACAGCATTGGCGCGCAAACCGCAGCTACCTTGGGCTGGACGAGCTTTTGGGCAATCTGGAACTGAACATCTTCCTTGACAAACCGGTCAGCAATGCCGAGGCCGCCCTGCTGCGGAAAATATTCCGGGTGTGCATTACGGACTGGGAAGACTGTTTCACCCTTGCGGACTGCGCCCAAAGACTGGAAGCCCTGTGCGCCCTGCTTATAGAACACGGCGGCGGCCTGTGGGAAAGCTTCCGCATAGACGCGGAATGCCTGCGCCGCCTGCTGGAATCTGTTGTGCCCGGCCTGCGGGATACGCGCCTTGGGGCGGAAGCCTTGCCCAAAAGCACCATTTTCAGCCTGCTGCGCCAGCTTTTCACAGCGGAACGCGCCCCCTTTGAGGCCTACCCCCTTACCGGCCTGCAAGTCATGGGCCTTTTGGAATCGCGCCTGCTGCGCTTTGACGAGGTGTTCA
Source organism: Desulfovibrionaceae bacterium (assembly GCA_031552315.1). Classification (GTDB taxonomy): domain Bacteria; phylum Desulfobacterota; class Desulfovibrionia; order Desulfovibrionales; family Desulfovibrionaceae; genus JAVBMP01. The sequence continues at coordinate 12,898 of JAVBMP010000056.1, read as the reverse complement.
TCCTGAACGCGGTGGACAACCTGTTGCCCGGTTCCCCGCCGGTGGATCCCCTGCTGCCCGACACCTTGCGCCGCTCCTTGGGCCTGCCGGACGCCCTGCGCAAACAGCGCCTTGCCGCCTACTACTTTTTCCGCCTGCTGGCCGGGGCAGAAAAAGCCCATATATTCTGGCAAGAAGGGTCAGAAAGCGGCAAACTGCAAGAAGGCAAACGCCTTAAAAGCCGCTTTATTGAAGAACTGCTTTGGCAAGAAGAACAAAAAACGGAACCGCGCCGCATCTTGAACCCGGAAAAAGCCGGGCCAGCCGGTTCAGCCGGGTCAGCCGGGTCATCTGGCCGCTGGGGCATGGCGGACGGCCCGCTGCACACCCTGGCCTGCCCTACCCGCCCCATAAACAGCGCCTGCCGGAATGTGGAAAAAACCCCGGCCATAGCCAAACTTTTGCTTCAGGCCACGGGCAAACACCTTTCCGCCTCATTTTTGGACGCCTACCTGACTTGCCCGCTGCGCTTCTATTATCAATATATCTACGGGCAAGATGAAGTGGCGGAAGTGAATGAGGGTGAAGACCCAAGGGCCGTGGGCGATCTTTTTCACGCAGTGCTGAAAAACTTCTACGCCCCGCGCCTGGGCCGCCCGCTTACGGCAGAAGACCTGACCAGCCCGGCGGCCCTAAAAGAGCTTGACGCCCTGTTCATTACCGCGCTGCGGAACAATGACGCCTTGCTGTCCCTGCCGGCAGATTCCCTTGCCATGCTGAAAATAGCCGGCCCGCGCCGCTTGCGCCGCTTCCTTGAAAACCAGCCCCCAAGCCGCCCCCTGCTGCTGGAAGAAAATTTCCTGTCATCCCTGCCATTGCCGGAATGGCTGGGTAAAAAATTACCCGCCCTGCCCGCCGCCGGGCTTTCACTGCGCGGCAGGCTGGACAGGGTTGACCTGCGCCAAAACCAACAAGATCAGCAACATCTTGTGGTGCTGGACTACAAAACCGGGCACATAAAATCAATAAACCACGGCCTGTGGTTTGAAAGCAAATTCTGGGACAAGCTGGAAGCGTCCCTTGCCGCGGAGCAAAATCAGGAAGTTATGGACGCGATTTTCGCAACCCTGCGCGATGCCGCGCCCAGCCTGCAATTGCCCGTTTACCTGCACCTGCTTGCCGACCAAAACAGCAAGGCGGAAGGCAATTTGGCCCTGCAAAAGGCCTGCCTGGACCATACGCTTGATGCCCCACCGGATGCCGCCCCCCCAAATGCCGCTCTTGTCGAACTGCGCGATGAAGGCAAGGAATACTTTCTGTTCAGCCCGCCGCAAAAGGACAAAAAAGCCCAAAAAGGCAAAGAGGACAAAGACGGCATGGCGGATGATGACATATTCATGATACTTGAAAAGCGCATCCCCGCCCTTTTAAGCTTTACGGCAACCCATATGCTGAACAGCGGCAGGTTTGACGCGCTTGAAGGCCCGGCCTGCGCCTATTGCACGGCTTGCAAACTCTGCCGCATCCAGATATAATCAATAGAAATCCCACTTGAGGAACAACCCCATGACCCTTGATTTGCTTGCTTTGGATTGTGATGGAACACTTTTGACAACCATGGATATTCGCACGGAAAACCCGCAAAATCTTATTGCCCCCGGCGCTCTGGATATTTTGCAAAAATGGCAGGGCAAAGCCCCGCTTTTTGTGGCGTCCAGCGCGCCCCAGGCCATTTTGCGCATAGTTATGGAAGCTTGCGGGCTTACCCATTATTTTACCGGCATTTACGGTTCACCGCCCAACAAGGTGCAACGCCTGCTTCAAATTATAGAGGAACGCAAGGCCGAACCAGGCAATTGCGTAATGGTTGGCGACAACCCAAGCGACTATGAAGCCGCCAGGGCCGCGCACATGCAATTCTACGGCATAGGCCCGGCCTTCAAAGGGGCGGACTGCCCGCACCACGATGACCTTAGCCAGCTTGACGCCTGGCTGGAAAAACTGGCGGCGGAATAACGGCCCCGCTGAGATAACGGCCCCGCTGGAATAACGGCCTCGCTGAGATAACGGCACCGCTGGAATAACGGCCTTGGCGGAAAATATTTTCTCACCCTCTTGCCAGGGCAACAATGTTGCATTATCTTTATCCTAGGCAAGGAGGATTAGAAAATGTGCAAGTTAGCCTTCACGCTCATCGTAAAAGATGAAGACGTGCACATACGTAAAAAATTTGCACCCAGGGTGCGAGTAAAACCTTCCAAGAAGGTTTATAACCGGAAACGGGAAAAGATGAAGGCGGCACACGATGCCGCCTTTATCTTTTCCCGTTTCAAAGGCCTCTTCTATGGTTACACCATGTAGTCCGTACCCATAAAAAAGTTGCCGCCTTCCGCGTTGGCTTCGCCGCCAAATTCGCCCATCAGGGAGGCAAAGCCAAGGCCCCCGGCCTGCGCGGCGGAAAAAAACATTTCTATGGCCTGGCTTTGCAGTTCCATTTTGGTGTTCTTCATATATTCCCAGTTGCGCACGGCAGCGCTGCCGGACTGCGCCCTTTCCAAATTGCCAAGGGCTTGAATGTAAAGGAACTGTTCACCGACTTTGGGGTTTTCTTGCAGGAATTTTTCAATTTTTTCCTTCTCAACCGCGTCATCGCAGCGTACGGATATACTGCCGTCCGAACCGGCCACCAAAGAAAATTCCACATTGGGGTCAACCCCGTCCAGCATAAGGCCCCCGGCCAAAAGCACGGAAAATTCGCCCTCCAGCTTTTCCCGGTGGTCGCTAATCATATCAAAGGTTATGCGCCCGTTGGCATTCGGTTCTATCTCGCCCAGAGCCTTTTTAACCGCCGCCTGCCCGGCGCCGGAACTTATGCTTGAACCATAGGCGGATTGCGCCCGCTTGCCCGCGCCGGCGGAAGTTGAAGCCGCCGTCTGTTCCTGACTGGTAAAGCTGGAAAGGGAATAATTTGAGGTATAGCCTTCAATCCCGTAAACGCTCATAACAACCTCGCTGGGAAAAGTTTGCCTTTTACCTTTCCACTAGCAGGAAGCGTACCAGAACATTTATGCGGGATGCCCTGTAGCGGCGCTGTCTACTCTTTGCCCGGCAAAGTCCCTATGTATGCCCCAACGGCTTTTACCTGTTCCGGCCCAAGCTTTCCGGCCATTTCTTCCATGGTTTTTTTGCGGTTGCCGCCGTAGGTTCCCTGCTGGTAGCCCAGCAGTTTTTTCTCAATATCCGCGGGCGCTTGCCCTTTAAGTTGCGGCCTGCCAGGGGCGTCGCCACTTATCCCGTGACAACGGGCGCAGTTGCGGGTAAAAATTTCTTCCCCGTTCATTTCAGCCGCCTGGGCCGCAAAGGCTAAAAGCAGTAAAGTCACGGGCATAAGCAACCAGATTTTTTTCATGACAGGCTCCCTTCTGACAAAAGTGAATTTTTTTAATGTTGAATCGCGCACAAATGGCCTTTCGGCAAAAAAAGGATTGCCGAAACAAGATTTTATCCATATAACAAACTATAACAGATATTAAAATGTTTAGGCAAGTTATTTAATAACTACACAGGAATTTTATGAACCAGGCAACAATAAAAACACGCTACGGGCTTTTTAACACCAGCTCATATGACAGGCTGGGCATGCTTTATGATTATGAAGACGGCACCATCCAGGCCTTTGGCGAGGCAGCCGGCCACCTGAAAGTGGAACAGGTAATTGATGTGGGGGCCAACATAGGGGCTTACGGGGTGTTCCTTTCAAGCCTGCCCAGCGTACAACGCATTGATATGTTTGAACCATCCAGGGCCGCATATGAAGAAGCCCTGGCAAACGCCAACTTGCAGGAAAAGGCGGAAATTTTCCATGTTTACCCGGTGGCCGCTTCAGACATCAATGGCGAAGCGGATTTTTACGTTGTAAACCCGCTGGCCGGCAACAGTTGCCTGGTTGAAAAAAATTCCGGCAAAAGAACGGTCCGGGTAAAAACCGCCACGCTGGATTCCTTGCTTGCCCCAAAAAAACAACGCCTTGCCATTAAAATAGACGTAGAAGGGCATGAACTGCAAGTGCTTAACGGCATGCGGAATATTTTGCTTGAAAATTCCTGCCTGCTGCAAGTTGAATGTCTTAATGACAATTTGCAGCAGGCGGCGGAAAAAATTTTGCATGTTTTGCATTTTAAGAAGCTTTTTCAGTTAAACTCTGATATCATATTTATAAACGGAAATTTTTTATCGGAATTTGATGCCCTGCAAGGCATTTATTTCAAACACCTGAAAAAGGAATTGGCCGTGTTGCAAGGCCTGCGCACTGAAAAACGCAATGCCATAGCCGCAACAATCAACCTGGCCAATTTTACTTTTTATAAAAAAGACCCGATTTTATAGGCCCATAAAAATGCCAACTTCAAAAAGGTGAAAACATGAACACGCAAAAAGACCTTATAAACTGGACTCATGCCCTGAACGGACGCATGCGCGGGGCGGAAAACGGCCCCTTCAGCAAAAAAAGCGGCGTCATAGCCGCGCAACTGGGCAAAGAAATACGCGCTGGCGCGCTGCCCTTCATTGATATGCCGTTCAAAGAGGAGCTGGAACAGCAACTCCCCAAGGTCATGGAACGCTTTAAGGGCCTTAAGCATATGATACTGCTTGGCATAGGCGGTTCCGCCCTGGGGCCTCGCGCCCTGCAAAAGGCCTTCTATCCGCAGCAGGACCACCCCGGACACTGCGGCCCCACGCTTTGGATAGCGGACAACATTAACGCGCCGGAACTGGACGCCTGGCTTGATAAACTGCACCCCAAAGAATGCTTGGCAGTAGTAATTTCCAAATCCGGCGGCACCATTGAAACCATGGCCCAGTACTTCATTGTGCGTGAATGGCTGAAAAAGCACCTGGACGCGCAATGGACAGAGCAGGTGCTGATTATAACAGACCCCACTGAAGGCCCCCTGCGCAAGGAAGCCGAAGAACCGGGCATTGCCGCGCTGCCCGTGCCGCACCACCTGGGCGGGCGCTATTCCGTGCTTTCCGCCGTGGGCATGGCCCCGGCCTTTTTCTGCGGTATGGACTGGCAGGCGCTGCTGCGCGGGGCAAAATCAATCTGCGCCCCGCTTGTCAAAGAAGCGCACCATGAAGGGCAAATAGTTGAAGCGCTTATTGACCACCCGGCCTGGAAGCTGGCCGTATGGGCGCGTGAACTTATGGAAAGGCAATACAGCCAGCTTATTTTCTTTTCCTACATCCCGGCCTGGTCTTGCCTTGGGGCCTGGTTTGCCCAACTTTGGGCAGAAAGCCTGGGCAAGGCGGGCAAAGGTTCCATGCCCCTGCCCGCCACCGGCGTTACAGACCAACATTCCTTGCAGCAAATGTTTCTGGATGGCCCCAAAGACAAGGGCTGCCTGTTCCTTACCTGCCCCAACCTGCCGCAGGGCCGCGCCTTTGGGGCGGATTTGCCGGAAAAATGGGCCTACCTGAAGGGCAAACACTTCGGCGACCTGTTGCAGGCGGAAGGCCTGGGCACCCGCATGGCCCTTACCATGGCCGAAGTGCCGCTTGCGGAACTGCGCCTTGCCAAGGCGGATGAAGAAGCCGCCGGACGCCTGATAGCCATTTTGGAACTTGCCACCCTGCTTACCGGAAAATTGCTGGAAATAAACCCCATAGACCAACCGGCTGTTGAACTGGGCAAACGCCTGGCAAACGCCCGCCTTGGGGCCGCCGGTTATGAAAAGGAACTGGAAGACCTGAAAAAATTCCTTGGCCAGGCGGAGAAATTGCAGGAAATTTAAAGCGTTGCCTGTTACCACCAAAAAAACAAATGAAAAGACTTTAGCCCATTGCTATGAGCCACCGGACTAAATCGGAGCTCATAGCAATTCGTTAACTTTTAGGAAAATGCAATGAAGGCAATTACAGCTTCACCGGAAGAATTGAGGAAAGTATTTTCAGAACAATATGTTATTCCTATTTTCCAGCGACCTTATTCTTGGGAGAAGGATGAATGTGAAAAATTATGGGATGATATTGTTGACTTTCACGACACAAAAAGTGCCAAGGATAAATATTTTTTAGGAAACATTGTGTTACATCCTTTGGAAGAAAATGAGAATGTTTACGCAGTGATAGACGGACAGCAACGCCTGACAACTCTGCTTATATTGATAAAAGCCTTACATTCCAAGGCGGGAACGGTTGTTGCACTTGAGGAATGCCTAAAAATCAAAGACTCCCTCACAGCGAAGCTGACAGATAAACTGCGCTTAAATTCTTTGGTCTTAGAGGATGACAAAAAGGCTTTTTATGATTTGGTTTTTAATGATGGTGTAAACTTTATAAGTAGCAACCTTGTCAAAAACTATAATTTTTTTATTGAAAAAATTGATCAATGGCGACATGTTCACAATAATTCAGCAGAAGAATTTAACAAATTGATTCTTTCACTGCTTGACAGTGTAGTATTATTACCAATCCACTGCGACTCTGAAGATGATGCGCTAACAATCTTCGAAACGATTAATAATAGAGGCATGTCATTATCAGACGCAGATATTTTCAAGGCTATGCTATATGGAAATTCTTCTTTGAAACAAACATTTATTGATGATTGGAATGAGCTTGAGGAACACGAAAATTTATTTCGGATACTGATGCATATAATAAGGGCAAACAATAATAAAACGGATAAAGAAATTGCACTCAGGTCGTTTTTTGATTCAAAATCAGGACATTTGAAGAATGTTGATTCCGTTATGCACAGCTTGGCAATTATCAACAGCATTGAACAAGAGTGGCTCTATAATACAGACGTCAACGTTTTTTGGTATATCCTTCTAACATACCCCAACAACTACTGGAAATATCCTCTGTTCGTATTTTTGCACAAACACGGTGACTTGAATGCGGATGGAGAATTTGAACTTCCGCTTAAATATTCTGACAACTTTGAGCAGTTGATCTCGGAAACATTAAAATACTTTTTTATAAAAAGCGTTGTCCACAACTCGGTAAACGTGGTTAAAGATACGGCATTTCGTGTCTGTGCGGCAATTGCGAACGGTGATGACTATCTTGCCGAGTATGAGAAAAATATCGGTAATGACCGCATACAATTTTTTACCAATCTGGAATCAAGCAATTTGGGACGTTGCCGCGCGGGTATAATTCTGTTGGCTGCATACCTTAACCCCAAGCAAAACAAAGATGACTTTTGGGAATCGTTCTTTCATAAGGGCTTACATATAGAGCACATACTGCCGCAAAAATGGGCTGATAATCACGATTGGGACAAGAGTACCGCTGAGGATAAATTAAATACCCTTGGCAACCTTATTCCTTTTGAAAAGAAACTCAACATTAGCGCTACAAATGCGTTTTTCGGCAAGAAAAAAGAACATTATATAAATTCCAAGGTGCAGGATGCATTAGATTTACTTCAGTTGGATGCCTGGTCACTCGCCGAGGTTGAAGCAAATCACGCGGAAAAGTTAAAGCGCTTATCAGCTTTCTTCGGGCTTACTGTATAGGCGGCAGTGTGAAGGCTTGATTTTTTTGCCTGTTGGCGTAAAATGCCAGCATGAGCAACAAGGAAAACAAAAACCCTGCGCCGGAAGGCCTGAAAGAACCTTCCGGCGCGGGGTTGCCGCATTCTGCGGGCTTGCCTTCTTCCCCGGCCTCGTCATCTTCCCCGGCCTTGCCGCATCTTTCTGAAGACGCGCTGCAACATGGCGGCTTCAACCTTAACCAGACAGAAAACAAAGACCAGCCGCAAGAGGCGGAAGCCGCCCCCAGGCAGGAAACTCCGCTTATTCTGGCCCCCTACCTTACCTGGGTTTCTTTGGTGCTTGTTCTGGCCCTTTCTGTTGTGCTGGCCTTCACCGCCGGCAACATAGCGCGTGACGCCCTGCTGGAAAAACAGCGCGGTCTGGCGGCCTTTTTGGCGGAAGACCTTAACAACCGCATCTACCGCTTTTTCACCCTGCCCAGCATACTCAGCTTTGGCCGCATAACCCTTGAAATGCCCGCCCAGTACGACCGCCTTGACCTTGTGGTGCAAGAAACAATACGCGGGCAAAACGTGCACGACCTGCGCATTTATGACCACAGCGGCATTGTGAACTACGCCACAGACAAAAATCTGGCCGGTCTGGCCGGCCTGGCCAGCCCGGAAGTGGAAAAAAGCCGCGAGGGCACCAGCCCCATTTTTGTCGTTGATAAAAAGAAGTCCTATTTTGAAAGCTTTTTGGCCTTCAACCAGCCCAGCGGCACATTTTTTATGCGCACCACCTTCCCCCTGCGCATGGAAAACCGCCTTGGTTCCTCAGACCCGGAAGGCCCGGCCATGGGCGTTTTGGAATTTACGCAGGATATAAGCGCGGATATGGGCTATGTGGCCCGCCTGCAATGGATGATCATAGGTTCCACCCTCGTCTTTTCCCTGATTTTTGTCACCTTGCTGCTGGTCTTCACCCGCCGGGCCGAACGCGCCCTTACAGCCAGAATGCGTGAACGTCAGGCCCTTATACGCAAGCTGCATCAAAATGAACGCCTGGCCGCCATGGGCCGGGTAACTTCCGGCATTGCCCATGAAATACGCAACCCCCTGGGCATTATCCGTTCCAGCGCGGAATTGCTTATAAAACGTGACGCCGGGCAAGATAAGGTCAGCCGCAATATTCTGGAGGCCATTCATGAGGAATCCAAACGCCTTTCCCAAACCGTAAACGACTTTTTGGACTACGCCCGCCCGCGCATGCCCCGCTATGCCCCGCTGAACCTTGGGCAGCTTATTGACCAGGCCCTGCTGTTTCTTGACCCGGAACTGAATGCCAAGGGCTGCGCTGTAACACGCCGTTATAATGCGGAAGATGAATCCTTGCGGCTTGAAGGCGACAAAGACCTGCTTTACCGGGCCATCTACAATGTGCTGGGCAACGCCGCGCAAGCCATGAGCGAAGCCGCCACCAAAAACCCGGAAATAATAATCGCGGCGGTAAACAGCGTGGACGCGCAAAGCAATGAGCAATACCTTGAACTTTCCATCAGCGACAATGGCCCCGGCTTTAAGGAAGAAGACAAAAGCAAGATACTTGACCCGTTTTTCACCACAAAAAACTCCGGCACCGGCCTTGGCCTGGCTATTGTAAGCAGTATAATAAGCGCGCACAATGGTTCGCTGGAATTTGCCAACCGTGCGGATTCCACCGGCGCGGTGTTCACCTTGCGCCTGCCCGTTGCCTGCAAATGAGGCCGTTGCACAATGAGATTTTTTGTTCTTTTACAAGGAGTGCCCCTATCTGCGTAGTTCTGTGCGGAGGGAGTATATTCAAACATATATGACCTTCGCGCGGGACGAAGCACGACGCAGTAAAAGGGCAAAAAGGCCATTGTGCAATGGCCTCAAATAGTTCCCCCTCGCCTTGCCCGCAAGTAGACATCACAAGCCATTCCCGCCCTGAAAAAATTACTTTGAGAAAAAATTGACAAGCTCACATTTCGCGCTTATTATTAAGGAATGTATTAATTATTAACCTCATCTTTTTCAGGAGCGCAAAAATGTACCCACCGGTAAAAAATGCCATTGTTATGATGTTTGACAGCCTGCAGTACAACTACCTTGCCTGCAACGGCAACAGCTGGATCAAAACCCCCAACTTTGACCGCTTTGCGCGTGAATCCATGGTATTTGACAACTGCTACATTGAAGGCGTGCCCACCGTGCCCTGCCGCCGCGCCATGCACACCGGCCGTTACACCCTGCCCTTCAAGGGCTGGAGCCCGCTGGATATGGACGATACCACCATTGCCGACCTGTGCTGGGGTTCCAACATTGATACCGCCCTTATCTTTGACTGCCCCATGTACCGCCTGACCAAATTCGGCTACACCCGCGGTTTTGACAAGGTATGGTTCACCCACGGGCATGAAGCAGACCACATGTTCTACGCCAAAGACGACCTTATTCACCTTGACGTGAAAGACTACCACACGGAAAACAGCATGAAGGCCTATGCCGCCCAGTATGGTGAAAAGGTTCTTAGTGTCGTCCTGAGTGAAACGGAAGATTACCTGCGCCAACGCCAATACTGGAAAAGCGACGCGGATCAAAACGTGGCTGTTGTTATGAAAAACGCGGTGAAATATCTGGAAAGCCGTGACCCGAACAAGCCCTTCTACCTCTTCATAGACAACTTTGACCCGCATGAACCGTGGGACGCCCCTTCCGTGTACGACCCGGAAATGAAGTGCCCCTATGACCCGGATTATAAAGGCAAAGAAATTTTCCTGCCCATAGCCGGGGAAGTGAAAGGCATTTATAATGAGGAAGAACTGAACCACGTGCGCATGCTGTACGCGGAAAAAGTAAGCATGTGCGACAAATGGCTGGGCTACTTCATGGATAACGCCAAACGCCTGGGCCTGGAAAAAGATACCATGTTCATGATCGTGAACGACCACGGTGAACCCATGGGCAACGGTGAACACGGCCACGGCATTATGCGCAAATGCCGCCCCTGGCCCTATGAGGAACTGGTGCACGGCATTATGATGATCAAGGCCCCCGGCGTAAAACGCGGCCGCACCAAAGCCTTTGCCCAGTCCTGCGACGTGGCCCCCACGGTTTGCGACTGGCTTGGCCTTGGCGTGCGTGACTTCCACCAGGGCAAAAGCCTTATGCCCGTGGCCTTTGGCCAGGTGGAAAAAGTGCGTGACTTCGCCATTGCCGGCTACCACAAGTTTTCCTGGTCCATCATCACAGACGACTGGTCCTTCATCCACTGGGTGAAAAAAGATGACGCCACCGCCAAGCAGGATATGATAGAATTTTACGGCCCGGCAGCCCAAACCATGTACAAGGGCGAAAACCTCAAGGGCCAGGCCCCGCTTAGCGATGCCCAGAAAAAACTGAAGGAAGGCGCATCCATTGACGGTGAAGACCAATGGACCTGCACCCCCAGCTCCACCTCTGAAGTGCCGGCCATAGATGAACTTTATGACCGCAAAAAAGATAACGCCCAGCTTAACAACGTCATCACAAAGCACCCGGATATAGCCAAAAAGCTGTGGGATGAACTGCGCGAATTTATGGGCTATTTGCGCACCTGCTAAACCGTTTACACGTAAAGCAGTCCCAGGCGGGCAAAGCCCGCCTGAGACTGCTGCAACAAAACATTTTCAGCTTGAAGTATAAGCCGGCGGCCTGGTCATAAACGACAGTCCGCCGGCTGTTGCTTAGCGCTATGATATTTTGTCATTTAAATTATCTAGAGCAATTTACGATTGAAATGAGTGAATTGCTCAGCAAGGATTTGTCTTCAAATCCTTGCCGCGAAATAGCTGTAGGCGAGCTTTGCTCGCCGTTAAGCGACTATTTCAAGCGTAAACCGCTCTAGCCAGATGAAATGCTCTGGCGTTGCTGCGCCGCGCCTCCCCGCCCCCCTGGCCTGCTGTTCCCTTGGCCTTTTGCTCAGTTGAGGCCATTGCACAATGGCCTTTTTGCCCTTTTACTGCGTCGTGCTTCATCCCGCGCGCAGGTCATACCTGCCTGAACCCACTCCCTCCGCGCGAAATTCGCATGACTTGTAAAAAATAACAAACCTCATTGCACAATGGTATGAAGGCTGATATTTCTATTTAATTTATCTTGTATTTTTTACAATCATTATATAATCTACCAAAATTCATTTATATTGAAAGGTTGCAGTTATGAATAAATATAGTAAAATACTTTTATCAATCGTTTTATCGTTAAATCTTGTGGGCTGCCTGGAACACGGCAATGACCCCAAAAGCACTCCAATTGCTGCCCAGCCCGCTGGCGTGGGCATACAAAAAGGAATGGCCGTCTATGTTTCCGCAACCAATTCCGCAACGGAAAAACTGGATGGCACTACAGATTTTATTGCGGCCCAGGTCGCCAAAATACTTGCGCCTGTCGCGGGCAGCACAACTGTTGGCAAAGAAGGCGAAGAAGCAGCCGCGCTGCAAGAAGCCAAAAAGCACAATTCATCTTACCTTGTTTTACTGAATGTCTATAAATGGCAAAATGCATTCTTTTTCAGCCCATCGGCAGCCAAAATTGATATTGCCATTTATGACGCGCAAACCGGGGTTATGCTACGCAAAGACGCCATAAACGCGCAATGTAATATCGTGCCTGTGGGGTCGGAACACACCGCCCGCGCATGCGTGCGCCCACAAATAGAATCTTGGGCAGCGCAGGTTTTTGCCCAGAATGCGCCAGGTTCCAACCAATAACATATCGTGATCAAATGGAAGCCATGCGCCATAGCGCAACGGTCTCAGGCTGACGCCACTGTCTTGGATATTTTTTTAAGGATGTAATATGAAAATCAAATTCAGAGTTTCCGCGTTGATGCTTCTTGTGCTTGCCTGCTGCGTTTGCGCCTGTAGCATACAAATCGGCTTCACAGATCACAAGGCAGTTCCATTGGTAAATGGCGATCTTACCTTGCCGGCCTCGGCCGGTTTGTACATACCAATGCCGGCCGATTACGCTAATGGTGAAAAAATTGCAGAAGAATCCGGCGTACTTACACAAAAGGCCATGCAAGAAACCCTAAGCGCTTTGCCGGGACGAAAAATTTTCTCGCCCGCGATACAAGAGGCGCCACAGGCTGTTATTTCAGCCAAGGCAGACAGCCTGCCCTATGTCCTGACAATGCAGATAACAGACTGGAAAGACCCGCCGGCCAGCCTGCAATATGCCGCTGACCGGGCTGAAGTCCTGCTTTCCGTACTGGATGCGCAAACCGGGGCCATTTTGCGTTCCGATAATATTGAATGCAACGGCGCGGCCACCACAGTCAATGCCATAGGCGCGTACGGACCGGAAGATTGCCTGAAGCCGGCTTTCAAAAAATGGGCTGAAGGTTTCTTCACACAACAGCAATAAGGC
>JAVBMP010000060.1:0-20037 GCA_031552315.1 Desulfovibrionaceae bacterium | reverse complement strand
GGCTTCCGGCGGACTTCCGGGACATCCGGGCACGGGACATCCGGGGCATTCAGGCTTCCGGGCACTAGAGTGGTTTACGCTTGAAATAGTCGCTTAACGGCGAGCAAAGCTCGCCTACGACTATTTCGCGGCAAGGATTTGAAGACAAATCCTTGCTGAGCAATTCACTCATTTCAATCGTAAATTGCTCTATAAGCCTTCAACTCCGTTTTATTTCAGACGAGGTCAGCAATGGGTTTTTTCTCTTCAGTCAAAAATCTTTTCAGCAAAGGGGCGGAAGCCCAAACGCCGGAACTGGCGCAAGACGCGGGCCAGGGCTTGCCGCCAGGTTCCGCCCCCGGCCATGTTCCCGGCCATGTTTCCGGTTATGACGCCAGCCTTGAAGACGCCGCCCTGCTGAATGCCTTGCGCGCTGCGGAACCGCGCCTTTCCACCTGGCTGGGCATCACCTTGCAAGGGGTTGATGAAGCAGGGGAACTTTTTTGGCAGCGCCTGGGCTTTTTCTTCAAGGCCCTGGAAGTGCCCGCAACGGAAGCCAACGCCTTTACCGCGTCCTTCAAGTCCTGGCTGGAAAATATGGAATACCGCCGGGTGGCGGATTTCGCGTCTGAACTGCAATACCGCCTGGCCCTGGCCCTTGACCTTGAAGATGAAGAAGATGAACGCAGCCGCCTGCTGCTGAAAATAAATGACGGACTTGCCAAAACCCGCGCCCAGCTTGGCCGTGGCCTTGGCGCTCTTTTAGGTTCCAACCGCGAGCTGGATGAAAGTTTTTGGGAAGAACTGGAAGAAACCCTGCTGCTTGGCGACGTGGGTTATGAAGCCGCCGCCGCCCTTGCCGCGCGTTTGAAAAAGCAGGCGGAAAAAGCCGGTTTGCGCACGGCGGAAGGCCTTAAGGAACTGCTGCGCCAGGAACTGGCGGAAATTTTTGCCCCCAAACTGCGCATAAGCGCGGTAAACGCGCCGGAAGTGGTGCTTATGGTGGGCGTAAACGGGGCGGGAAAAACCACTACCATTGCCAAGCTGGCCTACCGGGCCGTGGCCCAGGGCAAAAAGGTGCTTATAGCGGCGGGTGACACCTTCCGCGCCGCGGCCATAGAACAGTTGGAAGTATGGGCCAAAAGAACCGGGGCCGATTTTTACGCCAAAAGCGCCGGGGCCGACCCTGCCGCCGTGGCCTTTGAAGCGGTGGAAAAAGCCGTGGAAGGCAAATACGACGTGCTGTTCATTGATACCGCCGGGCGTTTGCAAACCAAAACCAATTTGATGGAAGAACTTACCAAAATAAGCCGGGTGGTGGGCAAAAAACACCCCGGCGCGCCGCACCGCTGCATCCTGATTCTGGATGCCAACACCGGGCAGAACGCCCTTTCTCAAGCCAAAATATTTCAGGAATGCGGCGGGGTGGATGAAATTATCCTTACCAAACTTGACGGCACCGCCAAAGGCGGCGTGGCTGTGGCCATTGCCCTGCAATTTGGCCTGCCCATTACCTACATAGGCCTTGGAGAAAAAATGGAAGACCTGCGCCCCTTTGACGGCGCGGCATTTGCCGGGGCCTTGCTGGATTAGGGGCTGTGAACACAACGGCCCTTTTGCCCTCTGGACTGCGTCAGAAAAGTTTTTTATTCCGGTCGAGTACCGTAGGAGTACACTACCTTCATAAAAAACCTTTCTTCCTTGCCAGAGAACAAAACTGCTCATTGTGTTATTAGACCATTACCCGCAACGGCCCGCCAAAATAGAATTGCCCGTTGCGCGGGTAACCCTGGCAAGCCCTGAAGAAATATTGTTCACAGCTTGAAATTAAAGGAGAATGCATGAGCGACTTACAGCCAACAGCCCTTGTAACCGGCGGTTCACGCGGCATAGGTAAAGAAATAGCCCTTAAATTGGGCAGCCTTGGCTTTCAGGTTTTTTTAACCTACCGCAGCAAGGCGCAAGAAGCCGGGGAAGTTGTGGCCCTTATTGAAAAAGCCGGCGGCAAGGCCCTGGCCTTCGCCCTTGATGTGGGCAACCCGGAAGAGGTTGTGGCCTTTTTTCAGGAAAATATAAAAGATAAAGTGGAACTTTCCGTGCTGGTGAACAACGCCGGCATTGCCAAAGACGGCCTTATCCTGCGCATGAAGGACGATGACTGGGACGCCGTGCTGGATACCAACCTGCGCGGGCCTTTTATCTGCCTGCGTGAAGCCGCCAAGATAATGACGAAGCAACGCCACGGGCGCATCATCAATATAAGCTCTGTTGTAGGCCAAATGGGCAATGCCGGGCAATGCAACTACAGTTCCGCCAAGGCCGGGCTTATTGGCCTTACCAAGGCGGCCGCCAAGGAACTGGCCGGGCGCAACGTAACTGTAAACGCCGTGGCCCCCGGTTTTATTGAAACGGATATGACCCTGGCCCTTACAGAGGAAGTACGCGCCCAATACATGCAGGGCATACCCCTGAAGCGCTTTGGCAGCGCGGCCGATGTGGCGGAAGCCGTGGCCTTTTTGGCCGGGCCGGGCGCTTCATACATAACCGGGCAGGTCCTGGCCGTAAACGGCGGTTTGTACTGCTGACGCCTTTTTAACGTTTGTATAGCCGGGCAGGCAGCCCGCCCGGCAAGGATATGTTTTGCCTGTAAACAACAATTGCCGCGCGCTGGCCCGCTTTTTATGCATCCTGCTTGCCGGGATCTTCGCCTATGGCGCGGAAATGGCTGCCGCGCTGGAAGCGCCCGCCCCAGCCCGGGCCCGGCCCGCCCCGGGTTATGACCTGGTGCTGCCCGATGAACCGGACACCAAAGGCCCGCTTATTCTTGGGCACCAATCTGTGCTGGTGCGCAAGCCGGATCAGGTTGCAAACGCCGATTCCATGCTTGCGCATTCCACCCGCATGTGGCGGGAAATGATGGAACGCAACAATAAAAGACCGGCCATTACCCAGGAATTTTGCGATATGCCGGACCCTTCCTACAGCCAGTGGCGCAACCTGCGCGACAAGGCCCCCGGCATGGACCCAATGGGGCAATTACGCGCGGTAAACGGCTTTTTCAACCAATGGCCCTCACGGGAAGATATTTCTCTTTACGGCACCCTGGAATATTGGGCCTCGCCCGCGGAATTTATCAATAACCGCAGCGGAGACTGTGAAGACTACGCCATAGCCAAATACTTCGGCCTGAAGGCGCTGGGGTGGAACCCGGAAAACATGTGGCTGGTTCTGGTTACAGACCAGCGCGGACGCGGTCACGCGGTGCTGGCCGTGCGCCATGGCGGTAATATTCACTTTTTGGATAACCTTAGCCGCCCCAAAGACCTTGTAATGCCCCAGGCCACTTACACCTCTGTCTATAAACCCTTGGTGCTGGTCAATGAAATCGGCGCATGGGGCTTCATAAAAAAACAGCCGCCGCGCAATGTGGCCAGACCATGAAAGTAGTAAAATTAAAAACCCGGAAGCGCATAAAGGAAAGCGCCCCCACCCCGGCGGACAAGCTTGTGAATTACAAGGAATTGCCCCTGGCCCTGAAGGATTTTTTGCGCCAGATAAGCGGGCTGGAATGGGGCAACCTGGCCCCCCTGCTTGATGAAGGCGCGCCCCTGCCCTACGCCGCCCAGTGCATTGCCCCGCACCTTGGCCTGACGGAAGCGGACTTCAACAAGGCCTTCATAACCGACCTTTCATCCCCCTATAACCTTAAAGTTATCCAGCGGGAATTTGATTTGCAGGCCAAAGGGCTTTTCAACCCCTATAATATTTCCTTGAAAAAGCCGGATGGCCGCCTGCAAAACTTCCTGGTTGCGCCCCGCCCCTTTGGGGGAAGCAGTGTGGCGTCTGTGGCCGCGTGCCCGGAAACCGCCCCCGCAAAAAGCCGCCTGCCCAAAGCGCCGGGGCAAAACGCGGAAGCGCAAGCCCGGCCGAATAAAACCCTGCTGCCCGAAACTGACGGGCAAGACGCCCAGCCAGACGCCGCGCAGTCAAACGCCGTGCGGACAGACACCGGGCAGGCCGATGCACCCCAGCCAGACGCCTCCCAAACAAACGCCGCCCAGACAGATGCCTCCCTGACCTGCCTGGCTGCCGGCGTCCCGGCCCAGCAGGCCAGAAATTTCGCGGACAAAAGCGGCCTGGCCCGCATTTTGGACTTTTTCCCCGGTTACATCGTAATTATTGACAGCGAGCACAAAATCCGTTTTGAAAACCATGTGTTCCGGCAAATTTTCGGTTCCGGCGCAAACCGCAAATGCTATGAAATTTTGCGCGGGCAAGATAAACCCTGCCGCAACTGCCCCCCGCTTACCGTGCTGCATTCCCGCAGCCTGTGCATAAGCGAATGGGCCAGCCCAAGGCTTGGGCAGGCCTTCCGGGTTTATTCCTACCCCTTTGAAGATGTTGAAGGTTCTCAGCTGGTGCTGAAAGTGGGGGTGGACATAAGCGCCGCCCTTAAGGCCCGTCAGGCCCTTGAACTTAGTGAACAACGCTATTCCAGCATTACAGACAACCTTACCCTGGGCATTGCCGTGCTGGATTCAAACCTGCGCCTTAGCCTGAGCAACCCGCAACTCCGGGCCTGGTTCCCCGGCAAGGAACCGGACGGGCTAAGCCTTTGCGATCTTTTGGGGCATGCCTGTTCCAATGAAGGGGACTGCGCGCATTGCCCCATAAAGGCCACCTTTGAAGACGCTTCAAACTATGAATTTGAAATTACCCTTACCGTCCCCGGCAAAAAAAGTGATTCCCCCCTGCGTGAACGCTGCTACCGCGTGCTTTCCTGCCCCATAAAGAACAAAAGCGGCAAGGTGCGTTCCGCCGTGCTGCTGCTGGAAGATATTACAGAAAGACGCAGCCTTATGCGCCAGGTGCAACGCGCCCAGCAGGTGGAAGCCATGGCTACCCTGGCGGGCGGCATTGCGCATGAGGTAAACCAGCCGCTTTCCGCCCTGCATCTTTATGCCGGGGGACTGCAAATGCTGCTGGAAAAGCAGGGCGACAAACTGCCCGTGGCTACCGTGCAGGAACGCCTTGGCCTTATACTGAACCAGGCCGGGCGCATACGTGAAATAATCTCCCATATGCGTTCGCTGGCCATGCAGGAAGAAGCCCCCAAAGCAACCCCCACAAGCGTCAAGGAAGCGGTTGACGGGGCCATGAGCCTTCTGGGCTCTCAACTTACCAGCCACGGCATTTCCATACAGTTCCAGACTGAAAAGGAACTTAGCCCGGTAATGGCGGTAAAGGTGCAGTTGGAACAGGTATTCATAAACCTGCTGGCAAACGCCATGCATGCCCTTGACAGTACGGCGGACAGTACTGCGGACAGTACCGCGGACGGCGAGCCAGGCAATACGCCGGGCAACACGCCCGGCAGCGCGAAGCCCGGCCCGGCCCCTGCCGGTTTGGCTGGCCCCGCTGGCCCGGCTGGTCTGGCTGGCAAGGCGGCATCGGTGGCCGCTTCCGGCAAGGCTGACGGCGCTCCGGGCAAAAGCACCCCCGCTTCCGGCGCCCGGCGGCGCAAGTTCATCCGCATAGTGGCCCGCAACATGCCGGACAAAAAAGCCGTGCAAATAGAAGTGGCCGACACCGGGCCGGGCATTTCCGGCAGTACCGGCTCACGCATTTTTGACCCGTTTTTCACCACCAATGAAGGGCACAAAGGCATGGGCCTTGGCCTTTCCATAGTGCAGACCTTTGTGCTGGCCTGGGGGGGGGAAGTTTCCGCCCTGAAAAACCACCAGGAACTGGGCGGCGCGGCCTTTTACCTGACCCTGCCCGCCGCCGGGCAGCCTTCAACATGAGGCCATTGTGCAATGAGCTCAGATTGATGACAAACCCGCAAAGCCGGGGTTTGTAAAAGCACGCCCGCCCGCAATCAACCGGGGGGCGCTTTACGGCGGCAATGAATGCCGCCTGCGCCTACGCGGCGGGCTGTTGGCAAAGGGGACTTTGTCAACAGCCTCAGGCCATTGTGCAATGGCCTTCAACATAATTATCCGGGGTAGCCAATGCGCATTCTGGTCATAGACGACAACAAAGAAAGCCTGCAAAGCCTGTGCATGGTGCTGGGCGACCTTGGGCACGAACCAACGCCGAAAAACAACCCGTTGGAAGCCTATGAACTGGCCCGCGCGGAATTTTACCCGCTTATCATAACAGATATCCGCATGCCCGGCCTGGACGGGCTGGAACTGCTTTCCCTCTTGAAGCAGGACCCGCTGGCCAAAGAAAGCGACGTGGTGCTTATAACCGGCCACGGCGACATGGAAACAGCGGTGGACGCCCTGCGCAAGGGCGCCTACGACTACCTGAACAAGCCCATAAACGCCCGTGAACTGGCGATTGTTGTCGACCGCTGCGCTGAACGCCGCGCCCTGCTTATGGAAAACCAGGAACTGAAGCAGGACATGGAATACAAGGTGGCGGAAGTCACGCAGGAACTGCGCCAAAACCTTGATACCATCCGCGATACCTTGCGCAGCATTACCGGCATTGGCGAAGTGGTGGCCCAGACCCCGGCCATGCAAAAAATCATGCGCGAGGCCATGATTTTTCACAGCGACCCCAGCGTGCCCGTGCTGCTGGAAGGGGAAACCGGCACCGGCAAAGAAGTTATGGCCCGGCTTATCCACTTTGGGGAAATGGGCAACGACGCCCCCTTCATGGCCATAAACTGCGCGGCCATTCCGCATGAACTGTTTGAAAGCGAACTTTTTGGGCATGAACCGGGGGCCTTTACCGGCAGCCGGGCCGGGGGCGCCCCCGGCAAGCTGGAACAGGCCGGAGAAGGCACGCTGTTTCTTGATGAAGTGGCGGAAATGCCCCTTTCTTTGCAACCCAAGCTGTTGCGCGTGCTGGAAGAACGGTCATTCTACCGCCTTGGCGGGGTGAAGAAGCGCGAATTTAAAGCCCGCATCATCTGCGCGGGCAACCGCAACATGTATGAGATGGTGGAAAATGGCGGCTTCCGGCGTGACCTTTACCACCGCCTGCGCGTGGGGCACCTGGTGCTGCCCCCCCTGCGTGAACGGCAAGAAGACCTTGTGCCCATGGCGGAATTTTTTCTGCGCCGGGAAAGCGAGAAAAAAAAGAAGCTGTTCATCGGCTTTGAACCAGCGGCCCTGGAACTGCTGCGCAAATATCCCTGGCCCGGCAACGTGCGTGAAATGGAAAACGCCATTGAACGCGCCGTGCTGCTGAATGACGGCCAACACCTGCTGGCGGAACACCTGGATTTTTTGTACGGCCCCGGCAACGCCTTGCCAGCCGTAAAAGAAAACGGCAAGGAAAATGGCTGGGATATGCGCCCGAATATGGGTTTGAATATGGGCCAAAACATGGGGCAGGATATGGCCAGGAATATGGCCCAAAATATGACCCAAAATATGGCGTGGAATATGCCGCCGGCCCCGGCCGCCGGCCCCGCCCTGCCCGTACTGGGCATGCCGGACTTTGAACTGCCGGAAAACCCGCTTGACCTTGAAGCCCTTACAGACCTTATTGTAAGCAAAACCTATGAACGCTTCCACGGCAACAAAACCCGCGCGGCGGAATATTTGAACATATCCCGCTTTGCCCTGCACCGCCGTTTGCAAAAACTCGGTTTGGGGTAAGGGCTGTCAGAACGGTTTACGCCGGGAACAGCCGCTTGACGGCGGACTGCCGGGCCGCCCCGGATTGACGGCGGACTGCCGGGCCATCCCGGATTGATGGCAACCCCCCGCAAGGCCGGGGTTTACCAAGGCACGCTGCCCGTACTCACCCCCCCCCCGTGGAGGGGGGGGCGTTACGGCGGCAATAAATGCCGCCCGCCGCTATTTCACGGCTACCGGGCCACCCGGCTACAAAACGCGGTACTGCCCCGCAAAACAGGCTTGCTCCACGGCTTCCGCCAGCTTTACAAAGGCGGAACAGGCCGGGCAGGCCGAAGGCCGGGGGGCGGAACCCGCCATTGCCCCAGCGTCCGGCTGTTTGCGCGCGCCGGACATTTCGCCCGCATCAAGCGCCTTGCCAGTATCAAGATTTTGGCCAGCATCAAGCATTTCGCCCGCATCAAGCGGCTTGCCAGTTTCAACCATCTGGCCCGGTTCAAAAATTTCATCCGTATCAAACATTTCCAAAAGCGTCTTGCCTGCCTCCGCCGCGCGCACGGTGGCCGGGTCAAGGGGAATTTCCGCCAGCAGGGGCAATTCGTGCGCAGCGGCCAGGGCCGCGCCGCCGCCTTTTTTAAAAAGGTCTATCTGCCCGCCGCAATGCGGGCAAAAAAGGCCGCTCATATTTTCCACCAAACCCAGAACGCGCGCGCCGGACGTGCGCAAAAAACTCAATGACTTGCGCACGTCCGCCAGGGCCACTTCCTGCGGAGTGGTCACCACAATGCACAGCACATCGGGAATGACCTTCAAAATGGTCATGTGTTCGTCCCCGGTGCCGGGGGGGGAATCTATAAGCAAAAAATCCAGGTCGCCCCAATGCACGTCCTGCAAAAACTGCCGGATGGCGGAACTTTTTTTCGGCCCGCGCCAAAGCACGGCCTGATCAGGATCTTTAAGGAAGGAATGCAAAGAGACTATAGATAAATTCCCGCGTTGCAGGGGCACAATGCCGCCGTCCTCATATTCCAGGCCAGAAACATTGGCCACGCCCAAAAGGCCGGGCACGCTGGGGCCGTGCAGGTCAACATCCAGCACGCCCACCTTGTGCCCGCGCCGGGCCAGGGCCGCCGCAAGGTTTACGCATACGGAACTTTTGCCCACCCCGCCCTTGCCGCTCATAATAAACAACTTGTATTTTATGCGGCTTAAAACCTTTTCCAGCGCGGCGCCTTTTTCCGCCGCCTGCCCTTCTGCCTGCGCGCCGCCTTCCGCAGCAGCGAATAAAGAAGAGGCGGAAGCGCAGCCCCCGCCCGCCTTTTTGGAACAGCCCGCTTTTTGCGCACAAGATGAGCAGGCCGAAGCGCTTGCGCGGGCGTCTTTCAATTCATTCATGCGTACCACCCGTAACTTCCCACAAGGTCTACAAAAACCACTTCGCCCCGGTCTTCGGTAATAACGCGCCCGCCCTCTTTGCGCACCACCAGCATGCGCTGGTTGCCCTTTTCCGGGCCAACGGGTATTACCATTATGCCGGGGTCGCCCAGCTGGGCCAGCAAAGGTTCCGGCACTGAAGGGCCGCCCGCCGTCACTATTATGCGTTCATAAGGCCCGGCGTCGGCCCAGCCCATGGTGCCGTCCGCCTTTTTCATCAAAATATTTTTCAACTTCAACTGCTCAAAAATACGCGCGGCCCGCTTGTGCAGTTCCGGCAGCCGTTCCACCGTGTGCACCCGCAAACCCATGTTGGAAAGCACCGCCGCCTGATAGCCGGAACCGGTGCCGATTTCAAGCACGCGCATCCGCGCTTCGGCCCGCAAAAGTTGCGACATCCAGCCCACCACATAGGGCAAAGAAATGGTTTGTTTATAGCCTATGGGCAGGCAGCAGGAATCATAGGCCAAAGAACTCATGGCCTCTTCCACAAACAGGTGCCGTGGGGTACGGCGCATGGCTTCCAGCACCAGCGGGTCTGAAATGCCCCGGGCCGCCACCTGCTCGTTCACCATACGTTCTCTTGCCTCTGCAAGGCGTTGTTCCCGCAGGTTTTGGCGTACATCAGCGTTCACACTCATAAAAAACAGACCGGGTAAAAATATGTTGTTGCAAGGCCAGGCTGGCTGTTATTCAGCATATGTTGCACATATGGACATTTTAATGGGTTGACGAAAAATATTTTTTTTGTCAACCTGCCTGAAGTCTGTTTATGGATAAACGCCCGGACAAAAACTATCAAGTGAAAAATATCATCGCGCTGTGATAGGGCATTGTCCGGGGCGTACGCATTGGCGCAAAGTCCCGCCGGTTAATAGGCTTGCAAGGCCAGCCGAAAAAAATTATAAAGAGCAGTCATGCCATACACTGTCCGCAATTACATGTCTACAGGCCTGATTACGGTCTTGCCCGGAAACTCGCTTAAAACCGCCAATGACCTTATGCAGGATCACTGGATTCACCACCTGCCCGTGGTTAGCGAGCATATGGAAGTTTTGGGCATTTTAAGCCAAAGGGATGTGTTACGTTCCAGCGTGTCCACCTTTGCGGACATTGATATTGAAACCAAAAACCAGATAGATTCCGGCATTCCGGTTTCAGAAATCATGGTGCGCGACCTGGTGACAATTTCACCGGAAACCTCTTTGCAGGAAGCCGGCGCCATGCTTATGGAAAAACGCATCGGCTGCCTGCTGGTTACAGAACATTCCCGCCTGGTGGGCATTATTACCAAAAGCGATTTTTTGAAAATGGTTATGGATTTTCTGGCCAAGCTGGAAAGCCCGGTAAGACCGATAGACATTTGATATAGACAAGGTGACGCATGGCAAAACGTAAGAGTTCAGGGTTGTTGAAACTGTTTCTTTTTCTTGTTCCACTGGTGCTTGTTTCCATTGGGGCCTTCATGCTGTTCAGAGACATGGAAAGCCCGGCCATTACGCTTAGCCCGGAAATGGACACCGTTTCCCCCAATATTGAATTTACAGCCACGGCCGCGGATTACAAGTCCGGCGTAAAAAGCATTACCGTCATTGTGCGCAAGGACGCCCGCGTGACCCCGGTGGCCAAAGAAGTTTATGACGACAAAAAAGACCTGCGCGAACTGAAGTTCAAAATAAATGTGCCGGAATTGCTTGACAGTTCATTTGAACTGGAAATTCAGGCTACGGATTCCTCTTTGGCGGGCTTTGGCCTGGGCAACCGCAGCACCAAAACATACAAAATGCGCATGGACCTGACGCCCCCCCGCCTTAGCGTTAAAAACCAGCCGCCCTATGTGCGGCAGGGCGGCACCGGCTGCATCATGTACACTGCCAACAAGGCCATGAAAAGCACCGGCGTGCGCGTGGGTGAATACTTTTTCCCGGCCTTTCAGCAGCCCAACGGGCTTTATATCTGCTTTTTCGCCTTCCCCTACAACCTTACGACCAAGGAATTTCAGCCGGAACTCGTAGGCATAGACAAGGTGGAAAATGTCGCCAAGCTGCCCCTGCCGGTAAACCGCCTGCCGCGCAAGTTCAAGTCGGATACCATCAAGCTTGACGACAACTTCATAGGCGGCAAGTCCGAAGAATTTTCTCGCATGGCCCCGCAAGCCACAAACGATATTGACCGCTTTCTTGCGGTAAACGGCGATGTTCGGGCTGCCAACGTGGCGCGTCTTTTGGAAATAGGCC
The DNA here is from genome assembly GCA_031552315.1 of Desulfovibrionaceae bacterium. Lineage (GTDB taxonomy): Bacteria > Desulfobacterota > Desulfovibrionia > Desulfovibrionales > Desulfovibrionaceae > JAVBMP01. Next base: position 8,792 of record JAVBMP010000060.1, on the reverse strand, counting down.
GGGACAGCGCCCCGGAAATGCTGTGGGAAGGCAGCTTCGTAACCTTGCCCAACGCCAGCACCCGCGCCGGTTTTGCGGATAACCGCACCTACAACTACAAAGGCAAGGATGTGGACAACCAGACCCACCTGGGCCTTGACCTGGCTTCCCTTGCCAAGGCCGATGTACCGGCGGCCAACCACGGGCGGGTAATTTTTGCGGACTACATGGGCATTTACGGCAATTTGATCATTATTGACCATGGCATGAACCTGCAATCGCTTTATTCCCACCTTAGCGAGATTCATGTAGTAAAAGGGCAAGAAGTCAAACGGGGTGAAATTATTGGCAAAACCGGGGCCACCGGCATGGCCGGGGGCGACCACCTGCACTTCGGCGCGTTGCTGGCCGGGCTGGAAGTAAGCCCCATGGAATGGCTTGACACGCACTGGATCAAAGATAACGTGACAGACCCGATTACCCAGGCCGGGGGCAAGGCCCCGCAGCTTATTGTGCTGCCGGAAGCCGTGCCCCTGCCCGCGCCGGCCCCGGCCCGGCCCGCCCCGGCCCCCGCCCCTGCAAGGGGTAGCGGGGCTGCCGCGCCACGGCGTTAAATTACGCAATTTTTACATCCTGTTACACTATTTTTTAAAGCCAAAAGTCATTTGAGGTATCCCATGCAAGTAATTGATAAAATAAATGCCGCGTCCAAGCCTTTTTATTCTCTGGAATTTTTTCCCCCCAAGGATCCGGCGGCCTGGGACGATTTTTTCAATACCGCCAAAAAGCTTCAGCGCCTTGACCCGCTTTTCGCGTCCGTCACTTACGGGGCCGGGGGCAGCAACCAGCACAACACCCTGGAAATAGCTGCCCGCCTTTTGCGGGAAACCGGCTTCACCCCCATGACCCACCTTACCTGCGTGGGCGCAAGCAAAGAAAAAATACGCGACTACCTGCGCGCCCTGCAACAGGCCAATATAAAAAACATTCTGGCCCTGCGCGGCGACCCGCCCAAAAACAACCCGGACGGCACCCCGGCCACCGCGCCCTATGACTGGTCAAAGGGCGAATTTCGCCACGCGTCTGACCTTATCAGCTTCATCCGCCGGGAATTTCCGGACTTTTGCGTGGCCGCCGCCGCTTACCCGGTGCCGCACCCGGAAGCCAAAACCGTAAAAGACGACCACCGCTTCACCGCCCTGAAACTGGCGGCGGGCGGCGACTTCCTTATTACCCAGCTTTTCTTTGACGTGCGTGAATACCTGCACCTGGTAGACAGCATGCGCGCCGTGGGCTTTGACAAACCGGTTCTGCCCGGCATTTTGCCCATTGTCAGCCTGGATTCCGTGCGCCATGTCCTTTCCATGTGCGGCGGGCATATCCCAGCCAAGCTTTATCTGGAACTGGAAGAAGCCAACCAGAAGGGCGGGAATGAAGCGGTGCGTGAAGTGGGCATCCGTTACGCCATCACCCAAATCAAACAACTGCTGGAAGCCGGCGCGCCGGGCATTCACCTGTACACCCTGAACAAGGCCGACCTTTGCCTGCGCATTGCCGATGAGGTAAAACTTTGAGCCAAAAAAACCAGATTGCCCCGGAACGGCTGGACAACATAAAAAAAATTCTGGTCTGCCAGTTGCGCAGCAACGGGGACGTGCTGCTTGCCACCCCGGCCCTGGCTATGCTGGCCCGGCGCTTTCCCAACGCGGAAATACACTTTTTTGTTTCCAGCACCTGCGCCCCCATGGTGGAAGGGCACCCGGCCATTGCCCGCATCTGGGCCATTGACCGGAAATGGAGCTGGTTGCGCCAGGCTCAATTCTATTTGGCCATGAACCGTGAAGCCTTTGACCTTATTGTAGACTTCCAGCAACTGCCGCGCTGCCGCTGGGTAATGGCCCTTTCACTTTTTTCCCCGCGCAAGGCCCTGCGCCTTAGCTACACCCCGCCCTGGTACAACCGCTGCCTTTACACCCACTGGACAGATGCGAAAGACGGCTACGCGGCATATTGCAAGGCATCTGTCCTTGCCCCCCTGGGCATTCAGGCGGAAATACTCAAACCGGATATTTACCTTGCAGCGGATGAACTGGCCCTTGCCGACGCCCTGCTGGCAACGCACAACATAAGCCCCGCGCATACCCTGGTTACGGTTGACGCAACCCACAAATACAGCGCCCGCCGCTGGCCCGCCGCGCATTACGCCAACCTGCTGCAAAAAGCGGCGGACAGCAACCCGAACCTGCGCTTTTTGCTGCTTTTCGGCCCGGGCGAAGAAGATTGCGTGCGTGAACTGTGGCAAAAGGCCGCGCGGCCGGAACAAATTGCCCTGCCGGAAAAATACCGCGGCCTGCGCCATGTGGCCGCCTGCATCGCCAAGGCGGATTTTCACCTGGGCGGCTGCTCCGCCCCCCGCCACATAGCCGTGGCAACCGGCACCCCCAGCCTGTCCATCATAAGCACCAGCAGCGCCGCCTGGACTTTCCCCGCGCCGGAACACCAGCACATAAGCAAAGGCCTGCCGTGTCAACCCTGCGGACACACCGAATGCCCAAATGGCGACACGGCCTGCCTGACCACCCTTGAACCGGAAAGCGTTTTGCCCATTCTGCTGGAACGCCTGGCCGCCCTGCCCGGCGGCAAGCGCCGTGAAATGCCTTCGGCGATCAGGGGCTCCGCCCCTGAACCCCGCGCGGGGAAATGATTTCCCCGCGACCCCTCAACAGGTTTTTAACGCCATATTGGTCTTGTATCCAGCCCATTCGCGGCAACCGGCAAGCACACAAGGACGCGCCATGCAACAGGAAGATTTCATTTCCCTTGTCTTCAGGCACATTCCCCGGCAAGGGCCGGGCAGCATAAAAAGCACCCGGCAGGCCTTTGAACTGGCCCGCCCCTTCCTGCCGCCAAGTCCGGTAATAGTGGATATGGGCTGCGGCAGCGGCGGGCAAAGCCTTGAACTGGCCCGCTACCTGCGCCCCCTGCCCGAACAGGGCAAGGTTTACGCCATAGATTCCAGCCCCGCCCTGCTGCAAAGCCTGCATGAAAAGGCCCAGACGGAAAAACTGGAAAAAATACTGGAAGTAAAAGAGGCGGATATAACCAACGTGCCCAGCCTTGGCCTGCCGCCCGCATCCTGTGACCTGGTCTGGGGGGAAGGCTCGCTTTATATCGCTGGCTTTGACAAAGGCATAAACACCTGGGGCAAGCTGCTTAAAAACCCGCAAAATGGCAAACCAGGCGGACTGCTGGCAATAACCGAACTTTCCTGGCTGGTGGAAAATCCGCAAAAAACCCACCCGCAAGCCTGGGATTTCTGGCAACGCGGCTACCCGCCCATGCGCAACGTGGCGGAAAACATAGCCGCCCTGCAAAACAGCGGCTACAAACTTGTCGGTAACTTCACCCTTCCGGAAAATGACTGGTGGGAAAACTACTACACCCCCATGCAAAAACGCCTTGACCAACTGACCCCGCAACTGGGCCCCAATTCTGAAGCCCACGCAATGCTGAACAGCCTGCAAGAAGAAATAGAACTCTACCGCAACCATTCCAGCGCCTACGGCTACGTTTTCTACATCGCCGCGCGGGGCTGAGCGTTTCGTCATTGAAATTATCTGGCCAGATGAAATCTGGCGTTGTGAAGCAAAGCGTAACGCCCGCGAAATTGTCGCAGGCGGGCTTTGCCCGCCGTCAAGCGACAATCTCAAAGCGACAATCTCAAAGCGAAAATATCATAAGATGAGGTAGCCCTGGAGCTGCGCGACTTTTACTTGACTTGCCACTGCTCTTCGTTTTATCAGAAAACAAATAAGAAAGGCGGCCTCCAGTGGAGAACCGCCAAATTTTACGGAGAAGTTTGAGCGAACTCAAACAACCCTTGTTGTAAAACTGTTGTCTGCCCAAACAAATCCTGCTAAGAAAGTTTTAAACAGATAACGCCTTTTTTATATTTGCATGATTTTATTTTGTCAACACCTTTTTGCGAGGACGTATGAGCAAACTTTACCGTTACATTCTGGGCATTGACCTCGGCATAGCTTCTGTAGGCACAGCGCTGATCAAGCTGGATGAAAATGGCATGCCCACAGGCATTCTTGACCTTGGCGTACGCATTTTTGATACCCCGGAAGGCGCTGCGGACAGACGCGTGAAACGGCAAGCCCGCAAAACCCTGCAACGGCGTAAATTACGGCAAAAAAAACTTGCAAGTTTTTTGAAACAGCACGGCATGTTGCCGGCAGACCGGCAAGAACTGAAGCAGGTCATGCATTTTTCGCCATACAGGACGCGCGCCCTGGGGGCTCGCGGCAAATACGCCTCGCTTTATGAACTTGGGCGCAGCCTCTTGCACTTGGCCAAGTTTCGCGGGGCAAGCTTCCTTACTGAACTTGCGGAAACTGCCGAAGAAGACGGGGAAGAAAAAAAGCAGGTAAAAGACAAACAAAAAAGCGCCAACACCTACCGCGCGCTTGAAGCCCGCCTGAAAAAAAGCGGGCAAACGCTTTCGGAATATTTCCACAAGCGCCTTACCGGAGAAGGGGAAGCCAAAAAACCCATACGCCGCCGCGCGCTTTTCATTAAAGAAAATCTGGTGGATTATTCTGTGCCGCGTTTCCTGGTCAAAGAAGATTTTCACCGCATTTGGGACAAACAGGCGGAATTTTACCCGCAACTTACGCCGGAACTAAAAGCGGAAGCCTACAAGCTGGTATTTGCGGATACCCCACACGCGCCCTATGCGGTTGGCAAATGTTCCCTTAACCCGGCGGAACGCCGTCTGCCAAAAATGCACCGCCTTTCTGAAGAACGGCGCATCTATGAGCAAATAAACAACATCCGGGTGGTTACCCGCGTAAATGTTTATGAGTTGCCCAAGGAAGCGCGTGACCTGCTGGCCGTCAAAGCCCTGTCCGGTGAAAGCCTTGGCAAAAAAGAAATTACCAAGCTGATACAAGAATTTTTCCCTGAAAAAATAGAATCCATAAAGTTACCGGAAACTGACGAAAAGCCCATAAAAGGCTTTGCCCATGTTGCGGCCTTCAAAGATATTCCGGCCTGGCAGGCCATGACCTTGGCCGAACGGGACAACCTTATAGAATTTATGGCGGAACCGCGCCTGGAGCCGGACAACATAAACAGCCGCCTGATGCCGGAAGATGACTACCTGCGGGAAATTGCCAAACGCCTTGCGCTTGACAACGACAAACCGGAAGATGTAGCCGCCGGCATTGTTGCCAAATTGCCCAAAGACCACGCCATGCTTGGCAAAACTGCCAGCGAAAAGGTGTTGGAAAAACTTAAGGAAGGGCACTGGCCCAAACAGCCGGATGGCACAGAATGCTGGAAGCCGCATTCCAACCGCACAGCGGCGGATGCCTGCGGCTACACGGCGGAAGAGGAAATTCACCGCGCCATGGCCGGCAAATACGCCAGCCTGCCCTATTATGGAGAACTCTTGCGCCATGATGTGGCGGAAGTTCACCCCTGGCACCTGCACAGCGCCACGCCGGAAGAAAGAGATTTCGGCCGCATTCCCAACCCGGTGGTGCATGTGGCCTTGAACCAGCTCCGCAAAATTGTCAATGAAATTATTGAGCTTTACGGCAAGCCGCAGCGCATTCATGTGGAATTTTCTCGCGACTTGGGCAAATCAAAAAAGAAGCGGGAAGAAGATACCAGAAAAATGCAGACCAGGCAGAAGGAAAATACCGCCATAGAAGAAGATCTGCGCAAAAACGGCATACCCGCCACCTCTAAAAACATTTTGCGCTACCGCCTGTGGAAGGAACAAAACGGGCAAGATATTTACACCTTGCAAAATATCGGCATAGCAGACCTGCAACATTGCGAAATAGACCACCTTATCCCGCAATCGCATGGCGGCAGCGATACCTACATGAACCTTGCCCTTACGCACGGCGCGGTCAACCTGGCCAAGGGCAACCAGTTCCCCCATGAATTTATACAGGCAAGCAACCCGGATGCCTGGCAGCATATTTTGAAGCTCATCAGCGATAAAAAGAAGTATCCGGAAGCCAAGGCCTGGCGCTTTTTGCCAAGCGCTAAAGAAAAATATGAGAAATTCGGCGATGAGGAACAAACCGACAGCCGCATGACCGATACCAGCTACATGGCCAAAATGGGCGCGCGCTACCTTTCTGCCATTTGCCCGGACGTGGTTTGCCTGAAGGGCGGCATAACCGCCAAATTGCGCCACCTGTGGGGGCTGGATTGCCTGGAATATGACCTGATGGGCCTGCCGCGCCCGGAAAAAAATCTTGTGGACGAAACCACGGGCGAAGTAACCAAAAACCCGGCCTACAAGGCCAAGCCCCGTTATGATCACCGCCACCACGCCCTGGATGCCGTGGTGGCAGCCTGCACCACCCGAAGCACTGTACAACTTGTTTCACGCATTGAACGGCTGGACAAGCAACTTGACAGAGAGCAACGTGAAAAGCTGGAACTGAAGTTTAGTGAGCGCCCCGTGCCTTTTGGTTCAACCACTGGCGAGTTTCGCCAAAAAACGCTGGAAGCCTTGCAAAAGTTGCTGGTTTCACCCAAGCCGGAGCACGGCAAGGCCGGGCAACTGCATGATGCAACCAAATACTGCGTTCTGGAAGAACGCAAAAACGACCCGGGCAGCTACCTGATACGCTACCGCAGAAAACTGGAGCTTTTCAAATCCAAAGAAAAACTCGCGAACAACATTATTTTCAATACCAACACCATCGCGCTGGAAAATGAGGCTGTACTCGCGGTTTATGAACTTTCACGCCACCAGAAAAGCGCGATTGAAAGCCGCTATATCCGGGCGGAAGAGCTGTTACGCCAACAATTGGCGGAAGACAGCGCCGCCGGCAAAAAACCCTTTGCCGTCACAGAAGAACGCATTGTCGCCAAAGCCATAGAACTGGCTCAAAAGGAAGATCCACAAGTTGGACACCATTTTTTTGACCTGGATTACAAGCGCCTGGTAGGCATCAGAAAACGTGAGCAATGCGGCTTTGAGCCAAAAAGCAACTTTTGCACGGATTTTTATGAAACCCCGCAAGGCAAGGTGGGTTGGGAATGCGTAACGCGCTTCCACGCCAACCGTAAAGATTTCAAACCGGCCTGGCAACAGGAAGGCGGCAAGCTAATTTGGCGGGTTTGGAATGGAGATGTGCTGCAGTTGGAAGTTACGCCCGAAATGCGTGACAAATATAAAATCCCCGCTCCGGTGGGCAATGTGTTGTTTACTGTGCAAAAGATGAGTCCTGGCATATTGGTTTGCAATATTTTATCAGATGCCAGGGCGCTTACTCCAACAGAGCCTTGCGCATTGCCACGCTGGACCAGCGGTAACACCGGCCTGTCTTTTTTCACCCAGGCCAGGGCGAGAAAAATAGAACTTACGCCCTTTGGTAAAATTGCCCGCAAGCACAAAAGGCTGTGGCATGGCAAGAAGACGCGCCAAAAGCCGTAATTGTTCGGCCTACAGCATTATGTGGGTAATAGTAATGTTTGACCTGCCGGTAAGCAGCAAGCTGGAAATGCGCCGGGCCACCCGCTTCCGCAACAGTTTGCTGGAACTGGGCTTTACGCGCAAGCAATTTTCCGTTTACATGCGCCACTGTGAAAGCCTGGAAAAATCGGAACTGCTTGCCGCGCAGGTAAACAACTGCCTGGTGGAAAACGGCATGGTTACCATATTGTTTATAACTGACCGTCAATATGGTCTGGCCAAAAACTACTTCGGCAAAACCGTAAGCAAAAATGAAAATGCGGAACTGAACAAACTGGAACAGCTTTATTTATTTTAGCTTTCTGCCTGCGATAAAAAGCAGCTCAAACAAGCAGCAGGGGAAGCTCCAGCCGCATTTCTTTCTCGCTCAGGCTGCGCACCAGGCTTTGCGCCATTTTTTGCGTAAGCGGCACAAGAGAACTTTGTTCGTTTTCCAAAAGCATTACGCTTTGCAGAACTCGCAACAAAGTTCTTTTGCTTTTGGGGTTAAGCTCAAGCTTGCCCCCCTGTTCCGCCAGGCGGAAAACTTCAACATCAACCAGGGGGCGCAAAGGCTCCATCATATCGTCGGCCAAACAAAACGCATTGTAGGCATTGGAATGGTGTATGCCGAAAAGGGGCAGCAACCCGCAGGCGCAAATTGCGCGGGCACAAGCCGCGCGCAGCACCGCATAGCCATAGTTCAACAACGCGTTTATGCCTCCTTCATCAGGGTTGCGCAAAAAATTCCCGCCAAAAAGAGCGTTCCAATAAAGACGCGCGGCCTGCCCTTCCTGATTTTCCACATCGCCGGACTTCACCCTTCTGGCCTTATCACGCAATTTCACCAAAGCCGGTTCATTTTTCCCACGGCATAATTCCAGCGCATTTGCCTGATTGGTTATTTTCATCTCCACAACCCTTTTCCAGAGTTGCTTGTACAAAACGGGTGAGGCCTCCACTTGCAGCCGGGCCACAGCCAATGGCCTGTAATGGGCGCTTACCGGGGTGGCTATGGATAACGGCATGTAGTTGGCGCCGCAAATAATTACCGGAATATTTTCCTCTGCCATGCGTTCCAAAAATTTTTTACTTAGCGTTATGCCGTCCGCGCTTAAAATAACAGACAGAAGCGCATCAACCGGCAGTTCCCCCAATATTTTTTCCTGTTCACGCACAACCACCAGACCACGGTGCATAGACACATAACGCTCATTTTCCGCTATTTCCAAAATAAAATCAGGCATGCCCGCCTCGTAATATTTGTTTTCATATTTTTATAACGCGCAGACCTAAATGTCGAGAAAAATAAAAAAAGCTCCAA